>JASMCQ010000001.1 GCA_030753265.1 Dehalococcoidia bacterium
GGACATGGGCAAGGTGATGGCCGAGCTGGGCTGACAGCTAATAGCTCATAGCTTGATCATGGCTGGCGATAGCGGTTGACGATGGGCAGGCGGCGGTCCTTGCCAAAGGCACGGGGCGTTAGCTTGACGCCCGGCGGCGCCTGACGGCGCTTGTACTCGTTGCGGTCCACCGAGGAGATAACCTGGCGCACCACCTGCGGGGCGAAGCCCATCGCCACCATCTCCTGGTAGCTGCGGTCCTCCTCCACGTAGGCCTTGATCACCGGGTCCAGCACTTCGTAGGGGGGCAGCGTGTCCTCGTCCAGCTGGTTCTCCTTCAGTTCAGCGGAGGGCGGTTTATTGATTATGGCATCGGGAATCGCCGGAAGGGGCGTTCCATGCTGGTTGCGCCAGCGGCAAAGACGGTAGACCAGGGTCTTGGGTACGTCCTTGATGATCGCGAAGCCGCCGGCCATGTCCCCGTAGAGGGTGGCGTAGCCCATGGCCATCTCGCTCTTGTTGCCGGTGGCCAGCACGATCCAGCCGAACTTGTTGGAGATGGCCATGAGGATGTTGCCCCGGATTCGGGATTGGATGTTTTCTTCGGCCACGTTGGGATCGGTGCCCCGGAAATAGGGCTCGAGCATGCCCTCGAAGGCCAGGTGAGCCTGCTCAATGGGCACCGTCCAGAGGTCGATGCCCAGGTTGTCGGCCAGCTCCTTGGAATCGCTGATGCTGCCCTCCGAAGAGAACCGGGAGGGCATGGTGATACCGACCACGTTGCCCGGTCCCAGGGCGTCCACGGCGACAGTGGCGGTAAGGGCCGAGTCCACCCCACCCGACAGCCCAATCAGCGCCTTGGTGAAGCCGGATTTGCGCAGATAGTCCTTGGTTCCCAGCACCAGGGCGTTGTAGACTCCCTCCACTTTGTCCATGGTCGGGGCCAGGGATGTTTCGGCCAGAGGCGGGCGCTCCCTGGGCTGGTGATCGGAAACGTGAATCACCTTGGAGTTGCCGATCTCCCGCAATATCGTCGGGTCTTCCTTGCGAGGGCGTGGGTCGCGCAGCCGGGAGCGGAAAACCGCATCGATGTCAAGGTCGGCGGTAATCAGCGAATCCCGGAACGCGGGACCCCGGGCCACCGGCTCTCCGGCCATGTCGCAGACCAAGCTGGCTCCGTCGAAGACCAACTCGTCTTGGCCGCCGACGATATTCAGGTGGGCCACGAAGACCTCGTTGTCCGCGGCCCGAGTAGCGATCATCTTCTCCCGGTAATCGCGCTTCCCGGAGTAGAAAGGCGAGGCGTTGATATTCACGATGAGTTCGGCGCCCGCCTCCCGCTGCACCGCGATGGGGCCTACCGGGTACCAGGCGTCCTCGCAGATGTTCACGCCGATGCCGACGCCGTTGATGATGTACACTGGGCAGGTATCACCCCGGCGGAAGTAGCGGTCCTCGTCGAACACGCCGTAGTTGGGGAGGTACATCTTCTGGTAGCTGTCGATCAGCTTGCCGTCGTAGCCCAGGGCCGCGGCGTTGGAGATGTCGGCGCCCACCTGGACGTATCCCACCACCACGGCGAGGCCCCGGGAGGCGGCAACCACCTTCTCCATGGCCGCCACGTTGTCTCGCAGGAAGGAAGTCTTGAACAGCAGGTCCTCCGGGGGATACCCGGTGGTGGCCAACTCCGGAAAGGCGACCATGTCGGCCTGGACTTCCCGGGCCCCTTCAAGGGCTTCCAGCATCAGCGCGGTGTTGCCGGGAATGTCTCCGACGGTGGGGTTGATCTGGGCCATGGCCAGCCGAAAAGTACGCGGCATAAGCACCCCATGAAACGTTGTACGCGAGTATACATACTGCAACTGCAGTTTGCCAATGATTGTCCCGTCCCCGCCTTCAGGCCGGCCTCTTGACCGGCCGGCCCGGGAGCGACGGTTCGATGCCGGCCCCGAGTGGCTGTTTCCTGAAGTCGCGGCCCCGATGACGGGCGCGCCGTTGGGGGGCCGGCTGGCCCGGACATTACCCTTCTACTACGGGTGGATCGTCCTGGCAGCAACCGGAATTACGAGCCTCTCCACCAGGCCGCTGATGGCCGTGAGCACATTGTCCGTGTTCGTGGTGCCGATGACGGCCCACTTCGGCTGGTCCCGAGGCCTCTTTTCCGGTGCGGTCAGCCTGGGTGGCCTGGTCGCCGTGGCCATATCTCCCTTCGTGGGACGGTGGATCGACCGGTACGGAGCCGGGCCGGTTCTGGCGGTGACCTCTCTGGTGGCGGGAGGTTGCGCCATCGGCCTGGCCCTAATCGGCCAGGTCTGGGCCTTCTACGCGCTGTATGTGCCGGGGCGGGCGGTCTTCGCCGGCCCGTTGGAGTTGAGCACCACGACGGCCGTCAGCAACTGGTTCCTGCGCCGCCGGCCCCTGGCCCTCGGCCTCTTTGGTGTGTCTCAAGGCACCGGGCTGGCGCTCATGCCGCTGGTTGCTCAGGCTATTATCGGCAGCTGGGACTGGCGGGTGGCCTGGGCTTCCCTCGGTATATACACGATCTTCGTCGGCGTGCTGCCGCCGCTCTTGCTCATCGGGAGGCGGCCCGAGGACATGGGGTTGGAAGTTGACCCCGCCTCGGCGGACGCCCCGGGACCGTCGGACCGCGCCTCCGTCGCCGGGAAGGAGGCGAGCGCCGCATCGGCCGAAGTCCACTTCACGGTGCGGGAGGCCATCCACACCCGGGCCTTCTGGTTCTTGGCCGCCTTCTCCGCCGCCGGGTTCATGGCCCAGGCCGGGGTCGCCCTTCATCAGGTGCCCCATTACGTGGACCAGGGCGTGCCTCCTTCGTCGGCGGCCTTCCTGGCCAGCACCTTTGCCCTGTTCATAGTTCCGGCCGGACTGATCTGGTCCCCGTTGACGAGACGGGTCCCGGCCCGCTTCCTCCTGGCCTGCGCCGGGCTCAGCGTTGCCCTGGGAGCGCTGACAACCGGGCTGACCGGGACGATGGGTTGGGGACTGCTGGCTTCCGCCGCCCTGGGAAACGGGGTAGGAGGTATGCTCTTTCTGCTCCGGCTGACCTGGGCCGACTACTACGGACGGAGACACCTGGGCGCCATCCGGGGCTTGACGCTGCCGGTCCAGGTTGGAGGCCAGGCGTTCGGGCCGGTCCTGTCCGGGTTCATCTTCGACGCCACCGGCAGCTATCGAGCGGCATTCTTCCTGTTCGCCGCCGGCGCATTACTCGTGTCGTTGGCCGTGCTTGCCGGTACCCCGCCGAAGAGACCGGCCCCGTCGCCCCGGTGAGGCTGAAACGGGGGTGATCCCGAGCGGGGTGTGCCCTGACCGGTTTCGGTCGGCCATTGTGTATACTAAGGCGTCTTGTTTCAGCCATTGCAACAAACCCCTCTGGCAACCGGCGGGTGGAAAGTGCAGTCCGGCTCGGGCAACGGCTCCGCTCGACTGAATTTCCGGCAGGCGGACGACGGGCTGGGACGTGGTGGGGGCGGCATCGCTCTGGCATTGAGGCTCAGGTGATAGGCGACCGGAGCCGCCGGAGGCTGGCCCAAGCGGTGCCTTTCTACTACGGCTGGATCGTCCTGACCGCGACTGCCCTCACCAGCTACTCTTCCAGGCCGCTGATGGCCGCCACCACGCTGTCGGTGTTCATGGTGCCGATGACCGAGCATTTTGGGTGGTCGCGGGGTCTCTTTGCTGGAGCGCTCAGCCTGGGCGGTCTGTGTGCCGTCGCCATTTCGCCGGTCGTGGGCAAGCTGATCGACCGTTACGGGTCCGGGGTGGTGCTGGCGGCCAGCGCGGCGGTGATTGGCTCCTGTTCCGTCGGTCTCTCCACCGTCAGCCACGTTTGGGCCTTCTACTCCCTGTACGTGCCGGCGCGAGCCCTGTTCGCCATACCGTTGGAGCTGGGCACGGCGACGGCGGTGAGCAACTGGTTCCTGCGCCGCCGGCCGTTAGCCTTGGCGGTTTTGAGCGTCACTCAGGGCACGGGGCTGGCGGCCATGCCCCTGATCGTTCAGGGCATCATCGGTGGCTGGAGCTGGCGGGTGGCCTGGGCGTCTCTGGGCCTGTTCACCATTACCGTAGCCGTGCTCCCGTCACTGTTGCTGATCGCCAGGAGGCCGGAGGATATGGGACTGGAGGCCGACCCCCGCCCGGCGAGGGCCGTCCTGCCGGTCGGAAGCCCTGCCGGCATTAGGCCGGCCGCCGGTGCGGCCCGCGCCGAGGCCGACTTCACGGTGGGCGAAGCCCTGCGCACCCGGGCGTTCTGGGCTTTGGCGGCCTTCGGCGCCGCCGCGTTCGTGGTGCAGGGAGGGGTTGTTCTGCACCAGGTGCCGCACTTCATCGACCAGGGTCTATCGGCGCCCGCGGCCGCCCTGACGTCCAGCACCTTCGCCTTCTCCCAGGTCCTGGGTGGGCTGGTATGGTCTATTTGGGCGAGACGCGTGCCGACCCGATTTCTTCTGTCTTTGACCGGCTTCTGCATCACTTTGGGGGCCATGGGGACCGCGGCAAGCGGGTCGTTGGGTTGGGGAATGGCGGCGGGCTCCGCTCTGGGGATTGGGATAGGCGGGGTCCACTTTCTACTCCGGCTGGTCTGGGCCGACTACTACGGCCGGACGAACCTGGCCAGCATCCGGGGCTTGACCCTTCCGGTCCAGATCGCGAGCCAGACGATCGGGCCGATCACCTCGGGGTACATTTTCGACACCACCGGCACCTATCGGTGGGCCTTCTTCGGATTCGGCTTCTTCGCATCCCTGGGCGCACTGCTGGTCCTGGCCGCCACTCCGCCAAAAAGGGTGCAACACAACGATCCAAGGCTCCGCTAGATTTATCCGAAAGCGCGGGCCCGACGAATGCGTTGGCCCGTAAGATCGACCTTGCAGCCGGCGGTCATGAACCCCTGTTTGGAGCCACCCTCAATACCGTTTCGGTTAGGCCATTCCGTGATGGTTCAACCCTGCACCACTCCGGCACGGCCAAGCTGGCTGATCGCTTCTTCGCCGTAGCCAAGCTCCCGGAGCACCTCGCCGGTGTGTTCGCCGAGGAGAGGGGCATGGGTGCGGGCGGTCATTGGAGTCTTGCTGAGCTTGATGGGCAGCCCGAAGAAGGTGCTGGCGCCCATCTCCGGGTGCTCCAACTCGAACACCAGCCCGTTGTCCCGAAGATGGGTGTCTTCGGTGCATATCTCCTGGAAGTTGCGAGCGGGCACCACCCACTGACCGTGCTCCCGGAGCAGCGGTATCCACTCGTCCCGGGTCTTCTGCAATAGAGCGTCCCGGACGATGGCCTTGAGTTCTACCCGGTGCTCCCAGCGCCGGTCCATGCCGTCAAACCTGGGGTCTTCGAGTAATTCGGGCTGGCCGATGGCTCCGCAGAACAGCTTCCAGGGCTCATCTCGCGAGGTCGAGATGGCCATCTCCTTGCCGTCCTTGGTCTCCCACACGCCGTAAGGGGGCACGGAATGGGGTGACCCAGTCTCGGCTTTGGGGGGAATCACTTGGGTTCCCATGTAGAGGGAGACCTGCTGGGGAAACAAGGCCATGAGGGAGGCGAAAAGCGAGGTCTGCACCTCCTGGCCCTCGCCGGTCTTCTCCCTGGCGTGCAGGGCGGCCAGCACGCCAAAGGCGGTGATTATGCCGGTCACCGCGTCCGCGATGGCGTCGCCCGCGGGCACGGACACCCGGTCGGAGTATCCGGTGATGCTCATGAGGCCGGTCATGGCCTGAAGTTGGAGGTCTTGTCCGGGCAGGTCCTTGTAAGGCCCCTTGTCGCCAAACCCGGTAATGGAAGCGTGGACGAGCCTGGGGTTGATCGGACTCAGCTGCTTATAGCTGAGGCCCAACTTTTCGACGGTCGTCGCCCGCAGGTTTACGAGCAAGACGTCGGCCCGCTCGACCAGCTTGTTGATGATGAGGCGGCCTTCTTCGGTGGACAGGTCGACGGCGATGGCACGCTTGTTCCGGTTGACCGACATGAAGAGATAGTTTAGCTTGCCGTCCTTCATAATCGTCGGCGGGCCGGACCTCATCCGGTCTCCATGGCCGGTGGCTTCCACCTTGATGACCTCGGCGCCCATGTCGCTGAGCCACTGGGCGCAGTACGGACCAGCGTACATGTGGGTAATGTCCACCACCCTGATGCCGTCCAAGAGTCCTTCACTCATTATCAAAACACCTTGCCGTTGCGCCGGGATTCCCCCGATCGAATTGGGTGCAGAGAGGGTGCACCGGTTACTGGCTGACCATAACACCGGCCTTTTGCGCCGTCAATCTTGATTCGGCCCCGAGGCAATGTTGGCCGTGCGATCGCCCTACATCGCCGCCGTGCCGGCATCATAGGACCTCTGCGATAACGGGATGAATCTGGGGTCGTACTACCTGCGAGAGGGGAAGCGGCGTGAGCTATTGGCGTCGACCCCCGCCCGAAACCAACTGGTGAAGGTGTAAATCCGGGCTTGGACCGAACCACCGCCCGTCAGGCGCGGGACCGATGTCCGGCTATCTGCGCCGGTTTACAAGATTGGGGCCCTGATCTTGCGAGTATCAGAGCCTCGAGCGCCGGTAGGCGAGGCCCAGTCGCCAGGATCGGATTTGGCGGCACATCTAGAAGTGGCTAGGCAGGAAGCCGCCGGAGGTTGGGGTTAGAGTATACTGGCAACTGTTCGCGCATCATATCGCTGGGGCGGTGTCATACCGGATTCAGGGCAGCGCCCGGGAGGCTGAGTCATGGCAACAGCATCAAAAACGCGCACCGACGAGGTGGTAGCTCTTTGTGGTTGCTCTTTGACACACGGGCCCGGTGGTTCTGAGGAACTTTTTCAGATGGGTTTGGATCTAGACCCGGACTTTGTTGCTCAGGACGCCGGTAGTTGCGACTGCGGTCCGGCGTTCCTTGGTTCCGGAGAGCCAATGGGTACGCGCATTGGGCTCAAACAATCCTTGGACATCATGGTTCGTGGCACCCGGGCCAAGAACATACCTTTGATCATCGGATCGGTGGGGATTGCCGGGGCGTGGCCCCAGGTTCTCCTGTTTCGGGACATCATCGAAGAGGTGGCCCGGGAACAGGGCCTCCACTTCCGAATTGCTCTTATCAACTCCGATGTCGACAAGGGGTGGCTAAAAGGGAAGGTACGCGCCGGGAAGGTGAAACCGCTGGCGGTCGTGCCACCTCTGACTGAAGGCGAAGTGGAGCGCTCGTGCCGGATCGTAGCGATGATGGGAGTGGAGCCGATCATCCAGGCGTTGGAGGGTGGGGCCGACGTGATAGTTGCCGGCCGGTCCAGTGACTCGGCCCTATTCGCCGCCATTCCAATCATGCGAGGATTCGACCCCGGGTTTGCCTGGCACGCGGGTAAGATTATCGAGTGTGGCGCGTTGTGCACGCAGCCGGTGGAGGGCGTGACCACTTCTGTTTTGGCTCGTATCCGGAAAGACCACTTCGTTATCGAGCCCACCCACCCGGAGGGGCTGTGCACCGTGCCGCGGGTCGCCGCCCATACTCTCTATGAAAACCTCGACCCATATCTGATGCCGGAGCCGGGAGCAATCACGGACGCGTCGGAATCCGAGTTTGAGCAGGTACGCAACGGGGTCAAGGTAAGCGGAAGCCGGCACATCCCCCAACCCTACACCGTCAAGCTAGAGGGGGCAGAGATGGTCGGGTACCGAACGATCACCATCGCTTCGATAAGAGATCCCTACTTGCTGAGCCGGATAGATGAGTTCCTGGAGCGAGGAGAGGCGTACGTTCACCGTGGGGTGGCGGGACTGGGCATCTCCTCCGACGACTACAAGTTCTTCTACAGGGTCTACGGGAAAGGCGACGAAACCATGAGGCCATGGAACCTCAAGGAGGTGGCTACCTCACCCAGGGAGGTGTGCATCATCGGAGAGTGCATCGCCAAGACCCAGGAGATGGCCAAGACTGTGATGAATTTCGGGCACCTCAGTCTGCTCCATCAGCAATTTCCGGGGCAACTGTGCTCGGCGGGAAGCGCGGCTTTCCCTTTTTCTCCCCACGATATCGATATGGGTGCGGCGTACCGGTTCAATATATGGCACGTCGTGGAGCTGGACGATCCCTTGGAGACGTTCTCCATCGAGATGGTGGACGTGTAAGCTGCGGAGAAGCCCGTGAGCCTACGTGCCCACCCCGCGTATGTCGAAGCCGGGAAGGGCCGAAAAGGATGAAAAGATGTCCAAGAAGCTAGGAGAGATCACCAGAATTCTACGCAGCAAGAACGCCGGAGCATTCTACGTGACCTTTGACATTATCTTCGACAACCGGGAGAGCTTCGACGAGGTAGAAGCCACCGGGGTCATCAACGAGGAGCTGTTTGCCCGTTTGTACGGCGTGCCCAAAGAGCAGTGCAAGCTGGTCACGTTTCCTCGCGCATCGGCCTTCAAATGCAGTATGCCCCGTCCAATGCCCGCGGGAGACATCGGAGATACCGATGTCTACGGTTGTCAGTGGCACACCCCGCTGCTGGACGTCGAGATTCCCATCTAACGGCTGAAGGGCGCCTCAGGTAAACCGGTCCGGCCGGTACCCGCCCAGCATCTCCACCGTGGCGCCCTCGACGATCCCCAGGGTGGCCGGTTCCCCCATCGGAGGGACCGGGGTGACGCCGCTGGCGTCTGGCAAAGCTTGAGGGTTTCCCCGGTGCGCACGTAGGCAAGGGCGTGGAATTGGCTTCGCTCTCGACCCCGGCGCACCGGGTTGTCTGGCTTAACCGAGGTGTCGATGGACGAACGCGCTCATCTGCTCGAGTGCCTGTTTGGCAACCGGCGAAGAGAGATCTCGCAGCAGACCCTCGCCCTCCCCCTCGAAGACGGTCACGTCGATCTGGCCGCCAGCCTTGCGGTACTGCCGGACGAACTCATCGCGATCTGGGGCCGGATGCGCCTCCTCGTAGCTGCGTGATACCCACAACGCGGGCGGCAGGGCCGTGCGTTCTCCACGGTCGAGGATGCGGGCCGGGGCCGCCTCGGCCATGGCCTCTTCCGTCTGCCAGTACTGGTCATGCATGGGCACCACCCGGTCGGCCAACCCCGCGGGCGGGGTGCAGTCCTGTCGCAGGCCTTTGGCATAGTGATAGCGCCCCAGCGGGTCGATCACGGGAGAGCACAGGATCACGCAGCCCAGGGCGCCATCCACCGCCGCGGCGCCTGCCGGGAGTGACAGCGCAGCGTAGCGTGGATCGTCCGGGCGCATGCCGATCAGCATAGCCTGGTGTCCACCACTGGAAGTGCCCATGGCGCCGATCCGGTCCGGGCGGCCGTTCCACGCGGCGGCCTGGGTCTTGCACCAACGAATCCCGTAGTGGATGTCGGCCAGAGAGGCCGGGTACGATGCTTCCGGCGGCACTCGAAAATCCAGTGCCGCCACTATCACACCATTCTTGGCCAGCGCTTCGTTGGCCGCGTCGCCGTTCTGGCGATTTCCCCGGACCCAGGCCCCGCCATGCAACTCGACCATGATTGGGAACGGTCCGGTGCCGCGTGGTCTGAAGAGACGCGCCAGTAGGGGTGTAGCGCCATGACGGAGGTATTCTACGTCCAAGACGTCGATTTCATACGTTTGCGTGCTGGCAGTCATACGAAACTCCTCTTCTTAGTGGGTCATAGGTATTGGTGGCTTAGATTACAGGCTGCGGGCCTCTCCGTCAAGACGACGAGTTGACTCACGGTAGGTTGAAGATTGTAATCTCGGGCCATCGCTTCTTGACGGCCTCCAGGAGCCCTTCCACCCGGTGGGCATCGTCCAGCTCATTTCGTCGGATATGCGGATGTGGGTCACCGCTTGCCCCGCCTTGGGTGTGGACCGGCAACAATCCGCTAGCGGTTCTGGAAATTTGCCACCCGCTTCTCGGCGAAGGCCTTGGGTCCTTCCAGCGAATCTTCCATCCCCCGCAGGTTGTATTCCAGCGCGGCAGCGAAGGCTTGAGCTTCCGGCGTGCTCATGGAATAACAGCGGTGAACGAGTTCGTTGAAGTTACGCACCGAACGCGGCGCCATCCTTCCGATCGTCCGCGCCCAATCGATGGCCTCGTCCATGAGCCGCTCCTTCGGTACGACTTTATTCACCAGGCCGACCTCATAGGCCCGCTGAGCCGTGAACCTGCGATCAGCCATGATGCAGAACTCCAGCGCGGTCCCAATTCCCACCAGCCGCGTCAGTGTGGATACAAAGCCCGCTCCCTGGTTCCAGCGCGCCTCGGCTATGTTCATCTCGGCATGTTCCGCGGCGATCCGGAACGTGCAATGTTGGGCCACGGACCAACCTCCGGCAATCGCGTAGCCGTTGATAGCAGCGATGGTCGGCTTCCAACAGCCAAGCTTCTCGCCGATGGGGACCACGGTTTGCCGGCGATGTCGATACGGGGCGTCTCCGCCCTCCTCCTCTAGCTCCGCGCGAATTTTCAGATCCTGCCCTGCGGAGAACGCCCGGTCGCCGGCCCCGGTCACGATAGCGACCCAGCAGTTATCGTCATCCGCGAAGGTCGTCCACGCTTCCACCCAACGCTTCGCCATCCCCGGATCGCTGGAATTCAGGCGGTCCGGACGGTTCATGGTGATGATTGCGATTCTTCCGTCGTCTATGGTCTCGTACAATAGCTCCTGGTGCGGCCAACCGGCCAGTGGCGTCCTGACGACAGGCTCCGACATTCCTGCACCTCCATATTTGGCTTCTGTCACGAGGCGGCCGGGACTCCCGAGTCCGACGAGTTCCGGCCTGCCCGGATGCCGTGGACTATAGAACGGCACACCGAGCGCGTCAACCGTCCTCACATTCAATCAATTGCCGATTCTCACGGGATGTCCATCTCCCGGCCGAGCGCAAGAGCCCGGGGCCGCCTGCCACTGTCCAACGCTATCCGCGAATAGTGGTGGCGATTTACCAGCGGAACACTCGGAGCACGGCGGGGTCCTCGCTGGGATTGGCCCCAGTCCCGTCCATCTGATGGGGTCCACCTCAGTCCCGGTTCGTCCGGCTCGGCTTCAAACCGTACATCCGGGAGGGTAGACCTGCGCCCGAATGACGTGCGCCGGGCCATCCGGGCGGCCAAGCTCGGCGACAGCCCGGAGGAGGTCGACCAGTTTGAGGGCGAGGTGCAAGAGATGACAGATGGCGATGACGGGTGTGGTGGTGGGAATCATCTCTAGGCAAAGCTAGCGCCTCTTGTTGATCATCAGCACCACTGGCTGACCAGACTCTTGGGCGATCTCCCTGACTGCCGGGCGGCGCAACTCGGGTAACGCCTGCCGCACCACGTAGACCGCCGTCCTCATGAACACCACCGTGATCAGCAGGCCCACGGCCAGGTCTGGCCACATGGAGCCGGTGGCAAAGACAGCGGCGGCGGCCCCCAAGACTCCCAGGTTGGCTATGATGTCGTTGCGGGAACACAGCCAGGTAGAACGCATATTTAGGTCATCATTGCGGTGTCGCGTCAGCAGGAGCAAACAGGTGACATTGGCCGCCAAAGCCAGCGCTCCGGTAAGTCCCATCAACCGGAAATTTGGGACCTCTGGCGAGATGAGGTGATAGCCCGCCTGGGACAGCACCATCAAACCAAAACCCGCCATGATGACGCCTTTCATCAAGGCCGCGCCGGCCCGCCAGCGAGTGCTGCGGCCCACCACATACAAGCTGAACCCATAGACCAGGGCATCCCCCAGCATGTCCAGGGAGTCGGCCAGCAAGGCCGTGGAACCGGCCAGCAGCCCGAGAATCAGTTCCAGGCCAAACATGCCTCCGTTGATCCCCAGAACGATCCACAGAGTCCTGGATTGGCGGACCCGTAGCGCCTCCAGTTCACAAGCTTTGTCCTGACAGCAGCTATCCATCGGCTCCCGTCCCTTTACCGGCCTCCTGCGATCTTGAGATTCCCCAACAGCGGCGGCTCAATGCCTCAGCTTGTATTCCCCGAATCAACCTGATCAACCTGAACTTGCGCCCTCTTGGATGGCTCGGACTATAGTACGGCGCACCGAGCGCGTCAACAGGCATCCGATTCGCCGAAGTGGCCGATTCTCCTGAGGTAGCTAGCTCCTGCCCCGCGCGAAGAATCCGGAATTGCTTGCCGCTGTCCAACACGACGGGCGAATGGAGTTGGCGAGAATCCTCATAATGCTCCGGCAGTCCTTCGCAAGTTATGCCCGAGGTCTCCGAGGACGAGCAAGCGGAACCCGTTCGATCCGGTGGTTCGATCCAAGATCATGAGGACCGGCGGTCGATGGGCAAGCGCCTCGCGTCCTGGCAGGTCGGCATCGGCAATCCAGTTGAAGTCCGGCGGTGCGGAAACTCGAGCGGCTCCCGGTCAACGATCCTCTAATCGTGTTACCGAAACCCTTTACTTATTGCCGAGTGTCAAATGAAGATAACCGGAGGCGGCTCTACGCATTACCGGAAACGAGGGTCCTATTCACTCGCGGCAAGTGGCCAAGAAAGACTGAAAAAGTACGAAGTTTGCCAAAGAAACCGGCAAGTCAGCCGCCCATCGCGGCGACGCTGGGACTTGACGACCGATGGGTCTTGGATTCAAAGTGATGCCGACACTCCCGCTCGCAATTCCGGCTAAGAGGGGCAAATGGGGGATTTGTTCCATGGACCAGCGTTAAGGGGGACATCGATGGCTGGCCGGGAGCCCGCGCCCCGGTTAGACTCGAAGAAGGGCCTGTAGCTTGGGAAATCAAAGGGATTCTTAACGGACGGTAACGCGCATGCCGAAGCGTCGGCGCCGGACCAAGCGGCCTAAGGGTTGAAGCAGCGGTAAGCACCTAGCTGGTGTCGCGACCACAAACCAAACACTTGTGAACCGGAAAGGGGGAAATACGATGGCAACTCGGACCACCACAATTGACTCACAAGTACATGCTTTCGAACGGAATCGTCCCGAGCGTCCTTGGATCGGATTCTTAACGGGTCCGGATGAGGTCACCGGCGGCGACATGGTGGCGGCGATGGACGCGGTCGGCGTCGACGGGGCCGTGCTGGTTTCGCCATTCAGTTTGTATCGCTACGATCCCAGCTACATACTCGAGGTATACGCGACACATCCGGGCCGCTTCGGCTTGATCAAACCATTCGATCCGCGGTCGAAAACGGTCGCCGACGAAATTGCCGAGTGGGCGGGGACACCAGGGGTGGTCGGGGCCCGCATGATGCTCACGGCCCAGGAATTCGAAGCGGACGACCCGGGTCTCAATCGGATACTCGACGCCGTTGCCAAAGCCGGCATTCCGGTGAATGTCATGTGCTCGGGCAAACTGCCTCTCTTCCGTGAACTGGCACGCCGCCATCCGGACACCCGGATGGTGGTCGATCATGTGGGTCTGATCCAACCCTTCGAGCCACCGGTGCCGCCAGAACCGTTCGGCGATCTGGCCAATGTGCTCTCGCTGGCGGCATACGATAACGTGGCCATCAAGATATCCGGAGCCTGTACCCTGTCCCATCAGCCCTTCCCGTACCCGGACATCTGGGAGCCTCTGGGCAAGGTGTTCGACGCGTTCGGTCTCGACCGATGCATGTGGGGCACCGATTGGACCCGGGCGGTGGAGTTCTTGACCTACGAGCAGGGCGTTGAGGCGTTTCGGGTCACGGACCGGCTCTCGGAATCGGAGCGTTCCACGCTCATGGGCGGGACCCTCGCGAAGATTTACAACTGGTCGCCGGAGACGGGCGGGTAGTCTGGTATTCGATGTCGCTCAGTTGATACCCTGTTTCGTGGGTCCAGACCGGATGGTCACGATATGCCGATCCCATTCGTCGCTACTGGAGGCAGTTATGAATAAACGACAATTGGCTGGGGTGATCGTCGCGCTGATGACACACTCTCGAACAGATCGAGGAATGAGATTGACCGAGTTTCGAACTCGGTGCATCCCTGCGGGCGAGATACACGAACTCGTTACCACCGACCAGTCAGATGCGGTACTCGGAGACCGGATAGATCGCGTTGGCTACCTGGGTTTCGCGGAAATTGCCGTCGGGGGAGTTATGGAGGTTGGTGATCCGGTTCGTATTGCCGGCACTCAGATCGGCCGGTTGCTTGGATTTGATGATACGCACTACCCCAACCACTACAACGTACTTATTGCGACAGACCGGCTTCTCACCGCGGAAGACATTCACTTGAAAGTAGAGAGCCCGATTACCTTCGGTTGAGCTGCCTGCAAAACCAGCCGGCCGCGGAAAGCGGTGACGATTGGCCCGCGGCCATGATGGGTGCGAAGAGGGACTCCCGCTTGACTTGGTCCCCAACCCGGTCCAACCGATGGGGGCCATTTCAAGCTTCGGATACAGTTAGCCGGTTTTCTGACACCGGTTCCAAGGTTGTCCGCCTTGCAAGCGGATGGCCCTGACCGGCAATTCCACCCGTTGTCTCAGCTTTCAGAGGCTTGGGAGCGTTGGTATCCAATGAATGAGCCCGAGGTCACGATCATCCAACCCGGCTACTCCGAGCGGGTTGGCCCCTCTCAGCACCGCGCCGACGGCACCATCACGCTTATCAAGGGTCCGACCAACATCATCGTGGATACCGGGGGACCGTGGGACAAACAGGCAATACTCGAAGCCCTGCGGCGGGAGAGCCTTCATGCCGCCGACATACAGTTAGTAGTCTGCACCCACGGGCACTCGGACCACACCGGCAACAACAACCTCTTCCCGAATGCAACGCTGATTCTGTCGTACGACGTGTGCAAGGACGGCCTGTACACGTTCCACGATTTCGCCCACGGCGACACCTACCCGGTGGATGAGCATACCGAGATCATCCCAACGCCCGGCCACACGACCCAGGATGTGAGCGTGATCGTCAGGACGAAGCAGGGGGTAATCGCCATCGTCGGGGACCTGTTCGAGTGTGCCGAAGACCTTCAGGATGAGAGCTTGTGGCGCTCGTTTAGTGAGATGCCCGAGACGCAAAGAGCCAACCGCGCCAGGGTCGCCGGTCTCGCCGACTTCATTGTGCCCGGGCATGGGGAGATGTTCCGGGTTCGAAGTTAGTCTACCTTCGTGGGGGCCGCCGGCGCGCCCGCTAACCGCGGCTTGGCTTGCTCAGGACCAGGCCAGCACCAGCGTACCATCGTAGACCAAGACGAAGCCATCCGCGTCGATCCTCAGTTTCCGCGGGTGTATTTCAACCGGGCCGACACCCGCATCCACCTGGGAGATCACGAACGGGCCATACAGGACTACGACGAGACTGTCCGGCTCAATCCACAGTCCGACGCTTACACCGCCACGGGTCCTCCAATACAATCTGGGCCGGTCCCGGATTCAAGGCTCCGGCGCAAAGAGTCGGCGAAACCGGGGTTTGAAGGAGAAAGTAGTGCACATCGGGTTTGCGGAGGAGAACCTGGCCGCCAATATTCAGGCTTTTCGCAATCGGTCCAGGGTCAGTCCGGCCTTCTCAGAGCACCGGGGACGGATCGTAGGATCAGAATGAGAAGCAGTTTTCTGTTTGCCGCGCTGGTGGCCGCCATGGCAGCAGCCTTGGCAGCCTGCGGCGTCTCGGCGACCCAGACCGCCATCCTGCCCACGTTGCCGCCGATCCAGTTGCAGGCTGCCCCGGCGGTGACCCAGGCGCCGGTTTCCACTCTGGCGCCCATCTCGACCCCCACCCGGGAGCCGACCGCTACACCCAAACCAACCGCCACACCCGTGCCAACATCCACACCCAGACCAACGTCCACACCATCGCCCACGAGGGTGGTTACGCCCGTGGAAAACCCAACCCCCACGGTCAACCGCGAGGGGTCATGGGCTACCCCAAATCTTGAGGTATCGGTGGTCCCCGCCGCGCTGAAAGTAGGTGAAACTGCGACCGTCACTGCCCGGGTAACTGGGCCGGGAGGCCTTCCCAATTACTACCTGAACTTGGACCCAAAATTCTTCAAGATCAAGACCGGCGACTCGTCTACGGAGTGGACCGTCGAGGCGGTTGCGATTGGGGCCACGTCGATTTCTGTGAGCATGACCTATGAAACCCAGGTCTGCCTCGACGGAAACTGTTTCTTCAATTTCACTGGTACCAGCTCTCCGTCCGTGACAGTCACCGTGTCAGCGGGGGAGAAGGTTACCGCTGGCGGCCCCGGCGAAAGGCCGAAAGATACTGCTGTCGTGGAGGAGTCGTGGCCCGCCCCGGTGCTCGAAATATCGGTGGTCCCCGCAACCTTGCGAATAGGAGAAACCGCGACCGTTACGGTCAGGACGACCGGCCGCGGAGGCTTTGCCGAATACTACCTGGACTTGGACTCAACCTTTCTCAAAGCCAACTCTCCCAACCAGGTTCTCCACAATACGTATGACGAAATTCCTCAATGGACCATCGAGGCGGTGAATATTGCGACCACATCTTTGTCGGTGAACCTGCACCACCGAACGAAAATATGCCTTGACGGGGATTGCTATTTCAATATCATCGATACCCGCTCGCCGTCCGTGGTAGTCAAGGTGGTGCCAGCTGAGTCCGCCACCTACACGCTGCAGACTTCTGTCGATCCATTTTTCTCGGGCGGCACGATCACCCAGGATCCGTTGCCGGCATCCGACGAAACCTACCTGGCCGGAACCGTGGTGACATTGACTGCCTCCCCGTCCGGCCATAAGGCCTGCAACAGCACGCCATACTGGAGCTTCGTGGGTTGGACCGGAGCCCTTCAGGGTTCCACGCCGGCGGTTGAAATCTCCATGGATTCGAGCAAAACGGTGAGTGCGGTCTTCAGGGAATTCTTTCCGCCGAATTGTTAATCGCGATCTTCTCGCCATCTCCGCGCTCTCCGCGGCAATTCGACGGGTTACCTGCATGACGCGGGTTGGGTTGCCCGCTAACGGTAGCTAGAGGGTGGCCACGCACCGGGCCGGGTCGGATTCCTCCAGTACCTGGGGACGGTGCCCGGTGTGGATGTAGTCGGCCACCAGCTTGCCCGCCATGGGGCCACGGCCAAAGCCCGAGGAGGCCAAGCCCCCCACGATATAAAGGTTGTCGAGCTGGGGGACCTTACCGATTAAGGGCGTTCCATCCAGAGAAAAGGGCATCAGCCCGGCCCAGGTCTGCTCGATGGGAAGCCTTCGCAACATGGGGATCACTTCTCCGGCCTGCTCCCGGTTGACTTCGATTCCGGCGGCTTCCGGCACCCGCTTGAACCCGACCAGCTGCCTATCGCCACCGAAAATTACCTCGCCGCTCCTTGTTTGGCGTCCGTAAAGGTGTCTGGTCAGCCGGGTATCGGCCCCGTGGGTCAGGTCCGGGGGAGGCGCGCCGGCGTTCCCTTGGTCCCGCTGCTTGTGCTCGCCGTCCCAACAGAGGTCCGATTCGGTGGAGCTGATCGTATGGAACAGGCAGGGGGGTACGCTGGGCGTGGACCACATCTGACCCCGCACCGGGACTATCGGGATGTGGAGGCCGAGCATGGCGCCCAGGGGCCCGCACCAGGCGCCCGCCGCCAGGACCAGGACTCCGGCTTGAAACTCCCGGCCCGACGCGGTTACACTCCAGCTTCTCGCCCCCAGACTCCGGAGGGCGGTTACCTCATGGCTGGCGAGAATGCGGGCGCCGCTCCTTTCGGCCAGGGAAGCAAAAGCCCGGGTCGCTTTCACCGGGTCCGCCTGCCCGCGATCCGGTGAGTACATGAAGCCCAGCAACGCCGGATTCGACTCGGGCTCCACCGCCAGGGCTTCCCTGGGGCTGAGCAGTTCAACCGTGCAACCCTGGGAACGGAGTCTCAGCACCTTGTCCCGGAGATACTCGTACTGCTCGTCGGTGTGAATGGCCTGCAGGCGCCCCGACTGCCGAAACTCGATGGGGTAGCCCAGGTCTATCTGAATAGTCTTGAAAAGCTCGAAGCTTCCCATGGTCAGGAATGCTTGGAGGTCTGGGTAGTTGCCCCAACCGGCCCCGCCCAAGCCTCCGGCGTTGACCCCGGAAGCCTCGCAAGCGACCGCTCCCCGCTCCAGCAAGGTGACCTGGTGCCCCTGCTGGGCTAGGTAGTAGGCCGTGGAGGCGCCAGCGATACCGCCGCCTATGATCAGCACATCCGCTTCCGGCATGGACCCTCCTGCTGGGTTTGAATAAATATAAGGCCGCAAGCCTGCGTTGCACAACCCCATTTGAAGACAAAGAATGCCGGCGGTAGCGCCGGGAGCCTGAAGCATTGTACAGGTCTTCTGGGTGCTGGTTATGGCAAGGCGTCTGGTGCACCGCCGCCGGAAGCGATAGAATCTCTACCTACGTGGGGGGTGATGTGAGGCACCCAGCGGCCAGAGAGAGGATGAATCACCGGCTCTTTCAGACTCCCACCTGCTCGGGTGGGTGGGAAAAACCAGCGTTGGTTGGTAGACTGGGTAGTAATCGGATCCCGCTTGCCGCCCCTTGGCATGACTCGAAAGCCGTCCGCCGGCCGGCCTCTCCCGGAGACCGGCTCACGCACCATCCTGTCGTAAGGTGACCGCCATGACCCAGGAGCCAGGGCCCCGCCGAAAGCACCCGTACTTCATGTATGACGCCATCCAGCGTCAGCCCGAGGCCATGGAAGAGATGTTGCGCATGCATGGCACTCGCGCCCAGGAGGTGGCGGCTGTGATCGCCGGGAAACGGCGCCTGTACCTGGTGGGCATCGGGACCTCCTGGAACGCGGCCCTGGTGGCCCAGCATTGGCTTCGCCGGTTCGTCGGGCGGTCGGTGGAAGTCGTGGCCTGGCACTCGTTCGAGTTCTGCTCTTATCCGCCGCCCTTGAACGACGAAGACGCCGTCATCGTCATCAGCCACCGGGGAGCGAAGACCTACTCCTTCCAGGCGTTGGAAATGGCCAAGGCCGGCGCCGCCTACACCGTCTCCATCACCTCTACCGACGCCGGGCCGCACATCCGGGTGGCCGACGCGGTGTTGCATACCGTGGAGCAGGAGCGCTCGGCCGACACCATAAGCTATACAGCGGCGTTGACGGTCCTGGCGCTGCTGGCCACTGCCCTGGGAAGCTGGAAGGATGGCGGTGAGGAGTTGCCGCTTCTCCGGGCCCAGCTCGAGGAATTGCCCCAGAAGATGACCCAGGTGCTGACCCGCCAGCGCGCCATGCAGCAGGCCGCACGGCGGTTCAGGAGCCGGAGCCGTTTTGTCTCCGTCGGCTGGGGGCCCAACACGGCCACCGCCTACGAGTCGGCGCTGAAGATGCAAGAGACCAGCGCCACCGACAGCGAGGGGATTCAGGTGGAGCAACTGCTGCACGGCCCGTTCTGCTCCGTTGACCAGAATTGCCTGGTTACCCTGATCGCGCCTCCGGGTCCCGGCTACGGGCGGGCCTTGAACATCGCCCGGGCCTCCCTGGAGGTGGGCGCACCCGTTTGGGCCTTGGTGCAGGACGGTGACGTGCTCCTATCCGATCTGGCCACCGAGTCCTGTAACCTGCCGTCAGTCCCCGAGTTCTGGAGCCCTCTGCTCTACGTGCTGCCCTTGCAGCTCTTCGCCTACAACCTGGCGCTGGTGAAGGGCACCCATCCCGACCTGTTCCAAGAGGACAACGCCAGGCAGGCCGCCGCTCGCCGGCACTACGAGCTGTAGGCCGAAACCCGGCCAACCAGCATTCAGCGGTGACCGGTCAGCCGGAATGGGCTCACCCGGATCCATGGCATTGAGATGATACCCGACGGTCGGCAGCTATCAGTTGCCGCAAAAGGAGTACCGAGAATGGCGTCGACAGAAGAAGCCCAGACATTCCTCGACAAAACGGGACCGGGCCGGGGTTACATGCTGGAGATGCACCGGATCATGGCGGCAGCCGACCTGGAGTGGGCCCAGAAATTCAATGCGTTCATCGAGACCACGTACACCGGCCAGCGGCTTCTGGACCGCAAGACCAAGGAACTGCTTCAGATCGTGGTGGAGGTAGCCTTGCGGGCCGACGTGGAGCATATCCAGGCCCACATGAAAGTGGCGCTGCGGGAGGGAGCCACGCCCCGGGAAATCCTCGAAGCCATGGAGACGGTTGTCGCCCCCATGGGCGCCCTGGCCTTCCGCCGGGGTCTCCAGGCCTGGGCTGCGGAGACGGGCCTTCACGGGGAATAACCGGAATAACGGCGGGTAGGGGCGCAATATATTGCGCCCCCACGAGTTTGATCCGGAGCGACCGATGCGTTGGGTGCCCACGGGTCCGTGGCAGGTGCGCGATGAATTGGTCTCCACCGGTGGGGAGCACGCGATTGATTGGTCCTCACCGGTGCGGGTAAGGGCGCAATATATTGCGCCCTTACGGGTCCAGGCAGGGTCGCCCGATACATTGCGCCCTTACATTTATCGCTCCCGGACCACCGGGTTCCGCAGGACCCCGATTTCGCTGATCTCAACCTCGACGATGTCGCCGTCCTTCATGTTCTCGCCGGCCCCCTCGGTGCCCATCCAGAGGACGTCGCCGGGGTGCAGGGTGAGGTACCGGCTCATCGCACTGATGTAGGCTCGCACCCCGAAAATAGCGGTGCCCGCGACATACTCGATCGCCACCCGCCCGCTGAGAGTGACCTTGACGCGGAGGGCATCGGGGTTCAGGCCCGTGACGATCCAGGGGCCCATGGGCTTGAAGGTGTCGGTATTCTTGGCCCGCCACAGGGTCCGGTCGCCTCGCTGCCAGGTGCGCTCGCTGACGTCGTTGCCGATGGTGTAGCCGAGCACGTAGTCCAGGGCCTCTTCTTCGGTGACGTTCTTGCACGTCTTGCCGATGACCGCCACCAACTCGCCTTCGTACTGCACCTTCTCCGTCGCGTCCTTGGGTATGATGATGGGCTCATCCTGGGCGATCAGCGCATTGGCCGCCCGGTAGCCTACGTCAGCTTGCTTGGGCAGGTTGGGTTGGGTGCCCACCTGCTGGGCCGCCCAGGTGACGTGCTCCGGGTAGTTGATCCCGGCGGCGTAGAACGTGGGAGGAATCACCGGGACCTCCAGCTTAACCGAGCTGAGGGGCTGGGAGTTGGAGGTCCGGGTGTAGCTATCAAAAGGGCTTCCTTCGACCTCGATGACGGTATCGCCCTCGATGATGCCGTAGACCACCTTTTCCCCAGTCTTGAACCTGCACCATTTCATGGCCCATCCTCCTGAAACGACCTTTTCGGTCCCCGAGTCTGGCCTAGATTGTCACATCAAGCCTCCCAGGGGTCAAGCGGCCCGGCCACGGATAGCAGGACCGGTGGAGCATGCCCCGGCCAAGGCAGGTGAATACTGGCTAAGGTCGATGATGTTTACTGTGGGAAGGAAGTAATGGACGTGCTCTCCGGTTATCACGGAGAGCCCAGATAGCGGCCCTGGTTTGCCCGAACGCTTGGCGTATGCTAGGCTCCCCTGGCTGCTTCGATTACAGCTGGGGGAGACACGATGAGACTGCAGGGGAAAACGGCCTTGATCACCGGGGCCAGCCGGAACATCGGCCGGGAGGTGGCCCTGACCTTTGCCCGGGAGGGCGCCAACCTGGTGCTGAACACCCGGAGCAGCCGGAACGAGTTGGAGGCGGTGGCCGCCGAGTGCCGCGAAATCGGCGTGAGTGTCCATACCGTCGTGGCCGACGTTTCCGACTCGGGCCAGGTCTCCCGCATGGTGGAGGAGGGCGTCGCCGCCCTGGGCAAGATCGATATCCTGGTCAGCAACGCCGCGGTCCGGCCCCACAAGCCGGTCCTGGAGGTCTCCGACGAAGAGTGGCGCCAGGTGTTGGGCGTGAACCTCGACGCCACTTTCTATCTGTGCCGGGCCGTGTTGCCCGGCATGATCGACCGCCGGTCCGGGAGCATCATCGCCCTGGGCGGCCAGGCGGCCATCACCGGCCGTCCGGGCACCGCCGCGGTGACGACGGCCAAGACCGGCCTGCTGGGGCTGATCCGGGCAATCGCGGCGGAGATGGCGCCCCATAATATCCGGGCCAACCTGGTGAACCCGGGCTCCACCGATACCGAAAGGCGGCATCCCGGCTGGTATCCGGAGTTTAGAGATGTGTCCCGGGGTTCGCCGGAGCACCTGAAGGCCCTGCCCATGGGAAGGCAGGGCACGGTCCAGGACATCGCCAACGCCTGCCTGTTCTTTGCTTCTGACGAGTCGGCCTACGTCACCGGCGACCGGCTCAACGTGGTGGGAGGCCGGTACATCGTCTAG
>JASMCQ010000002.1 GCA_030753265.1 Dehalococcoidia bacterium
AGAGCCAGGATGCCGTTTTTCATGGCCCGAATCTAGCGAACGCCGGTGCGGGTGACCAGACCCTTCGAAGACGAAGGCCGGGCTAGCGAGGCATTCCCAGGCCTCGCTGGGCGATTATGTTCCGGTGAATCTCGGTGGTGCCAGCCCCGTGAAGGTGCATGCTTTCCCTATGGATGCCCTCGATGGTCCCCCGCATGGGAGCCCACGTTGAGTCGCGGTACAGAGTGCCGTGGGGCCCCAGGACCTGCATCGCCGCCTCGGCGAAGCGCAGCCGCTCCTCACTCCCGTGAAGGAAGGCCACGGAAGCATCGGCATTGGGGATGGCCCCGCTGCTCTGAATCCAGGCGACCTTCCAGCACAGCAGCGCCCAGATGTCCATTCCCAGCCTGAGTTCGGCCAGTTTGTGTTTGACCACGGGGCTGGCTGCCAGAAGTTTTCCGTTGAGGCGAGTCTCCCGGCAAAACTCCACGAAATCGTCGAAGGCCCGCCGGGTCCGGCCGTAGCGCTCCAGCCCGGACCTCTCGTAGTCCAGGCTCGTCATGGCGTGGTACCACCCCCGGTTCTCCTCACCGAGCAACGCCGTGGCCGGGAGTCGCGCGTCGTCGAAGAAGGTCTGGGCGGCAACGGCGCCGTTGATGTAAGGGAAGGGACGCCGGGATATGCCCGGGGTTTCCAGGTCGGCGATGAACACGCTGATGCCCCGGTGCTTCGAGGCTTGGGGGTCGGTCCTGGCCAGCAGGTACATGTAGTTGGCCTGAAAGGCGTGGCTGGTGAACATCTTGGAGCCGTTGAGCACCCACTCGTCGCCGTCTCGCACCGCCCGTAGCTGCAGCGAGGCCAGGTCGGAGCCGACGTTGGGTTCGCTGAAGCCCTGGCAGTATTCGGCTTCGCCTCGGGCGATGGGGCCCAGAAACTGCTCCTTCTGCTCCGGGGTGCCGAACACCATCAATGAGGGGCCCACCAGGCCCAGGCCGATGGACCCGCTGCGGGGCGCCATCCGGTAGCCCATTTCCTCGTTGACGATTCCCTGCTCGATGGGACCCCGGCCTCCGCCGCCGTGTTCCTCCGGCCAACCGATGGCGAGCCACCGGCGGGACGCCAGCTTCAAAGCCAGGGCATGGGCTCGCCGGTGCTGCTCCTCGGTCTCGACGCCGAAGACCTCCTGGTCTTCCGGGGGGACTTCCCGTTCCAGGAAGGAGCGGACCTCATTACGAAAGTCTCTCTGCTCTTCGGTAAATTCAAAATCCATTTTCCAAGTCCTTTCGGGGCTCTCCTCAAATTCATCCTGAAGAATGTCACCCCGAGTGAAGCGAGTGGCCGAGGTGCTGTGTCCATGATTCCACGAAGAAACCCGCGCCAGATTCCTCGTCGCTCCCCGGAACGACCGCTTTGAGCCGAATCCGTCCTATTGGCGACCTATTGTGGAGCGCAGGACCGGATGACGTGCATCGCCTGTCCCTTGGGGTCCGGTCCCGACGCCCTGGGGGATATTATCGGCAGGGTGATGCCCGCGTCCCGGTATTCCCGCAGCCTCTGCCGGTACTCTTCGGGGGTGCCCAGCAGCGCCATCTTGTCGAGAAGGCCGGCGGGTACCAGCCGCTTGGCCTTCTCGCGGTCCCCAGCATGCCAGGCCCGCCGGACCGCCTCCATCTCGTCCATGAACCCGGCGTCGGCCATCAGTTTTCGGTACCGGGGAAACTTGGCGGCGTAGAGGGCCGTATTGTGGCGTAGCGAGTCTCGGGCCTGGTCCTTGTCGGTGTCGATGGCGCAACGGATCAAGGTGGCCACGTCCACATCTTTAGGGTCCTTGCCCGCCCGCTCGGCGCCTATGGCCACGTGGCGGACGGCGGTCCGGGCGTTCTCCAGCGTGCACCAGGTCAGCAGGGCGCCCTGGGCAATCTCGCCGCACACCTCCAGCATCTTGGGGAACACTGCCGACACGTATATGGGAATCTCCCTCCGGTGTGGTTGAAAGGTCAGGTCGAAGTGTTCGATGTTGTACACGCTGCCCTGCAGGGAGACCTCACCCTGGTGCAGCAGGTCCCGAACCACCCGGACGCAGTCCCGCAAACGGGGCACCGCCTGGGAGAACACCAGGCCGTGCTCCGGCTCTACCTGAACCTTGTGACTGGTACCGAGCCCCAGAATGAAACGCCCCCGGGAGAAGTAGTCAACGCTGGCGGCGGCCATGGCGATGGTGGGCGCGCTTCGAACGAAGACGCTGGTAATTCCCGTCCCCAGGAGGATACGGCTGGTGGCCACGGCGCAGGCCGTGAGCACGGAAAAATGGTCGCCGCCGTGGCCTTCCGACATCCACGCCGACTCATATCCCAACTCCTCCGCCAGTTGGACGCATTCGACCACGTCCGTCGGACTCAAGCCTCCGGAGAAGGCTACCCCGATGCGTTCCACGACAATAACCTCCACGCCCCCGCGTCATGACCCTGAATGATAATCGGCGCACGGCGATGGGATTTCAAAGCGCCGTGGCCGCCCGCCGCTGCAGCCCGGTCCACCCACTTGTGGCGGGCCGGCCGGTTAGCGCCTATCCGATAGCCGGAGCCCGTGGTTCGACCGACTCACCGCGGACGGGGGAAGATCCACACGAAGTGGGGAAACCCGTTCATCCCGAGCTTGTCGAAGGACCGAGGGCGGCCTCCCATGGAGTCGTTGGATAGGCTCTGAACTGTTTCATTACCGGCGAGGCCGGAGCCTCAGCTATAGCTGACCAGACCCTCTTCCATCATGGCCTTGATGGCCCCGTCAAAAGCTTCGAGGCTCTGGTCGATGTCCGCCTCGGTGTGGACGCCGGAGAGTACTCCGCTGCACCGGGACATCAGGTCGACGCCCCGGACCTGCAAGGCCTGGCGGAACCCCCTCTGGATCTCCCCTGGAATGGACTTGAGGGCGTTGGCGTCCAGGCCCTCGACTGACCGGGCCCCGAAATACAGGTGGAAGGTTGATGCCTCGCCATAGACGCAGGCCGCCACCTCGTAGCGTTGCACGATCTCCCGCAGACCCCGGCGAAGCCGGTCGGCCATCCGGTCGGCGGCCTCCTGCATCTCGCCCGTGGCGGCGATCTTCAGCGCGGCGTTGCCGGTGGCGGCGCACAAGGGGTTGGCGTTGAACGTGCCTCCGTGGGAGACGCGATCGAACCGGTCGTGATGGGTATCGCCGGTCGTTTCGATGACCTGCATCACCTCGGCCCGTCCGCCCACGGCGCCGCCGGGCAGGCCGCCCGTGAGGACCTTGGCCATGGTGCACAGGTCGGGAGTGACTCCCAGTTTCTGTTGCAGGCCGCCCGGACTCCAGCGGAATCCGGTGATAACCTCGTCCAGAATCATTACGACCCCGTACTGTTGGGTCAGCTTTCGCACCCCTGCCACAAATCCGGGCTGCAGAGGAACGGTGCCATAGGACGCTCCGGACCCCTCGGTGATGACCCCGGCAACGTTCTTGTCGTTGGCCAGGGTGCGTTCCAGGGCATCCAGGTCTGGTGGCAGGACGATGACCGATTCCACCGCGCCCCTTGGGATGCCGGTGGAGGCGGGTACGTCGAAAGGAGACACGTTGCCCGGCATCACATAGTCGTGCCAGCCGTGATAGTGGGCCTCCCAGCGGATGATCTTTTCCTTTCCGGTGAAGGCCCTGGCGACGCGCATGGCCAGCATGGTGGACTCGGCCCCCGACCCGACGAAGCGGACCTTGTCGGCGCAGGGCATCAAGGTGCAGACCCGCTCCCCCCATTCCAGCATCTTCTCCACGGGCCCTCCGTAGTGGGAGCCTTGGGGCGCCGCCCGTACCAGGGCCTCCACCACCTCCGGGTGGGCGTGTCCCAACAGCAACGACGCCGACCCCATTCCGAAGTCGATGTATTCGTTTCCGTCCACATCCCACTTGCGGGGCCCCTGGCCTCGATCGATCACAATGGGGAACGGACCGGCGATTTGGCCGTCATGACCGGCGCCGCCCGAAAGAAAGACCTGCTTGAACTTGGGGTGTAGCTCCGCCGATCTGGGGTTCTTTCGAATATAAGCGTCTGTTATCGAGTCCGGCATGCCTCCCTCCTGTGGGTGTGGATGAATCGGAAATACAGGCCACCTTGCCCCACTTGACCCGTTCAATCTACCTTAAATCATGGCGATGCGCCACCGTTTTTCAGGCTTTGTGACGCAAGTGGCGGTCGTCATGGTTGGTTGGGTGGCAGGCAAAGCAGTAAGGCTGGAGTTAAGATTTGCCGGCAGGTTCGGCGTTTTCCGGCCCGGATGTCTCATCGATCGGGGCCAAGTTTGATAACATTGAGGTGGCAGCCCGGCGCGAAGGAGGCAGACCCGATGTGCGGACGCTACAGCCTTACGTCGAAACTGAACAACCTCCAGGCCCGGTTCGACTTCGAGGCCGGGAATCTGGTGTACCGGTCCCGCTACAACGTCGCCCCGACCCAGGAGGTGCTTGCCGTGGTGAACGACGGGCGGAACCGGGCCGGGTTCTTGCGCTGGGGCCTGGTCACCTCCTGGGCCAAGGACCCCCGCATCGGCTCCCGCATGATAAACGCCCGCGCCGAGACGGTGGCGGAAAAGCCCGCATTTCGCCAGGCCCTACGGAAGCGGCGGTGCCTGGTACTGGCCGACGGCTTTTACGAGTGGAAGAAGGAAGGGGGCGCGAAGGTCCCCATGTACATCGCTTCCCGGTCCAGGGAGCCCTTCGGTATGGCGGGGCTATGGGAGACGTGGAAAACCCCTTCCGGCGAACCCCTGCACTCTTGCACCATCATCACCACCTCGGCCAACAGTCTGATGGAGCCGATCCACGACCGAATGCCGGTGATTCTGACTCAAGAGGCGGAGGCCGCCTGGCTGGACCGGGGCATCGATGACCCCGTGGCACTGACCCGGTTGCTGGTCCCCTATCCGGCGCCGGAATTGGAAGCCTACCCGGTTTCCACCCTGGTCAACTCCCCAAGTAACGACACTCCCGAGTGCCTTTTGCCGGTGGGGTAGCCTGGGCCAGGGAGGGGCTACCGCTGGTGCCATTCGGGGGTTTCCTCATTGACGCAGTGCAGGAAGACGAAGGCCCCGGTACGGCCCAGGCCCTTGAAGTGGCCGGTCAAAACCTTGACCCGCTGGGAATAGTCCAGGTTGTCCAAGGACCGGAGGTAGCCGTGGAAGGAGCCGTGCTCTGATGCCAGATCGAGCATCGTCTGGGCGTTGTCCACGGTGGCCAGTATCTTGCGCCGGTTGCGCACTATACATTCGTCATTAAACAGGCGCGTGACGTCATCCGGCCCGTAGGCGGCCACCTTGAGGACATCGAACCCGCCGAAGCTTTCTCGGAAGTTGCCCCATTTCTGAGCTATTACCTGCCAGCTGAGCCCCGACCGGAAAATGGCCTTGGTCAGCTCATCCAGGTAGCCGCTGTCGTTGTCCGGAGTAGCCCTTGGCGGTACCTCCCCTATGCTGGCCATGTCTTCCTCCTCGAATAGGCCACCGGTGGCCCTGCCTCAATAATGAAGTTTAACACTCGCGTCATTTCATCCGGGGTTACCTTTAGTAGCTATCCCAAAGCCTTGAGTGCCGGCTCCAGCGGCCCTTCGACAGGCTCAGGGCGAACGGATAAGGCGCTCGGGACGAATGGATAGGGCGCTCAGAACGAACGGATCGGGTGCGCCTGCCCCGTTCGTGGTGAGCTTGTTGAACCACCTTTCAAGTTAGTTATTTGATCATCCCCATATCCCTCCCAATCGACCACGCTGCTGGGTTTCCACCACGTGTCAACTCACGAAAGAATGTTACCGAGAGAGGGTTGTTCACTCATTTAGGAATGTTACCGAAGGGATGGAGCCTTCTCCCTTCGAGGTGCCTGTTGCATCTCGGGTTTTTGCCATAGGCGCGCCAAAGCCTGATAGAT
>JASMCQ010000003.1 GCA_030753265.1 Dehalococcoidia bacterium
CTTCGCCCGGGAGGTGCACCTGGATGAGATCGCGACCACTCTGAAGCTGGACCCGGTGGAACTCCGGCTCATGAACCTGACGCATCCTCGGTTGCGCCGAGTCCTCACCGAGGCGGCTGGCAAGTTTGGCTGGGAGTCCCGGCGGCCCGGACCTTCCACCGGATTCGGCGTGGCCATCGGCTATGACGTCGGCAGCTACGCGGCGGAGTGCGTCGAACTCGCAGTAGAAGGCAAAGAGGTCAGGGTACAGAGAGTCGTGGCCGCCTTCGACTGCGGCCTGGTGGTCAACCCCGAGGGCGCCCGCAACCAGATTGAGGGTTCCATCATCATGGGAATGGGCACGGCTCTATGGGAGGCGGTGGAGTTCGACGCCGGGCGGCTGTTGAACCCAAGCTTCAGCCGGTACCGGGTGCCGCGCATCACCGACACCCCCCAGATCGAGGTGGTGCTGGCCGGAGATCCGGCAACTCAGTCCACCGGCGCCGGTGAGCCCGCCATCGTGCCGATCGCGGCCGCCATCGACAACGCGGTCCACGATGCCACCGGGTCCCGAATCCGGGACTTGCCGATCGTGCCCCAACTGCCCTGACGGCGCAATTCTTCGGGCAGTATCCGGCCGCGCCGGAGCTGATGAAGGCCAACTGCCCTTGAAGAGGCTACAAGCCCGATTGGTGGGGTGGATACATCCGAAGAAATGGCGGGCAATGCCGATACTGAACGCCCTGCCGACGGGGAAGAGGGTCAAGCGCTTGACACAGCGAACTGAGGGTCGTAGGCTGCGCGTACCGGGCAGCGGCACCGGCTGGCGCCACCGGCGGCTTGGTTTGGCGCCACCGGCGGCTAGAATCGAAGTGCCCATGTATCTCCGTCGCCGGATGCAGGGCTCAGGGATCTCAGCTTCCTTGCCACACCGGTGGGGCACCGGTCGAGCCAGTACGTCCAATTTGGAGGGGTAAGAATGGCACCGCAAGAATTCAAGGTTCGAGTCAATGCTTTTTACGGGGATAATGAGATCGGACTGACTTTTCCCGACAACTGGCAGGTGACGGAGTGCCTGATGGCCGGCCACGACCAGCCGGCCCTTTCCGACGAGGAGATGCGTCAGGCACTGCAGTCCCCCATCGGATCACCCCGGCTCAGCGAACTCGCCAAGGGCAAGAAGCAGGTGTGCATCCTCTTCGACGACATACCCAAACCCACACCGGCTTACCGCATCGTTCCCTTCGTGCTGGAGGAGCTGCACGCCGGCGGCATCACCGACGATCAAATACGTTTCGTGTGCGCCCCCGGCACCCATCGTCCCCTGCTCTTTCCCGAGCTGGTGGCCAAACTGGGCCGGGATATAGTGGAGCGGTTCCCCGTTTACAACCATTGCATCTGGGAGAACCTGGTCAACGTCGGGACCACCAGCCGGGGAACACCCATGTGGGTAAACCGGGAATTTGCCTCCTGCGACCTGCGGCTGGGCATAGGCAGCCTCTTCCCCCACCCCCACGCGGGCTTCGGCGGTGGCGGGAAGTTGGTCCTGCCCGGCATCGCCGGCATCGAGACCGTCAACCACCACCACAAGCACAGCACGGAGAACTCCGCCCTGGGCCGGGTGGACGACAACGTGTTCCGGCTGGACATCGAAGAAGCGACGCGCCTGGCCGGCCTGCACTTCAAGGTTGACTCGGTACTGAACAACCGCCGCGAGGTGGTCGCGATGTTCGCGGGTGACTTCGTGGCCGAGCACCGGGCCGGCGTGGAGGTGGCGCGCAAGACATACGTCACCGATACCGTGGAGGAAGCCGACGTGGTGGTGGCGAACAGCTACCCGGACGAGTGCCAGACCAACCGGGCCACCTGGGTGGTGCCCAGCTCCTTGAAGGAGGGCGGCGACGTGGTGCTAATCTCCCACTCCTACGATGGACAGTGTCTGCACCAGTACGCCGGCCGCTTCGGAACCGACTACGGCGGCCGGGGCTACACTCCCCGTCGTATAGCCGGCAACCTCGGGAAGGCCAACCGAACCATCGTCTTTGCCCCCAACCTATCCTGGAACGACCGGGAAATGATCGGCCCGCCGGACAAGGTCGACTGGCACCGGACCTGGGACGAAGTGTTGGCGGATTTGGAGCGCCGGCATGGGCCCGGCACCAGAGTGGCCCTGTACCCCTACGCGCCACTCCAGATGCCGGTCTCGTCGATGGCGTGGGCCAAGCCCCAGATGGCCGGCCGGTCGGCCTAGTGACCGGTGACCGGTCCCGCCGGGTGTGCTAGCAGGGAGGGACACGCTGCCCCAGCGTCTCGATCGAATCGTGGTCCCTCCCCGTCAGCCACCGGGTGCCTAGGAGCGGGGCAAAGAGGAATCTCAGTGTAATGACGAGATTCCTCGTGGAGTTTATCCTGAGCCGAACGGCATAGCTCTCCGCCGAAACTATTTCGGCATCTTACCCTCTGCCAAACCCCGGACGAAATCCCCGAGGTTAGGATTAGCCCCGAGAGGCGCCTTTTCAACATTGGCTTGGCCTGTCCTGAGCCAGGCTACAGCCGGCTCCTCGAGGCGGCGAGCCTAGCCGAGCGGTTCCGGTCCATTGAACGACCTGAACGACAACCGGTTCGGGCGACGGTCCGGCCCTGTTCCTCGCGCATCCCTTCAAGATGGATAGGCGGGTCTGTTCGGACGGCCACGGTGGAGTGGCCCCTCGCCCCCTGAACTGCTCTCTGGGCGTCCCCAGTCCTTTCCCCTGGAATCTCCTCCGGCACCTCGGGGGCTGGTGTACGTTGGCAACCTGCTGGGAGCCCTGAGCGTCGTGGTGATGATCTACTACGCCGGCTGGTGAGAGCAAGACGGGCACCAGGTCGGCGTGACCGCCGTGAGCATCGCCAACGGGAAGGTAACCTGTCCTTCGAGGCGGCATTGATGCGGGGCATTCTGGCAAACGCCCTGGTATGCCTGGCCGTATGGCTTGCCGCGTCCGGATGCAGTCTCATCGACAAAGATCTGGCCGCGATATTCCCCGTCACCGCCTTCGTGACCGCCGGATTCGAACATAGCATCGCCAACATGTACTTCATCCCTCTGGGCCTGCTGCTGAAGGACAACCCGGATGTCCTTCAGGCCGCGGGACCGCTGAGCGGCGAGCTTTCCCGTTTGACCCTTCCCTGGATGGCTCACAACCTGGCGGCAGTGACCTTGGGGAACATCCTGGGCGGAGGGGTGCTCGTTGGGATGGTCTATTGGTTCATTTACCTGCGGGGCAAGGGCCGGCCGTGATTCGCGGACCCGGACGTGGATAACCGGGGGCGCCCCGGAGACATCGGCCCATTCCGGTCTGAAGGCTCATTGACAAACCGGGCCAGCCTATGGAGTATTGTTCTCACTAACCGGGGTTAGCAATTCGGCGTCGCGAATGCCCCGGTTTCGGCGCCACACTCCTTGCGCGGGTTCAAATGAGGTGATCCATGTCCGAAACCCGGAAGATCGAAATAGGGATCGGAATCGGCGGCATGTCCCACGGCCAGTTGGGCGTAGATGTGATGATTGAGGCTGCTACCCATGCCGAAAAGGAAGGGTACGATTTCCTCACCCTCGCCGATCATATGCTCTGGCGGCATCCCACCCTGGATTCGCTGGTAATGATGGGCCTGATCTTGGCCAACACGAATCGGATCAACGTGGGGACAGTACTCCTGGTACCCCTTCGGCATCCCACCATCACCGCCAAAATGGTCGGCACCCTGGACCATATCGCCCCCGGGCGGGTCTTTCTAATCCCGGCCGTTGGCGGCGACTACTCTCACGAGTACGAGTCCTGCGGGGTCAAGGTGAGTGAGCGGGCCGGCCGGACCAACGAGTCGCTGGAGATCATGCGCCTCCTCTGGACGGGAGAAGAAGTAAACTACGAAGGCCGGTACTATCGTATCCAAGACGCCACCATGCTGCCGCCGCCGGTTCAGCCCGGGGGTCCTCCTTTCTGGCTGGCCCACCGGGGAAAGTCCGAAGCCGCGATCCGGCGCACGGCCAAGCTGGGCCAGGGATGGTTTGCCTCCTGGGTCAGCCCGGGAAGCTTCCAGCGGGTGTGGAACCGCACGCTGGAGTACGCTCAAGGGTACGGCAGGGACCCGTCCACCCTCACTGCGGCAAGCATCATCCGGATCTACGTGTCGGATAACAAAGAAGACGCCATCCAGAGGACCTCGGAAAACCGCACCAGGATCTACGGACACGCCGGTAACCCTGGAATGGCGGATCACCTCCAATGCCTGGGGACGCCGCAGCAGTGCGCGGAAAAGCTGCAAGCCTTTCTTGACGCCGGGCTGACTCACATCCACGTCGAGGTGCCCGCTCCACCGGAAGAACAGGACGAGCAACTGAAGGCGATTGTCCGGGACGTGCTGCCTCTGGTGGGTGTCAACCTGGGAGCGTCCAAGTAATTGAATAGGCGGGTCCACGTCCTCCGGGCCGTCCACCATGGCGAGGACTCGCACCCGCCGCCGCGGTGAAGGAACCAGGTGGCAGGAGCGATTCAGGAATTATACTTTTGACGAGCCGGCGTAATCTAGGGACCTTCCACGGATTCGCCCAAATCGCCGTCGCGATTGCCCCGGTTTCCGCACTACACCCCTTACGAGGGATTAATTGAGGTGACCAATGTCCGAAGTCAGGAAGATACAAATAGGGACCGGCGTCGGCGGAGCATCGCTCGGCCTGGTGGGCGCTGAGGAGACGATCGCGGCTGCCGTCCGGGCCGAAGAGGAAGGGTACGATTTCCTCACCCTCGACGACCATATGTACTGGCTGCACCCCTCCCTTGATGCGCTTATCATGATGGGGCTGGTCCTGGCCAATACCAAGCGGATCAAGGTTGGTACGGTACTCCTGGTACCCCTGCGGCATCCCTCCATCACCGCCAAGATGGTCTCCACCCTGGACTACATCTCCAACGGGCGGACCTTTCTGCTCCCGGCCGTCGGCGGCGACTACCAGCACGAGTACGAGTCCTGCGGGGTCAAGGTGAGCGAGCGGGCCGGCCGCACCGCCGAGTCGCTGAAGATCATGCGCCTCTTGTGGAGCGGAGAGAAGGTAAATTACGAAGGCCGGTATTATAGTATCCAGGACGCCACGATGATGCCGGCACCGGCTCAGCCCGGGGGACCTCCCTTCTGGCTGGCCCACCGGGGAAGGGCCGAGGCCGCAACCCGGCGCACGGCCAGGCTGTGCCAGGGGTGGTATTCCTCCTTCGTCAGCCCCGCACGGTTCGAGCGTGAGTGGACCCGCACGCTGGAGTACGCCGAAAAGTACGGCAAGGACCCGTCCACCCTGATTCCGGCGGGCAATCTCCGGATCTACGTGGCGGACAGCAAGGAAGAAGCCATCGAGAGGACCGCGGCCAACCGCACCAGGGTCTACGGACACCCCCCCAACCCCGGAATGGCGGATCACCTCCAGTGTGTGGGCACGTCCGAACAGTGCGCGGAAAAACTGCAAGCCTATCTCGACGCGGGCATGACCCACATCAACATCGCCATACCTGCACCACCGGAGGAGCGGGACGAGCAACTGAAGGCGATTGTCCGGGACGTGCTGCCTCGGGTGGGCGTCGGCCTGAAAGCGTCCGGTTGATTGAACGGACCGGCCCAAGCTCGGCCAATGGCGGCTTAGCGGCTATCTCAGATCCTCACGTGCCGACTCCAGCGGTCCTTCGACAGGCTCAGGACGAACGGCTAGGCGCTCCTGCTCCGTTCGTGGTGAGCTTGTCGAACCACCTCTGGGGATAGATTATTAGTCCATACTCACCGCCAAGCATGAACCCTGCCGGGGCCCCAACTCCCCGCCGGTCCGCTCAGCCGGCCACCAGCAGGGAGGGTAGCTCCTTCACGTCGTCGACGTTCTCCAGGCCGTCCACCACGGCGAGGACCTGCTCCTGCCGCTTGGGCGAGAGCACCGAGGCGCAGGAGTGGCGGAATCGCGCTCGCAACTCCTCGGGGCTCATCGGATCGAGGGGCGAGCCTTTGGGGCCCTCCTGGGTCCGCTCCAGCACCCGGCCGTCTTTCAGCCGAAGCTGGAGGCGGGTGAGCTTGCGTCGTGGCCCCTCGGCCTCCGGGTTGGCTTCAGCCACCATCTTGCGGGCCACGCCCAGGATGGCCTCATCTTTCCACAGGTTGGGATCAGCGTATAGAGGCAGGTCGTTGCTCCCCTTCGCCAGGCGAAGGCCGCAGGAGAAGGCCAAGCTCCACTGGGCGGAGACCCGGTCCCAGGGCTCATAGATGGAGGCGCCGTGGCTGAGGAAGTGGGAGCTAAGGTGAAAGCGTATCTCCTCCACCTGGTCCGCCGTCACGTTGTGCTCTTCCACCAGATTGACGAACGTGTTCAGCGGGGCCTCCATGGGGCCCAGGGGATACTGGCGGAAGCAGACGTCGAGTACCTTGAAGTCCTCGCCCAGCCCCTGGAACAGCACGTCCCAGTTGGCGGTGTCGGCATAGGTGTGGCAGATACCCCGTTTGCCCTCGAGGGGGGTGCGCGGCGAAGTTACCCCCAGGCGCGTCAGTAGGACCGACTGGATACCGTGGCGCGCCGCCAGGCCCCGATGCACTATGTTGACGTCGCCGCCCGTTTGGTCGAACTCCAGGGTCCCCGCCGCATGGCTGGCGGCGATGCCCAGGGCGGTGGCCATGTCCTCCTCGCCCAGGCCCACCAGCCGGCCCGCCACGGCGGTGGCGACGAACACGCCACACACGCTAGGAGGATGGAAACCCCGCAGGATAATAGACGGCATCATGGCGTTCTGGAGACGCCACATGAGGTCGTAGCCCAGGGCCACGGCGCCGATGACCTGTTTGCCGGAGAGGGGCGCCTTTTCCGCCAGAGCCAGAGCCACGGGGACGGTGACACCGCCGGCACTCCCGGGAGCCGTCTGGTAGCCGTCCTCCATGCCGCTCCCCGCGGCGAAGGTGGAGTTGACTAGGGCGGCATCCTGAGCGGCGACCCGGGTCCCGTGGTTGGCGATGGTGCCCTCCGGCCGGCCGCCGTACTCCTGGATGTAGCGATGAAAGGGCTGAGTCCAGGGCATGGTGGAGCCCAGCATCGTTGCGCCCAATTGGTGGAGGATACAGCTCCGGGTCAAACGGACCGCCTCGAGGGGAAGGTCTTCGAACCGGACCCCGGCGGCATACCGGGCCAGTTCCCGGGTGACCTCTTGCTCTGATGCGGGCATTGCGTCCTCCTGCGAGTGAATTAGGATTGGGTGGAACCGGCCTGTTCCGGGATTATACCCTGTTGACCCTCAGCGTCGAGGTGCGGGCCGGCCGGTATGACATGAAAAGCGGCACCAATTAGACTGGGCGGCCATGTCTTCGGCCTCGGGGAGCGTACTCGAGCGTTCGATAGCCCTGAATGGTGTGCTACACTCACGTCCGGCCTGGGCAACTTCGCCCTGGAGCACACCTTGGAAATCTCCAGTACGCGGCCGGCGGGGGATTACGAGTGGAAGGGCGGGCGTTTGAAGAGGTACTACTTCCGGTTGAAGCAGCCCCCCGGCTATGAGAAGCACGGCTTCCACCCCGAGGCCCTAAGGACCATGATCGCCAAGGCCTACATTCCGGACAAGCAGATTCAGAAGGTGACCTACATTCCGGCCTACATCACTCCCAACCTGGAGCCTGAGGTGCTGACCAGGGCGGACGCGCGGGCCCAAGAGGTCTTCGACTACATGGAGCAGATATCGGCCGAAGAAGGCCTGGAGGTCAGCTTCTCTTGGGACGGCGACGAGGTCTTGATTTCCAGCTAGCCTCAATCAACTTAGACCTACAAATTGTCTTTCCGAGCGAAGCGAAGAATCTCAGGGGAAAAGTGAGATTCCTCGTCGCTTCGCTCCTCGGAATGACAGTCTTAAGGCAAACAGGGACGGCTAGGATGAGGGTCGAAACCCCCGGCCCAAACCTCCGGCCGGGTTACCGGCCGGCGGCCCTTAGGACTCGGTCCAGGGTGGCCTGGCCCGGCGTCAGCGACCCGTCGTCGATGCCGTGCATGGCGTCGACCAGAGCGTCGGTGAAGGGCGTCGGCACCGACACCTCCCGGCCTTTGCCGGCCACGAAGGCGTTCATCTGGTCGATCTCGGACCGGCGTCCCTTCTTCACGTCCTGGGCCATGGAGGGCGGCCAATTGGACCGGCCCCCGCGGGCGGCCATGTGAGCGTCCAGCTCTTCGAACACGTCGCCCTTGTCGGCCTCGGCCCACACCTTGGCCGACTGGCCGCTGACTTCCACCACGTTCAGCCCCATCGCCAGGCCCACCTGGGCCGTCTCCTTGCCGAGGTGAATTCGTAACAACCGGCACTGGGAACTCGCGGCCATCTCCTGAGACCACATTCCGGAGATGGAGGCCGGAGCGTTGGCCATCGCGTTGGTGCAAAGCTTGCTCCAGCGTTCGCCCCACAAATTGTCGGTGGCGTAGGCGGCATCAACCTGGTTCAGGATCCGCGCCAGGTTCTCCGTCCGGGGGGTGATCCGGCCGTCCTGCTCCCCGGTCCGAAAGACGGTATGCCCCGAGTCGTGGCCCCTCGGGCCGCCCCGCTCGACGTGGCCGGGCTCCCACAGCGCCACGCTGATGGAAGAAGCTACGCAGCCGATCTCCCGGTCGCTGCCCACGATGCCGCCGATAACCGGATCGTTCCAGCAGTTCTGGATCGAGACGAAGTACCCCTCGGGTTTGACGAACCGCTTGATGAAGTGGGTCACCCACTCGGTATCATAGGATTTCGCCGTGATAATCGCGAAATCGAAAGGGTCCCGAATGCCCTGGGCGTCGGAGAGGTGCATCGCCTTGACCGGAACGGTAAAGTTCAGCTCATCGCTGCTGAGCCGGAGGCCTTGATGCCTCATGGCCTCAACGTGCTCCGCCCACATATCGATGATGGTCACGTCCTCGCCCGCTTGGGTCAGAAGAGCGGCCACGTAGCTGCCTACGGCGCCGACGCCGATCATCCCTATCTTGTCGCCCATGAGTCATACCTCCTGCGTTGAACGGCCTGCCGGGCCGCCGCAAATCTTGGGGATATCCGGGCCTGTCCCGCTGGTCGCCACCAAGTCTAGTGGAGCCGTCGGGGCAGCGCAAGCCGGGTTGGTTTGCCGGTCAAGACCCCGGCGTCTCACGCTGTGCCACCCACTTATCGGCCTGGTCCAGTTGGGAAGCCGCAGGACGGATGTTGTAGTAGGGGATATAGGGCTTGTAGAACTCGAAGATACGGCGCAGCTCAGCCTCGGGCTGGTCGTGGACATCCACCCTCAGGGAAAGATAGGGGAAGACATCCCAATCGTAGGTCAGGAGGCAGGCCGAGCGCTGCCCCGCGTCTTGACCCCCCGCGTCACGCCCGGCTTCGATGGCTCGAAGCAGGCGCTCCTCCAGCTCCTCGCCGACGCCCGCCTCGAATGCTCGGGCCATCTCTTCGATCACGCGGGGACCGCTGAGGGTGTTGCCGGCGGCGGCGTACCCATCACCGACGTGGACTCCCTTCCACTCTCGGGCCAAGGGCCCGGAATAGGCTGCCGCGTGCCCGTCCTTATCCACGACGACAAATTGCCGGTGCTCAGGGTTGAAGTCGGCAGCCTTCATCTCCTCTACGACCTTGGGGGCAGCGTAGCCCATGCCGAGCAGTTGCAGGGCAAGCACTCCCAAGCGAGGGTTGGAGCTGGATTGGCTGGCAACAGCCCCCGCTCTGGCCTTGATATGGGGGACGCGGGAACCCGTGGCCAACGAGTGAGTGGCCACCGCGATGCCCAGCCTTCCCGTTTGTTCGCATCGAGCGGTAATTGAGAACGTCATAGCTGCACCTCACTATCCGGATGTCACCTGAGCGTCTATAACATGGGCACCCCAGCAAGTCAATCGAACCCGCGTGAATGCAAGGCATTCGCGTCATGAATCCGGAACGACAAAGTCGTATGCAACATCCCAAAAAGACAAAGAATCAGACGCTATCTCCCGGCAAGCCCGGCTCCCGCACAAGCAGGGCCGCGGGTTTTCGTTTATACTTTCACAAAACAACGGGGCACGAAGCAACGGGCATGGAGCGCCGGGGCGACCGCACTCAGCAAATCCATGGAGGTGGTCAATGACCGAAGGGCAGCGACACGACAAGGCGGTGAACCTCTTCTTCACCGGGAAATACAATTGAGCGCAGGCCGTGCTCCTTGGACTCAAGGAGCAGGGTTGGGATATTCCTGAGGACCTGGTCCGGGCCGCGGTCTCCTTCGGCGGAGGCGTCGCCCTGTCCAAGAACATCTGCGGTAGCCTGACGTCGGCGGCGATGGCGATGGGGCTGGCCTACGGGAGCACGGAGCCCACCGGCACCGCTCCACGCCCGGCCTACGCCAGGACCAAAGCGGTCCTGGACCGGTTTCGAGAAGAGTTCGGGACGACTCAGTGCGGAGATCTGACCGCCGAATGGGTCGATGACTTCGCCAACCCGGAGCGGCCCCGCCGCTGCGCTGAACTGGTCCGCTTCACCCTGGACCAGATAATGGACATCAGGGCCAAATCGGACGAGTCGCCGGATTGGCAGGAGCATTGGTGGGACGACTACCTGGACAAGCGGGATAAAGTGAAATGAGTCTCCCAAGCCTCGGCGCCGGCGTAGTTCGTCCCGCCTCGGCCACGGCCGCAAGCGTTTTCACCGTCGTCGCAGCCTTCCAGGTTTTCTGGGCCCTCGGCGGCACCTGGGGGCTGTCGGCCGCGTGGGGTGGTGCGCACGCTGACCTCTCGTCAGGGCTCCGGGCGGCGAGCGCCCTCTCGGCAGTGCTGCTCCTGGCCGGCGCGATCGTAGTTCTTGGCCGCGCCGGCTACCGGGTGGTCGCTGTCCCGGCCGGCGTCTTACGCTGGGGCACGTGGGTGATCGTCGCCATTCTGGCGGTGAGCGCCCTCGGGAACTTCGCCTCGTCGAGTGACTGGGAACGGTTCCTGAACGGGCCGGTCGCGCTCCTGTCGGTGCTCTTGTGCATCGTTGTCGCCCGCAGTTCAATGCCGCAGCGCTGAGGTTCGCGGATTGCGCCGCCATCGCCGGCGGCCCCTGGATGAAATGCCACGCTTGCGCCGACCGGATGCTACGGTCAGCGCAAGTTGATGCCGGCCCGGCGGCGAGGACCGAGGCGCTCCTACGAGATAAGCGCAGGCAGCAGGTTGGGTTGCGGGACCGGCGGCTCGCCCTTGATGCTCTTCACCAGCTCGAAGGCCCGCTTCACCGTTTCATCGCTGCCCTCCAGGCTGATGATAACGCTGCCCTCGGAGCCGCCTACGCCCCCCGAGGCGACGTGGGTGGCGCTGACGCCGGTTAACATCGCCAAGGCCTCGATCTCCGTCACCACGAGCCCTTGCATCACCGGCATCAGGCCGATCTTGGCCCCCATAACATACTTGAACATTCCTTGCCCGCACTTCTGGACTGCCTCATTGACCGAGGGAATGAGCTTTTCGAGGCCGACCGGAATGACGAAGTTGGTTCCCCGGGCCGTTACCGTCGGCCACACGGCGCCGATGGTCCCACCGAACCAATTGGCGGCGATTACTCCCACGTTCCCCTCGGCGTCTACCGCGTTCACGCCCTTCACCACAACATCCGTCGCCGTCAGGTCCTTTAGGGCCTGGTCGAAGCCGTCCGGCGTCAGGTCGCCGTCCCGGAACACCCAGGGGCCCTGCCCCTCCTCCGGCAGCGTGGACGCCAGCCGGCCATCGGTGACTATTCCGGCGGTGCAGTTGGGCTTGTTTAGGGTGTCGCCGAGCACCTCTTCCGCGACGAAAGCCGTGGTGATTCCCCTGCAGATCACGAAGAGTCCGTCCTTCAAGCTTCGTTGCACCTCCGGCAGCGCCAGCACACCCTTGGCGAGGAGCCGGCGGGACTCCGATGGGGTGATCACCACGATCCCGTGGGTCCGGTCGTCTCGGCCACCTTCGAGCTTCTCTTGGAACCGTGAAGTGTCGTAGAACATGTGTCACTCCTCTTCATACAATTGAATTCCTATCTTAAAACAGGCGGAGTTCGAGCCAAGACCCGGGCCCTCCCGCCTCTCGCGAGCCGATCAGACGCCGAGGAGGCGCCACCGAACCAAAGTTGTCGCCATCTCGAACGGGACCGACGTGCGTTAATCTGCGTGACGGTTGCCAGCGGCGGACCGGCGTATGCTATCCTCTCCGATCATGTGCCGCCGAAGCCCTCGCTCAGAGCAGCATTCTCGGAGCGACGACCACAACTATCTTCAGGGTGCTCTGGTGCGGAGACCCCCTCTCACTCTCCTCTTTCGCAAGGGGGAAGGTCAGGGGTAGTCACCCCGGGGCTGCCGAGTTACGGCTGCCTCCGGCCCGGGGCCAGCATAGCTTCGGCGAGCCGGGAGTGTCAACGCGGCGGCAGGCCGGTACTGGAACTGCGCGTGCAAAAGTTGTATAGTCTAGCTTGCAACTAGGAACCATTTCCGAATTCGACCAACGGTGAGCAATATTTTCCCACGGAGGTCTTGTAATGGCATCTAAGGTCTATTTCATGAGCGACCGCTCAACAGGCCCCGACAGCACCCTGGTGGCAAAGATGCTGGCCGTCTTCGACGCCGCCGGACTGGGTGAGATGATAAAACCCTACGATGTCGTGGCCATCAAGCTTCATTGCGGGGAATACAACAACACCGGCTATCTCCGGCCGGTCTACGCGCGAGCCCTGGCGGACAAGATCAAGAGCCTGGGTGGCCGGCCCTTCGTATGCGACACCACGACTCTGACCTACAACCCTTTCGCGGGAAGGGTGACCGCCATGGACGAGCTGCTTACGGCGGAGCGGAACGGGTACAGCTCCGCAACGTTGGGTTGCCCTTTCATCGTCGCCGATGGCTTCTTCGGCACCGACGACCAACTCGTCGACCTGCCCGAAGGCACGGTTATCAAAGAGACCTACATCGCCAAGGCTTTGGCAATGGCCGACGTTGTTATCGTTCTCAGCCATTTCAAGGGCCACATGACCGGTGTGTTTGGCGGGGCCATCAAGAACCTGGGCATCGGCGGGCAGTCAAAGCGGGGCAAGCTCAACGTGCACCAGTCGAAGCACCCCAAGTGGGGACTGCACCTCTCGGAGTTCAACCCCCACCTGTGCATCGGCCACGCCTGTGCCCAGTGGCAGATCTGTGAAGACTGCTGCCCCTTGGGGCTGTTCAACGTCACCGACCACACGATAGACTGGCGCGCCGAGGCCTGCATCAACTGCCAGGCGTGCAACAACGTAGTTACCTGTGGGGTGTTGACCCGGCCGTTGGGCAACATCGATGGCGCCGCCGCCGCCATGGCAGACGGTGCCCTGGCAGTGGTTAAAACGGTGGGCTCCGATAAGGTGGGCTTCATCAACATGGCCATCGACGCCTCCCCCGGGTGCGACTGTGTCATGTGGAGCGACCGGGCCTTCGTTCCCAACATCGGCGTCTTCGCCAGCCGCGACCCCGTAGCCATCGACACCGCCTGCCGGGACATGGTCAACGACTCTCCGGGGGTTGTTGGGTCCAAGGCCCACGAAGCCGGCGTTCTGGCCCCCGGCGTTCCCAAGTTCGCCGCCATCTCCTCGGCGGTGGGCGCCAGCGACAGCCTGCAAATCAACTCCGCCGTGCGCAATGGCCTGGGAACCACCGACTACGAGATTCTGGAGGCAACGGTGCCCGACTCCACATATTACCGTTTCCAGTTTGACCCTCGTCCAGTGCGGCAGCGGTTTGCCAAGCTCTTCGAGAAAGACCCTGTCGTCCCGGAGCGGGGATTCAAGCGGACGGAGAATGTCGATCTCGCTACATTGAGGTGATCACGTGGGTGGATACCAAGGCAAACTACTCCGGGTAAACTTGAGTTCGGGCCGGGTGGCAGAAGAGCCCCTGGATGAGACCATGGCCCGGCAGTATATCGGCGGCATCGGCCTGGGCACCCGTATCCTATTTGACGAGGTGCCCGCCAGCGCCGACCCCCTCGGCCCGGACAACAAGCTCCTCTTCATGGCCGGCCCCCTGGTGGGAACGGCTTTTCCGGCCTCAGGCGGCTTTGCCGTGGTCACCAGGTCGCCCCTGACGGGTCTGCTGACCCATGACAGCCTCGCCGGTCACTGGGGAGCATCGCTGAAACAAAGCGGTTTTGACGGCATCATTGTCGAAGGGACCTCACTCAAGCCGGTATGGCTGGACGTCAGCGACCGTGGCGCCGAGATCAAGGACGCCACCGGGCTCTGGGGGGCCGATGCCATCGCCCTGGAGGAGAAGATCCGGGACCAGTTCGCCGGCCCCGAAGCCCAGGTGGTGGGTATCGGCCCGGCGGGTGAGGGCAAAGTCCCTCTGGCCTGCATGGTGGGTGACGGCGGCAGGGCCGTTGGCCGAGGCGGCATCGGGGCGGTGATGGGCTCCAAAAACCTGAAGGCCATCGCCGTCAAGGGCGCCAAGGCGGTCCCGATCGCAGAGGAAACCGGATTCAATCAGGTAGCCGGACGCATTGGCCAGATCATCGGCGGCAACCGGCGCATGGCCATGCTCTTCAAATGGGGTACCGCTTTCCACATGGACACCGGGTGGCAAAAGGGCGCGGTTCCGACGCAGAACTGGCGCGTGGGCCTCTGGAAAGACGGGTGCATCAACCTGGGCGGCAAGAAGATGGCCGACACCATCCTGCAGCCCCACGAATCGTGCTTGAACTGTCCCGTCCGCTGCACCCGCTGGGTCAAGATAGCCGGGGGAAAGCACAAGATGGAGGGGGCCGGGCCGGAGTACGAAACCCTGGCCGCGCTGGGCTCGCTATGCTTGAACGACAACCTGGAGTCGGTCTGCAAGGCCGATGATCTGTGCAAGAGAGCCGGCCTCGACACGGTATCGGTGGGCGCCGTTATTGCCTTCGCCATGGAGGCCCAGGAGCGTGGCTTCTTCACTGCGCGAGACGTGGACGGCCTGGACCTGACCTGGGGCAATTCTGACACCATCATCGAGCTTGTCGAGAAAATCGCTACCTGTGAGGGCATCGGCGAGCTGCTGAGTCAGGGGGTCAGAGCGACCTCGAAAAAGGTCGGGGCCGCCAGCGAAGCCTTTGCCATGCACGTAAAGGGGTTGGAGATACCGATGTACGACCCCCGGGCTTACTTCAGCCTGGGCGCAACCTACGCCACCGGCCCGAACCCGGCCTGCGACCTCACCGGAGCGCCATCCATTTTCGAGATGTACTCCTCCATGCCCGAGGCTGGGGTGGTTTACCGCCAGGACCGGTTCGACCGCTCCGGGAAGGGGCTGACGGCCAAGGTGGGCCAAGACCTGACCAGTGTTCTCGGTTCCATGGTCATGTGCCTCTATCCGGGCCTGACGCTGGCGCCGCTGCACCTGGCGGAGGCGCTGTCCTCGGTCACCGGTTTCGACTACAATTCGGCGGAGGTCTTGCGGGCCGGCGAGCGCATCGTCAATCTGCAACGAATGTACAACCTGCGTTGTAGCCTGGATGGCGCCGATGACCGGCTCCCGGCGCGGCTTCTGGAGCCCCTGGGCGAAGGCGGCACCGCCAAGCGAGCGCCCAACGTCGAAGAGCAGCTCCGGGAGTACCGGCAGCTTCGGGGGTGGGGCGAAGACGGCAGGCCCACCAAAGAGAAGCTTGAGGAGTTGGACCTGGCGTTCGCCGGGGCGTGAGCTTCGACCCTGAACGACATCACCGCCGCTCCATCCGCCTTCCCGGGTATGATTACGCGGGGCCAGGAGCCTATTTTGTTACCATCTGCACGCAGGGGCGGGTGTGTCTGTTTGGCGAGATAGTGGAAGGCAAGTTGTTTCCCAACGACGCCGGGCGGATGGTGCAAGCGGTCTGGGACGAGTTGCCGGTCCAGTTCCTGGGCATTAGTGTCGACGCGTTCGTCGTCATGCCAAATCACATCCACGGCATCATCGTGTGGACGGCACCCCTAGGGGCGCCCCTTGTGGGAGCCCAATCTGATACCCCCACAACGACCGGCGTCGGGGCGACCGGACAAGGGGCGACCACAAGGGTTGCCCCTACATTGGGTGATGTGGTCGGTGCATATAAATCGTTAACCACTTTGGGATATGTGCGCGGCGTCAAGACGAGGGGGTGGCAGGCGTTTCCGGGCAGGTTATGGCAACGAAACTATTTCGAACACGTCATTCGCGACGAAACGTCCCTCGGCCGGATCCGCGAGTACATCGTCAATAATCCCCAGCACTGGGAACTGGACCGAGAGAATCCGCAATCGCGGTAATCAAGGGCCCATGATGGTCCGTGCCACCCGTAGGGGCGCCCCTCGTGGGCGCCCAATCCGACGCGGCCATGACAGCGGACGTCGGGCCGCCCGGCCAGGAGGCAACCACAAGGGTTGCCCCTACATTGGGCGACGTGGTCGGCGCCTACAAATCGCTAACCACGGTGGGAAGGGTCCAAGTTCGTCCAGGGCACCCGTAGGGGCGCCCCTTGTGGGCGCCCAACCCGATACACCGATGACGGCCGGCATCGGTCACCCCTCCCGGTGCGGCGGTTCGGTACGAACGGTCAGGCGACCCGAGTCATGCGGTGGGCCACCGCGGCTGCTCCGAAACCGTTGTCGATGTTGACCACGGCGACCCCGGGGACACAGCTGTTCAGCATCGACAGCAGCGCCGACAACCCTTTAAAAGACGCGCCATATCCGTTCGAGGTCGGTACGGCGATCACCGGCTTGTCCACCAGGCCGGCCACCACGCTGGGCAGCGCACCATCCATACCCGCCACCACCACCACCGCCGCAGCTTGCCGGAGGCGCTCGGTCTGCGAGAGAAGCCGCTGCAGGCCGGCGACGCCGACGTCGAAGAGCCGGTCCACCGGATGCCCCAGGATAGACGCGGTGATCGCCGCCTCCTCGGCCATCGGTATGTCCGAGGTGCCGGCGGATACGACGATGATACCGGCGGGCTGTGACGCCAGGTCTTTCCCCACGTGAATGAGCTTCGCGGTGTCGTGATAGATAGCTTCGGGGAATTTGGTCCGAACCGCCCGGTAAACGGTGCGGTTCGCCTTGGTGGCAATACCGGTCCCCTCGGACTCAACCAACACTTCAAGAATCCCGGCTACCTGGGAAGGGGTCTTGCCCAAGCAGAGGACCGCCTCCGGCATGCCCTGGCGTTTGCTGCGCTGTGCGTCTACCCGGGCATAACCCAGGTCGACCACGGCGGGGTCCGAAGCGTCCGCCGGCGTCACTGTAAGGGCCTCAGCGGTATGCTTCCGTCTTCGTTCATGCTGCCGGTCCGATACCCCTGCAGGTCCAGCGCCACGTACCGGTAACCCAGCTTCTTCAGGTGCTGCACCACGCTTGGGGCCTCTTCGAGCAGCCGGACCATCTCGTCGGCCATGATTTCGATGCGGGCAATCGGGCCGTGGTGGCGCACCCGCACCTGGCGGTAGCCTCGGTCAAAGAGGTACTCCTCCGCCTTTTCGATCTGGCGCAGGGCTTCGACGGTGATGCCGGTGCCGTAGGGGAACCGGGAAGCCAGACAAGCCATGGCCGGCTTATCCCACGTGGGAAGGCCCATCTCCTGGGACAGTGCGCGAATCTCCTCTTTGGCCATTCCGGCCTCCAGCAGAGGGCTCCGCACTCCATAGGTCTCTCGCGCCTGCATCCCAGGGCGGAAGTCGTCCAAATCACTCGCCGTGGTTCCGTCGGCGATGGATGGGAATTTCCTTTCCGCGGCAACGTCCTGTAGCCGGCCGAACAGCTCCGACTTACAGTGGAAGCACCGGTCGGGGCGGTTGACGGCGAAGCGCTCGTCCCCCAACTCCCGGGTGGATAAAGAGATGCACTCCACGCCCAGTTTGGCGGCGAACTCTTGGGCGAAGGCCTGTTCCCGCTGCGAGTAGACCGGGCTGACGGCATTCACCGCCAGAACGTTACCGCTTTTCAAGACCTCTTTCGCCACCGCCAGCAGAAAGGTGCTATCCACCCCGCCCGAATAGGCGATGGCTACCCGGCCCATACCGGCCAGGATGCGGTGGAGTTCTTCCAGCTTGGCTTCGGTGGTCTGCGCTGTTTTCGTGCCGGACGCCATAGCAGCCTATGTCCCCCTGTTCGTGGCTTTCCGGTTCCGGGTCAATTATGCGAGATTCCTACGGTCGTTGGCAAGTCGCCGTTTTGGCTGGGTGAAACAGCGGTGTCGCCGTGGGCGCCCTAATCGGATATAATCCTCCCACTACCCGGCTCTGAGGAGGAGTGCCATGGCGACAGTGGTGGAGACCGCGCTGGCCCGGCGCGGCCGGGACAACCAGGTGCTGGGCACCGGCGGCAAGCCACTCCTGGTGATCGTGGAGGGAGAGGATATCGACGCCATGGTGGATGCGGGACTGGAGGCCATCGGCGGCCTGGGCCGCGTCATTGGCGCTCACCGCCAGGTCGTCCTCAAGCCCAATACAAACCAGCGTGACCCATTTCCCTCTATCACCGCGCCCGAGACGATACGCGCCGTGGCCCGCCATTGCCGGGCCGCCGGGGCCGAACATATCCTGGTGCACGAGGACCACCGAAACGAGTTGGACCTTATCTACAACCCGGCGGACCTGCCCCGAACGGAGATTCAGATCTCCCACGCACCGGAAGCCGGCCATTACGTCCTGGTTGAGCACCGCGCCTGGCACGGAGACCTGGACCCTGATGTGGGGTTCCCTGGGATGGAGGGCAGCCCCATGCTGGAACGCCTGCGAAAGCCCGGCGTCCGCAGGACTGAAGGCCCTCGCTTGCGCATCGCCCGCCAGCTCCAGGAGGCTCCGGTCATTATCAACCTGCCCGTCCTCAAGCGCCACTTCGCTGGGCAGATCACCAGCGCGATCAAGAACCACTTCGGGTCCGTCTATGGCCTCCATCGCTGGCTCGCCCACGCGTCACTCCAAGATAACCGCGACTATTTCGACCGTAAACTGGCCGAGTTCGCCTCCGCCGTGCGCCCGGAACTCACCATTACCGATGTGCGCTCCCTGCAGGCGGTCTTCGGACCGTCCAGAAGCGCGGAGACCAAGATCATCGATGGGGTGAACCGCCTCATCATTACCGGCGACATGGTCGCCGCCGATGTGGTCGCCATGCGGCTGATGAAGCAGCACGACAGCACGTTCACTTCAGCCAACGAAGCCATAGTCCGCCGCCAGCATGAGCATGCCGAGGAGCTGGGACTGGGAAGCAGCGACCTGTCTCAATTCGAGATCATCGAGTTGAAGCTGTAGCTGAGTTCATGCCCCAAGACCAGTCAACCCTGACTTTGCCCGGCGGCTTCGAGGGTCCCGGCCGCGCCCGGCTCCTCTTCGCCGCGAAGGTCAAACAACGTCAATATGCGGTTGGCTTCGGACGGACGGGCAGATTGGGCGGCTTCGAGGCGAAACTCGCACTAGACTCGGGGGTAAGAACCCTTTACCATGTTGGAGGGCAATTCGAACAGAGGGATGGCTTGGTGGCGTCGTGGGCTTGGACCCCGCGGTATCCGCCGACGTTTCTGTCTATATGATGCCCAGGCCCACCCAATTGGGGCTGGCCGGAATTGCTCGAACCTGAATCGCCGGGGTGTGGCCCAGTGGTAGGGCGCCACGTTCGGGACGTGGAAGCCGGGAGTTCGAATCTCCCCACCCCGACCACCTTTCCAGCCTATTCACTGTCATGATGGGATCGGCATCGTCTCCGAGCTTGGAAGATGGAGGGCGTTCTTGGCCCTTTTGCCCTATGCTGCGGAGGCACGGAGGCGCGGCTTCGCCCGCATTCACCCGAGACCGGCAGCATGAGAAGTGCCGCACCGGCTCCGGGCCCGGCCGGAACATTCCCACGATCTTCCCCTGATCTCGGCCCATACCATTACCAGCCAACCTCAAAACCGCGGAGGACACCGAGTACGCCTGGAATCTGAACCTGGATCGTTTCTCCTTCGCGGCTTCCGCGTGCTCGGACGGGAGTGTTGAGATGGACGCTCACAGGCCAAGAGTGGCATCGCGGAGATAGGAAGACAGACATTCACCCCAAACGGACCAAACGGGTATTCTACGGCTGGGTCATTGTCGCCACCATGTGGTTGGTCAATTTCTCCACCATGGCGACCGGCAACCTGAATTTCGGTCTCTTCGTCCTTCCCATGGGCAGCGCATTGGGCATGTCACGCAGCCAATTCGGTTGGGCCGTGACCACCCGCCGCATTTCCGCCGGTCTTTCCAGCTATGTTATCGGAAGGTTGCTGGACCGGTACGGGCCCCGGGTCTTCACCGTCATCTCCGCCATTGTAATCGGTGTCGCGTTGCTGGGCGTAAGCCGGGCCACCACCCCCTGGCACGTCATACTGCTTTTCGGCATCGTGGGCGTATCCGGGCTGGCCACTCCCCAGGGTATTGTCACCTCGGTCCCGGTGGCCAAATGGTTTCGCCGCAAACGGGGCCTGGCGTTGGCATTGTCCACCACCGGTTTGGGCATCGGCGGCGTCGTCATCGTACCCGTAACTCAGGTGCTGATCGACCACCTGGGCTGGCGCACCACCTGGGCCGTGCTGGCCATCATCTTCATGCTGCTTGCCATCCCCGTGGCGGCCCTATTCCTACGCCGCCAACCCGAGGATCTAGGCCTCGAAGTGGACGGCGAACCGGAGGCTCCGGCCTCCACACCCTCATTGCAAACGGGGGTCGCTGACGCGGCGGAGGCAGCCTGGACGGTACGCGAGGCCCTGCGCACCAGTACCCTGTGGAAGCTGATTCTGGTCTTCGCTCTGGCCGGGCTGGCCCAAGGCGGAGCCAGCGTCCACCGGATTCCCTACTGGGTTGAGCTGGGATTTGCCCCCCAGATGGTGTCCTTTTCCTTCTCGGCCGATGCAGCTGGAGCCGCTACGATGGCCCTGATTGCCGGCTGGATGGCTGACCGGTTGCCCATTCGTTTGATCGCCATGGTCTCTTATCTGGGGTTTGCGCTGGCGATTTGGCTGATGATCGACGGCCGGAACGAGTTGTTTCTCTTCGGCTCCACGATCACTTTCGGGCTGTCGGTGGGCGCGGGCATGATCGTCCACTCCTATATTTTCGCCGCCTACTTTGGGCGAGCCTTTCTGGGGTCCATCCGGGGGCTCGTATTGCCCATAATTCTGGTCAGTAACGGTATCGGGGCCCCGCTGGTGGGGTACCTGAGGGACAGCACCGGCAGCTACACGTTTTCGTGGTGGCTTATGCTATCCGTCTATCTGCTGGCCGCCGTGATCATCGCCACCGTGACCCCGCCCAGTCTCCGCGGAGGCCCGGTGCAGGCCCCGGCCCGCACCTAATATTCGGCAGCCGGTCTTGGGCCCGCCCTAACTCTTTCGACGCTACCCGGCAGCCCACAAAATGATTTCTGGGGAGACACCCCATCCATCGTTGGCGGATCGGGTGTCTCCCCAGACTCTTTCTGGTTCGGTGTCGCTTGCTACGAGTTTGGTGGATAGCTCACTCGGGCCTCGGCCCCGGACGCCCAATCGTTGATTACCTCAGCTGGCGGCTATTCACCCCTCAGTTGACCCGTCCCAAGAGCCGATGGCCTCGGCGGCGGGCGCGAGCCCCCCTCAGGGAGCGCCAGGTCCTCTTTCTCCGCGTACCGTTTCTCGTAGACCGCGTTCACCACATTGGCCCCAACGTACACGTCGGTACTGTTGCCCCCGGTCCGGAAGGAGTCCGGAAGGCCCAGCTGCAGCCCCAGATAGACGGCGAGGAATACCGGCAGCGTTGCTTCGGGTATATTCAACATGGTGGCCATCGGGCCGGCGAAGAGCACCAGCTGGAACACCGTAGCTGATCAGGAAGACGATCGGCACCATGGAGAGCAGCTCGTTGGCCGAACTTTCCTATCTTGCGCGTTCCGATTAGCCTGGCCGGGATGAGGTTAGAATCAAGAAGATCGCGATCGGTGCTATGTAGTCGCACACGCCCATGAACCTGTTGATCGTCGAATCCACCTGGTCGACCACCGGCTGAGAGATACTGGCTATCCCGATGCCGGCAAAGAATCCGCCTATCACCAGAATGAGCAAGTATTTGTCAAACCAGGACATGGCTTTCGTGATAAAGTTTGCTTTGGTTAGGACTTGATCAGCGAGTAATAGAAGCACAAGGAGCTCAATTACTCGCTGATCACTGGCGCTGGAACTCATCTATTTGACTCCTTCTATTTATGACTATTTATGATTTTTTGTTTCCTTCCCGTCGCCGGCCACCCAGCGTGGCCCGTATTGATGTGGCGCAGGATCTCTCGGAGCACTCCTCAGGCACGGCGGGCATCGGTGAGACCTGCCAGTGAGAAGCCCGGCAACGTACCTGGCGAGGCGAGAATTCACACCAGCACATGGCGAACAAACGTAGCCTGAAGGCGACGTTAGGCACCTTGCCCGAATGGGCGAAGGTCGGGGATGAGGCGGGGTCCTAGACCTTTGAGCGAAGATGTCGCTCGATCATGCGCCAGCCCGAAGAGGTGCAGAAGTCTCACGCCGGCCGCGGAGTGGACGGCGGTTTCCCCGCAGCAAGAGGACAGCCTTTTCATAAGTAGATTCATCCGTTGGACCCACCTCGAAACTCCGAAGGGACCTCAGATACGCAGCACCGTCGCGGCTTTCGTGCCGCCACAGTTGGAAGTCACCATGACGAGCCGGGGGGGGGCCGGGGCCCATTCGCGGAGGCGCCGGAGCCGTTCAGCCTGGTTTGAGCGACTTTGCGCCGATTTGACCCCCGGAACTCCCATATGGGATAATTAAGGGTACAAATGGGGACGCGCGGGTTCGACAGGAGAGTCGCGTGGCGGATTGCAAGCCGAGGACGCCATCAGCCTCGTTAAACCGGTGGCAGCCATTAACTGGCGAACGTGAATTTGCACTAGCCGTCTAAATCGCGGCTACGTCTGCCCACTGCAAGTCCCGGATGCGGTGGTGCAGGCGCCAAGAGTCCGGGATGCGGGCGCTCCTATGCCGATAAAGGGCGACCAAAGATTGATCGGCTGGCACCTCGGAGATTCTGTCGGTGGAAGCTCTGAGGGGCGAGACTTAAAGCACCGGACAAGCTTGTAGTAGATCCGACCAGGGGACCTTTTGGACGGGGAGTTCGACTCTCCCCCGTCTCCACCAAGAACACGAATCGGTCGCCTCAGGCTCATTTGTAGCTTGAGGCGGCTCTTTAATTAGGACAACATCGCTGCCTTCCCGAGTCGTAGCCATCTCGAATAGAGGCCGGAAGGCAGGCTTGGGCTGGATGGCAACTACGGACCTTTCTTCAACGGGGTCAACGTAGACCGCGTCCAGCATCGTCATCAGGATACGCCGTCTCTCGCCCAGGCTGGCCTCCGCCCAGAGATTTGGCAGGTCCTCCAGCAACTTCCCGGCTTCCTGGGCTGCGTCCACGCCAGGGACGACCAGGCTGGCCAGCTTGTCTTCCAGCAGCCTCTTCTCCCGGCGGTAGTCGTCGTCGTTGTA
>JASMCQ010000004.1 GCA_030753265.1 Dehalococcoidia bacterium
CGGACACAATACCTACCCCGCCACCGGAGAGAACCGGTTCATTCCCCCTTTTGTAAAGGGGGACAAAAGGGGGATTTCCCCCGTACCAACCTTTAAGAAGTCGTGAAACATTCTATAAGTTGGCCCCGGCCTGTTTTGCGGCCGGGGCCTTTTCGTTTCATGGCAGGGCGCTCCAGAAGGGGCCCGTGGCCGCCCAGCTACCCTCGGGGCATGCCGAGGCCACGGCGGGCCACCATGTCTCGCATGATCTGAACGCTGCCGTGGTTTATCCCGGACTGGAAGGCGCCCATGATGTTGTGGGCGTACAGGCCGTCTTCGATGGCGTCTTCGGAGCCGCTCAGTAGCTGGGCGTAGGGCCCCAGGATCTGGCTGATTGCCTCGGTGATCCTGACGCCGTGCTCGGGCGCCCAAACCTTTTCCGCCGAGCCCTCGTAGGTAAAGTCGTTGCCATGCTCCCAGATGGACATGCTGCGCATGGTCATCAGCCGGCAAACCTGAGCCTCAATCCACATCTCCGCGAGCTTGTCCCTCACCGCCGGATCGTCGGTCACCGAGTGGCCGTCCAGGTCGTGTTCCTTGGCCCAATTGATGAAGTCCTCATCCCTGTTGATGGACCTCACCAGCCGGCTGGCCCCTACCCGGTCCAGGTTCAGGCCCATGGCGCCGACGTACCAACCCCGGTTCTCGTCTCCCAACAGTGCCGATAGAGGGACCCGCACATCTTCGAAGAAGGTCTCGTTGGTCCTCGACGCGCCGCAGTTGGTGCCTGGGGGCGCTGGAGGATCGTTCTGAATGGTCCAGAGAGGGCGCACCGAGATGCCCGGCGTATCCATGGGGACCAGGAAGATGGAGATGCCTCGATGCCTTGGAGCATCCGGGTCGGTCCGGCACATCAGGTAGATGTGGGTGGCGAAGTGGGCCGCGGAGGTGAACATCTTCTGGCCGTTGATGACGTATTCGTCGCCGTCCTTCACCGCCCGGCACTGGAGGCCGGCCAGGTCGGCGCCCCCCTGGGGCTCGGTAAACCCCATGGCAAAGCTGATGTCCCCGTTGATGAGGCCGGGAATGAAGTGCTGCTTCTGCTCCTCACTGCCCGCCGCCAGTATTGCCGGGGCGCCGCTGCCGACTCCGCCCATGGCGATGCCGACCCGGACGAACTCCTCCTCGACGATGTACTGGTCCATGCGGCTTCCGTCCTGGCCGCCGTACTCTTTGGGCCAGCACATGCCAACCCACCCCCTCTCGGCGGCCTTCCGGTGCATCTCCTTGAAGTGAGGCCACTCGCCTCCCTCCGCCTTGGTCTGGACCTCCGCCAAGACCTCCGGCGTAACGTTCTCATCAATGAACTTGCGCACTTCCTGGCGAAGGGCTTCCTGTTCTGGTCCGTATCCAAAGTCCATGGCGTACCTCTTGCCCTGTTGCGTTGTGGAGATCTCAAGGACGAACCACAAGGAAGCCCGGCCTCGACGGCGACTCCAAATTTACATTCCCCGGATCAAGGGTGGAGGCGTGGCCCCGGCAAGGGCCTCGGGTTGATCTCTTCGATAGGCCTTTGCCCCAAACCTGTCGTTCCGAGTAGTTGATCCACACTGTCGTTCCGAGGAACGAAGGGACGAGGAATCCGGTGCGGGGTTCCTCAATCGGAGCCAGGGTCCACCACCCCGGACCCTTCGCCACACTCGGGGTGACGTTCTCCAGGGTACCGTGGAGGCAATTTCATGGGGAGGGTTTTCCCGACCCTCCCCATGGGTCCTGGTCTGGTACTCAATCGCCGGGTGATGATCACCGGCCGCGGATGCCGGTCAATCCGCCTCAATCGGATTGACTAGGCGCTAGCTCATAGCCTTCCATTTCTTTCCGATCTCGTCGGGTTTCTTCATCTGGTAGGTGCGCATCCTTTCCAGCAGGCGCCCGTCTTCGTCGACGGCGGTGGCCTCGATGACCAGGTACGGCTTGTCCCGGCGCCAGTACTTGTTGGCGATCCGGCCGGTGACCTTGATCTTCTTGCCGGGGATGGGAGGATTGTAGAATTCCACTTCGGACCCGGCGTTGACCCCGCCGGTGTTGTCCTCGTACACCATGGCCAGCGCCGTGCTGTCGTGCCTGACCGCGACGGTGGGGAAAGATCCGTCAGGGTCTCCCACCGCCTCCCGGAACCGGTCCAGCACCTCCTGGCTCAGGACGTACTCGTAAGAGCCCAGGTCCTCGCCTATCTCTATCTTGTCGAAGTCGAACAGCTTCAGCCGTGAACCAGCCATATGCCCTCCACCTCCCTGGTCGAGACTACAAACTACCTATACCACGCGGTAGTGAGGTAGTCAATGCGACCCGGCGGCGGACCCAGGGCCCCCTTTCAGGCCACCAATTGGGTTCCAGTTGAGGCGGTTCCCCGGGAGATTCCCGGGCCGGCCAGGTAGAGGTGTGGGGTGATGAGCCGGCAACATCGAAGTGGTCGATGTCGACAGCGTCGGGACTGTCTCCACCGGAGGTACATAAGGCGGGAGGCCGGCGCTGGGCTCGGCTGTGTGTGGTAGCTAATTTCGGGGGAGGATTTTCAGGGGAACCCTTTTTTGCCGGGAAGGGTTCCCCCGGCGCAACCTAAAGAGCCTCGGCTAGCTTTGAGGCCACCATTTTTCCTTTACGACAATGGGTTTCTTTACCTCGAAGGTACGCATCTTTTCCAGCAGGCGCCCGTCCTCGTCGATGGCGGTGGCCTCGTAGACCAGGTAGGGCTTTTCACGTTTCCAGAACTTGTCGGCGATTCGGGACGTGACCATGATCTTCTTGCCGAGGATCGGAGCGTTGTGGAACTCCACCTCGGCCCCAGCATTGACCCCGCCGACATCGTCATCGAACACCATTTCGAAGGCGGTGGTGTCGTGCTTGACCCCGATGGTGGGCAAATCCGCGCCGGGGTCATCAACTGCTGCTCGGTATCTGTCCAGCATCTCCTGAGTCATGACGTACTCGTATGATGCCAGATCTTCGCCAGCCTGCACCGTTTCAAAGTCGAACTTCCTTTTCGGGGAACCAGCCATGCGGTCTACACCTCCCGGGTCGAGGGTACTTGACTACCTATACCACGGCCTCATGAGGTAGTCAATGCGACCCCGTCCGGTCCGGCCGGGAAACTGATCGGGCTTCCAAACGTGTTCCCCGGCCGGGCTTCCGCCGGTGTCCTCGCGCCTTTTGGGGCGGAAGCGGTGAAGCCAAGAGGCATTCGGGTCCCGGTGTCAGGCCAGGATGAGGGTTACCGCGACGCTGAGAGGAAGGTGCTCTGAGAAGAGGTCCATAGGGCAAACAAAAGGAGTTCAGGGGTGATGAAAGGCCGTACCGAATTAACGGCGGGAGCTAGGAGACGAGCAGTGAAGCCCTCTCCCCGGACGAGCGTTGGATCTGATGGTACAACCGCTGGGTGTCAGGCAGGGGCTCCACCCCCAGCGTGTCGGCCAGAGCCTGGGTGCAGGCCTGATACTGGGCCAGCGCTTCGTCCCGGTGTCCCTGGCGCCAGAGGTATAGCATCAGTGAGCGATGGAGGCTTTCCCGGCAGGGTTCCCAAGCCAGCGCGTTACGGCACGCCCGGGCTGCATGATCCAAGTCGCCCATCCCGGCATAGATGGAGGCCATTCTCACCAGGGTTTGAAGGAATACCTCCCGCAGCCGTTCTCGCTCCGCGGCGCACCAATCGGCGTAGAGGTCTTCCTCCAAATAGTCGCCCCGGTACAGATCGCGTGCATCCCGGTAGCACCGCAGGGCTTCATCCAGCATGCCCCGGCGGGCCAGGCCGTTCCCTTCACGGACCAGATCATCCAGGGCCTCGACGTCCAGCCGTACCGCTTCAGGGCGCAAGAAATAGGCCTCGTCCGCCGTGCCGACGATCTCCTCGTCGATTCCGGCGCCGCGGAGTTCGCGACGCAGCGAACAGACGGTTACCTTCAAGCGCTCCCACCCGCGCCGTTCCGGAGCCTCCGGCCACAGGCACTCGATCAGCCGCTCCCGGTGGACGACACGGCCCCGGTTGGTGATCAGGTATTTGAGAAGGGTCAAGGCCTGCTTCCGTTGCCATCGGCGGAAAGGGACATCACAGTCATTCACGGAGAGAGCGAAACGGCCGAGGGTGGAGATCCGCAAAACGGTGGGCGGGACCTCCGGCTGCGAGACCTGGTGCAGAGGCCTGATAAAGATCATGGCCGTGGGTTTACCGTCGTTGGCGGTGCTGGGGACGGCCATGCTGCTCAGGGCGATTGGCATCCAGTGGCCATCTTTGTGCGGGGACAAACAGCTACGCGCGGCGAAAGGGGTCCCGTGACCGAAACCGGTCATGGCCGGACAGTTGGGGGAGCAGAGGGGTTTCCCATCGGGCAAAAGGGCCCTGAGGACCTGGTGGCAATAGCGGCCGATGACCTCCTGAGACGGGTAGCCGAATAGGGCTTCGGCCCGGGTGTTCCAGGCGACCAGCCGGCAATCGCCGTTCACGGCAAAGGCGGCGTCGGAGGCGAAATAGACCAGGTTTGCAGCGTTGTTCATGCCTGTCCCCATGAGGTATCCAGGACGTTGAGCGCAGCCAATGGGCTATTGTGAATCTTGGAACTAGTATACCATCGAACCTGGGTAAAGGACACCCCAAAATGGGCTGAAGGGGTGGAAGTGGACCGGCCAGGCAAGGGCCGCCGGGGGTGGAGGCCCTAATTTCACCGCAAACGGACGCCATCAGGCATTGACCCGCCGAGGACCGGCCCCGTCACCCGGGCTCTTGCAAGACCATCGCTTGGACTGAGTCCGGGCAGGCTATCGAAAATTCCAACGAAGCTTGCACCGAGGCAGGCACCTCGTTCCGGGGAAGGGATTCGAAACCGAGCCGTTCGAAGAAGGCCTGAGCCGACTCCGTGAGCAGGTAGATGGTGGCGGCGCCATGCTTCCGGGACAGGGCCATGGCGGCGAGGACGATCCGATTCCCGAGGCCGAGGCCGCGCCACGACTCATCCACGGCCACCGAGCGCAGCAACCCTGCCGGCCCGTACAGCTCCATCGCGGCGCTCGCCACGATGCGCTCCTCTTCCCGCCCGACCAGCGCCGTGGACAGGTGGTCCGCGTAGCCGACCAGCGGCAGGCCGCTCCTTTCCAGGAGGGCCTGGACCTCGGGCAGGTCTTCATCCCGAGCGGGCTCTATCGACACTTCCAACAGCGAATTCATTGCACCGTTACCGAATTAAGACCTTCAAGATAGGACCAGTCCGTCTACCGGCCCGGCAGCAAACCCGGGACTTTCAGATCTACCCCTGCCGGGGGTCACCAGGACACGCGGGCGGCATCGACCGGCTCCCGGTCCCGTTTCGGGAGGCGGCCGGCCTTCCCAACTATGCCGGCCGCCAACCATCTTCGGACAGACCCGCGGATCACGCGCCGTTGGACAGCCCCAGGTTGGCCAGGATACCGGGTATCCCTTGCTTTTCCTCATCGGTCAGCGGCCGTAGCGGCCTGGTTACTGTGTCGCTGTCCAATATCCCCATTAACTTCAGCGCCGCCTTCATGCCGGCCAAGCTGGCGGCGTTCGGTCCGCCACCCTTGGAGAGACGCGCTATCCCGGCCGCGATCAGTAACTTCGCGTTGCACTCTTTCACCGTGGCGGCGTCACCGGCCTCACCGGCCTCCCAGCCTCGGGCGGCGGCCGCGGGGGCCAGATTCGCGAGAGCGGGGATCACCCCGTGGACCCCAACCGACCCGGCGCTGGTGATGCGGAACATGGTGCCGAGGAACCGCAGAAGTTGGAGATCTCCCTGCTCGCACATCACATTGAGTTCCGCCAACAACTCGCCCGCGCCGGAACTGTCCTTCACTCCGACCACGGCCCCTTCGCTGGCCAACGTGGCGATGGTGCCGGGGGCGACCGCCGTTTTGACCGTCTGGGGAATATTGTAGACCCAGAGGGGCAACCCGGAGCGGTCCTTCAGGTAACGGTAGTGGTCGAGCACTTCATCCTGCGCGTTCGGGAAGTAGTACGGGGGAGTGACGGCCACGCCGTCCAGTCCCATCTCCTGCACCGCCAGCGCCATATTGAGCGACAGTTGGGTGCTGGCCTCCGACACGTTGCCAATCACCGGTACCCGGCCGGCAACTTCGTCCACGCACGTCTCGATGCTGATGAGGCGTTCTTTGTCGGACAGTGACGCAAACTCGCCCGTCGTGCCTGAAATCCAGATGCCGTGGACCCCGTTGTCGATCAAGTAGTTGATCAGCCGCCTGAGAGATTTCACGTCCACGGTTTCGTCGGGGTTCAGCGGAGTCAGAATCGGGACGACAACTCCTCGAATTTCGCTGTTTGGCATGATTGCTCCCCACCTCCTATGGTTGGTCTTGGCGTGCCGCCTCCGGCACGGTTTGAGCCTAGTACTCAGTCAGCTTAAATCTGCGAATTGTCATTCTGAGCGAAGCGAAGAATCTCAGCGTAACAATGAGATTCTTCGTCGCTCTGCTCCTCAGAATGACATCCTGCCAAAACCAAGTTGACCGAGTACTTGGGTGCGTCCCATCATTTGAACCGAGATGGGGCCTGAATACCGAAAGTATCCCGCGGTATCGTCCGGCGCCGGCCCGCCCGCGGGACCCGATGATTCTTGAGCAAGCGTTCCGGCACTCCCAATTCTAGTGGCCCCTTAGCCACGGCGCAAGGAGTCGCCGTTTTGAAGCGGTATTCGCTGGCCGGGATTGCCAAATCCCAAGCTTCCGCGTCCGGCCCGCATCGGCCTCTGGTCCCGGTCGGCGATGGCCGGTTGGCCATCCCTGATTGGAAACTCATGCCGCCTCGCCGATTTCGGTTCCCACGGGCCTCCCCTGACCCCATTAACGCCGGCGGTCCCGCCGCGGGGCGAGCGCAGCCGCCGGAATCACTTTCATTCAGAGTTGGTTCCGTCTCACCCTTCGTGTCCGGGGTGTTGACCGGGAACGCCGGAACATCTATGTTTATCAGGTCCGAATTGAAATGCAATTCAGCCGCCGGTCGATGGATCGGCAGAATTCCCAATAGTCCCCCAAATAGACCCCGGAATAGACACAATGGAGCGACAGGATTATGAACGTTGTTGAGGCGGTGGCCCGGATTCTGAAGACCGAGGGCGTCGAACTGGTGACCTGTTTCCCGACCAACCCATTGATTGAAGCTTTGGCTAAGGAAGGCATCCGGACCGTCATGTTCAGGCAGGAACGGGGCGCGCTCATGGCCGCCGATGGGTACAGCCGCATGAACGACCGGAACAAGTTCGGTGTGGCCATTTCACAAGGCGGTCCCGGCTCTGAAAACTCCATGGGCGGCCTCGCCCAAGCCTTCGCCGACAATATTCCGATGCTTTATCTTCCGGGCGGCCCACCACTCAGCCAGCGGTCGGTCCGCCCCAATTTCTCGCCGGCGCGCACCTACCGCACCGTGTCCAAGCAAGCCGAGGTTATCTACCAGGCAGGGCAGGTGGGCGCGGTCATGCGGCGGGCCTTCCATGCCCTGCGCAACGGGCGCGGCGGCCCGGTGATAGTGGAGATTCCAGCCGATGTTGGCTCCGAGGAAGCCCCGGACTCCGCGCTCAACTATCAACCGCCCAAACGGATGCGGCAGTCGCCTTCCCCCAGCGACGTGGCCGAAGCGGTAAAACTGCTGCTCAACGCCAAGAAGCCTCTCATCTGGTCCGGCGCGGGGGTGCTCATCGCCTCGGCAACCGAAGAGCTGCGGGAGCTGGCCGAGCTTACCCAGATACCGGTCTTCACCACCATGCCCGGCAAGTCGTCATTCGACGAGCGGCATCCCCTCTCCCTGGGGGCGGGCAGCCGCGCGACGTCGGAGGCCGCGCGGACCTGGATCAAGGAATCCGACGTTCTTTTCGCCGTCGGTTCCAGCATGACCCGGACCAACTACGGCCAGCCGATTCCCGATGGCAAGGTGATCATCCACAGCGTCGAGAGCATCGAAGACATCAACAAGGATTTCTCCGTTGACGTTGGCTTGCCCGGCGACGCCAAGCTGACCCTCCGGGCGATGATTGAGGAGGTCAAGGCACAGCTCGGCAGCACGGGAAGGAAGGACCAAAACGGTGTGGTGGCGGAGATCGCCAAGATCCGAAAGGAGTGGATGGACGAGTGGTCGCCCCTGCTGAACTCCGACGAGGTGCCCATCGGTACCTACCGCGTTATAAGCGAACTGGAAAAGGCACTGAACAAGGAGAACAGCGTCGTGACCCATGATGCCGGCGCTCCCCGGGACAGCATGGTGCCCTTTTTCACGGCCTCCACTCCTCACAGCTACATCGGCTGGGGCAAGACCACTCACCTGGGTTTCGGCATCCCGGTGATGATAGGGGCCAAGCTGGCCGCACCCGAAAAATTCTGCCTCAACCTCATGGGCGACGCCGCCTTCGGCATGTCCGGCCTGGATATCGAGACCTCGGTCCGGTCCGGGGCGGCCATCACCACCATCGTGTTGGACAACGGCGGCATGGCCACTTATCCCGGTGGCTTTCCCACCGCCAGCGAACTCTACGGGGTTACCCGCATGGGCGGTGACTACGCCAAGATCGCCGAAGGAATGGGAGCCGTGGGCATCACTGTCACCCAGCCATCCGAGGTCGGCCCGGCCCTGGCCAGGGCGCAGCAGCTCAACCGGGAAGGCAAAACGGTCTTGCTGGACATCCACACCAACATGGAGGCCCGCCGGCCCTACTGATAACCGGCGCCAGGTGCAGCGAAATCCCCCTGGGTCCCCCCTTACAAAGGGGGATCACGGGGGATTTTCTTGTCTTGAGTTTTGGCCGTGCGGGCTCAGAGAAGCCGGGAGCTTTCGGTGGCGAAACCTCAGGGCGATGAGCGGGCATCTCTCCCACCGGCAACCCCGCGTCTCCAAGCCAATACGGTTGAAGACACCCCTTCAGCTACCGGCCCTTGTACACCGGCGCGCGTTTCTCCAGGAACGAAAGGATGGCCTCGCGCCGGTCCTCGCTGTCGCTCGTTGGGGCGTTAGCTTCACGCTCCAACCGGTCAAGCTCTTGCAGGTCGGGGAGGTGCCGGTTCTGGACTTCCTTGGTAGCCCGGACCGCCAGGGGCGGGTTGGAAGCAATTTCCAGGGCCAGAGACTTAGCGGATTCCAACAACTCGTCGGCCGGGACCACCATGTTCACCAGGCCCACCCGGTAGGCCCACTGGGCATCGTAGATGCGGCCAGTGAGGGCCATCTCCGCGGCTACTCCCGGCCCCACCAGAGCGGGCAAAAGGTAGGAAGCGCCGTTGTCCGGCACCCCGGCGCGCTTGATGAAGATGGAGGAAAACCGGGCTTTGTCGGAGGCGACGCGGATGTCGCTGGCCAGGGCGATGGATAGTCCGGCGCCCACCGCCACGCCGTTGACCGCCGCGATGACCGGCTGAGGCAGCAGCGGCAGGCGCGGGGCCACGGCGGTCCTGCTCTCGGAGAGGGCCGCGTCCGTGCTCTGTTTTGAGGGGTCTTGTTCTTGTCCCTGGGACAGGCGCGCGGCCTGGTCGCCCACGTCGGCGCCGGAGCAGAAGCCCCGCCCCGCCCCCGTGATGATCAGCACCCGGGTATCGGGAAACTCCCCGGCCACCTCGTCCAGGGCCAGGTTGAGTTCGGACCTCAACTGGTGGTTGATGGCGTTCATCTGGTCCGGCCGGTTCAAGGTGAGGATAGCCACGTGGCCGATCCTCTCCAGATACAGGGTTTCGTAGTTCATTCGACCTCCTTCCACTCTCTCCGTTCGTCTCTCGCGGGCCGGACTTGCCTAACCCGCGCGACATTACGAACACCGGGCGAATACCGGGCGAATACCGGCAAACCCACTTCCCGTTCGATCCACCAGGTTGATCCATGGGCCAACCACGCCCCAGTCTATCAATCAGCGCCACCCGGCGTGGCAACGGGAAGGTGGCCACGGCGCGGCGGGACTGGATATTCCGGAGATGATCGGAGGTCTCATCAACCCGTGGCCGGAAGACCTCTCGGGGAATCTCAGACGGGTGTCGTGATGTAGGGGCGGGTTTGAAACCCGCCCCTACGGCGGCATTCGCATCCTGATGCGCAATTGCGAAAAACCTCTCCTGATCCGGGATCAGGAAGAAGCGCTGCTAGAGGTTCAGGGCCTTCAGCCCCGCCTTGGCGATCACCTCATCGTCGATGCCGCTCGGCAGACCGCCAACGGCCATCGCGCCGACGACAGCGCCGTCTTTGAGCACGGTAACCCCGCCGGGAATGGCGATGAGCTGGGGGTCACCGAACGACTCGATCGTCCGGCCCGAGGCTTTCAGTTGCTCGGCCAAGGCCAGCGTATCCATGCCTCGGACGGCCGCGGTGTAGGCCTTGCGGAGGGCGAAGCTCGGCCTCAAGCACCGGTCCATGCGCGCGTACGCAATCAGGTTCCCCGCGTCGTCCACCACCACCATGTCTACTTTTTTCCGGTTGGTGTCCTTGTTGTACTCCTCGGTCATCGCCGTGATGGCGGTGTGCGCCTCCTCCAGGCTCAACATCGGCTTGTTATACATCGAAACTTCCTCCAATGGTGGGTTTAGGCTCAATATACTGTCAGACCGGGGCCATGTAAAGGGAGGAGAGACAATGTCCCGCCAAGACGCCAGAATCGAGCGGTCCTGGCACTGGAAAGCGCGCCCCTAAGGCCCCGGCTCCGGCGGCTGTCCCTCCCGCTTCAGAGCCTCCGGACAAGTCCGTAACTTGCCCCCTTGGATTGACAAGCTCGGCACTAGCGGAGGAAAATTCGTCATATACGATCCGGCGAACCTGGGGAGAGCCGCCGGCCTTCCTCTCCCGGCCAGAATGGTCTGGCCGGATGAGTTGGTCTGGCGGGATTAGAAGGAGGTTTCGAGAAATGACTGAAGAGAACCCGCGGTTGCCCGCAGACCGGTCCTTGGCGCCGCTGCGGGCACGGCCCAAGATCAGCCCCCAGGCGGCGCGTGAGGTCCGCCGCGACACCCCCCTGCGCAGGGCTCGCACCTGCTACGGGCACCTGGCCGGGATCGCGGGGGTTGGGTTCATGGACTCCATGCTCGATCTTGGATGGCTCGACGAAACCGCCGAAATCGGCCTCGACCGCCAGGTGCGGTACACCCTCAGCGCCGCCGGAGCACTGGCGCTAGACGCCCGTGGCGTAGACGTCGCCTCCGCCAATAGATCCGGGGGGCAATTCGCCTTCGGCTGTCTGGACTGGACCGAAGGGAACCAACACCTGGGAGGTGCTCTGGGCCGGGCGCTGGTGGTCTGCCTGATGGAGCAAGGCTATCTAGCACGAACGGTGGGACGCCGGGAGGTCACCCTACGCAAAGGCTTGGACGGTTGGTTCGAGCACGGGCCCTCTAGCCAAGGCTAACGCATACCGATTAGCTCCACTTCGAATCGCAGCGCGGCGCCCGGGGGAATGACACTTCCCGCGCCCCGGCTCCCATAGGCCAGACTGGGAGGTATGATCAGCTCCCGATTGCTCCCCACCCTCATGGAACCCACCCCCTCGTCCCAGCCCTTGATCACCTGCCCCCGGCCTATAACGAACTCGAAGGGCTCACCCCGATCCCGGGAGCTATCGAACTTGGTGCCGTCCATCAGCCAGCCGGTGTAGTGGACCACCGCGGTCGCGCCCACCCGGGCCTTTACCCCCGCTCCCACGGTGAGGTCTTTGTATTGCAGCCCCGAAGGCGTGGTAACGGTCGAGCCGGAGCTGCCCCCGGACGAGGGACTGGAAGAAGTTGGGGTTCCAGACTGGCCACAGGCAACCACCAGGGGAACGAGGGACGCGAGAAACAAGAACCAACGCATAAAAACGACCTCTGTCTCGGCTTATCCAGGGCATAAAATAGTAGCACAAACCGCGGCCGTGTGATGGGCGGGAGGTCGATGCGGCGCAGGAGCCCGTCAGTAACAGCAGACGGCGTTCGAGCAGCACGACCGGGCGAGAGTGTCTGGTTGAGCCACCGGACGGCGGATCGTAAGTGGCGCCGGAAGAAGCAGCCTTCCGTCTCGCTAAACTCCGAGCCCCCGGTTGAGCGCCGGGGGCCTTTTCTTAACGTGTCTTAGCCCCGGACGCTGGACTGCTCCCAGCGGCGAATGACCATGAACGGGTGACAGAGGAGAAGTCCGAAAGAACCGACCTTCTGGGCCGTAGATGAGACTCCGCGCCAAGTCAGCTTCACCGCAATGATCGCCAGCACCACCGGGACTCCGAATAGCAACGCCAGGTAGATGATCGCCCTGGTGGTTTTGTCGAGCGTCATATAGAACCGCCTCCAGGCTGTTAACGTCTCTGGTGCGCTCGAGAGACTTCCCATGAATTGACCCGGCCGATGACCAATACGGTGCCGGCAACGCTCGCGAATACGATGTCCCCCCGCGACCGCTCATTAGAGATGTGCGCGCGACTACTATACGCCCCGAAGCCACCCAGTTGGAGGGTGCCAACACCTGCCCGCACCGGGTGAAGACACCACTTTCTCGCCAACGATAGCCCGGCGAGAGGTGACGTGACGCCTGAGTAGCCCGGCGAATGGGGGCCAACGCGAGTGGAGCCAACGGGTGGCGAGGGTGGGGCCGTGGCTCTCGACGGCAACCGGAGAGCCGCGCCGGGTTACCGCGGGCCCTAGATTACTGGGACGACTTCGCGCCCGGATTCGACGTCATAATGGGCCGGTGACTACGCCGCCTTGGGACCGGGAGTTGAAGCGTGTCTGCCGGCGAGAGGGAAGCGATAACGGCCAACCTCCCCGACATACCCGAAATGATCCGTTAGGCCCTAACGCCCGCCCCGGACATCCGATCGGCAGCGCACAATACCTCCCATTCCAGGTGTTACCGGCCCCCGTCCTCCATCATCGCCGACGCCCCACAAGTTCGTCAGCCTCCGCTACCTTCATTGAGGAACGCTTTGATCGACTCGGGTTCCATCAATGGGTAAATCCCAAACTCGGCGGGTATGATTTCCGCCCATTCGTTGAGCAAGCGATGCAGTGTTTCATGAGAGTCCACATCGAACACCGCCACCGCTCCCCGGCCGGTCCGCGGGAAAATAGATCGGGCAACCTAGTGATCCAGTTTGTCTTGAATCCACGGCCAAAATTTCTTCCGTTGCTCGCGAACCTCCGCTGGGCGAGTTGGCGCCGGCGTGCTAATCAAAAGAAACAGCATTTTCACTCCCCAAATCTAGATCGGTTCGAGGTCCACCATCAATTTCGTGCACTCCAAGCATTAGCGCTGATCCCCATTCTAGCTGTTTCCGGCAGCCCGGGTGCGCACCATTGTCGCCGGCGGTCTGCATTAGAATTCGTGTGCGTGACGATGGAGTCGGGCTTGGCTGGGACAGGCGGTACCAAAGACGTGCGATACTAGGCGTTGGCTGCGCCCAGCCCAGCGCCAAAGTGAAGAGAACTCACCAGAGGGAGGATACCATGGCACTTGATCCGGCGCTTCAGGAGTTGGTGGAAAAGGCTGCGATCCGGGAGTTGATGACCAGATACGCGAGGAGCAACGACCGGCGTGACTTTGACTCGATGACGTCCACCTTTACGGCCGACGCCTACGCAAGCTATGGCGATTGGGAACGCCAGGGCGTCGAAAACATCGTCGGCAGACTCGCCTACAATCGCCCCCATCGTGCCACCCATTTCTTGGGCGACCAGGACATCCGGATCGACGGTGACTCGGCCGAGGTGGAGACCTACGCCATCGCCTATAGCCGCGTCGAAGGTACCGAGTCAATGCGGATGTCAGGCCTTCGCTACCAGGACAAGATGGTACGCCAAGACGGTCAATGGCTGGTCCGGCACCGGGTGTTGCTCACGGACTGGCGCGCCTTGGTTCCGCTAGACCCTTCCTTCGGGGGCTAGACCGGCGGCGGTTAGACCGGCGGCGGTAACCCGGGCCCAATTCGTTGTTCTCGCGGAAGCCCAGCCACTGCCCCTATTACCTCTGGCAGCGAACATATTCAGCGAGGAAAATCGCGCCGCTCACGATGATTATGGCGAGGCCGACGTTGATGTTGAGGTTGTCGGTGGTGGCAACGAGCGCCCCGGCGAGCATGGCGATCGCGGCGGCAAGCAAACGGGCTTGTGGGTTGGTCACGGGTGCTACCTCCCGATGGGTTTAGGACGCAACAAGGGGTGCCTTGAGGAAGATGTGCAGGTTCCGGTCAGCCGGAGTGCCCGGTTACCGGCCGGCATCGGGCACTTTCTGATCCTTGCCGATGGGGATGCCAAGCTCGGCCAACAGGCGATCGAGCGTCTCGCGGAATCCAGCGTCCACTACTTGCTCGCCCGCAGGCCCCCGGGTGATTGCGCCGATTTCCTCGAGATGCCTGAAAGAAATGTTGAATTCCTCGATAAGCTGAACCGACGGCCCTCCCCTTTTGGGTATGGTCTCAGGGGCATCCAGCAATCCCTTGAGGGCCTGCAACCCTTCGGTCCCCCACCTTCCGTAAGCTTCTTTCAGTGCCTCACGCTGGGTGGCATCGCCATGATTTCGCAATGCAGGCGCCATCGAGGCTTTTAGACGCCGGATTCTCTTGGGCAGGACCTCTGAAACGAAGATGATAATGACGACGCCGGCAAAGACAACCAGCGACGTTCCAAGGAAGTACAGAGGAATCCGGGCCATCTGTATCAGCCAGCCACCCGAGAACAGCTCTGATAAGAAGCTGGGTTCCTTCGCCTGCAGAGGAATTCGAGACACGGAGATTTCCTCAATCCCGGCAATCTTCCCCTGCGGGGAAATGACCGGGGTCTGCCCTTTCACGTGCAGGACCAGCATGTCAAAGGCAAAGAACTCCCCTTCTTCGAGAATGGTCTTGGGGAACTCAACCAAGTCGTCTCCAATCAGCTGGGGAATCGCTTTCCGGCCCAGATAATCGGAGCTGCTGCTCATCGGCCGTGCTTCGATCACCTTCCCGTCCGTCACCTGCAATCCCCAAATTTCGCTTGAGTCGTAATGAGATTGGAGGATATCGGTTTCGCCGGTATTCACCACTCGTATCGAATAGATACGGAGATTCAAGTTTCCCTGTTGAATGTTTTCGCCTCGGAGCGTTATCTTGAGGTCTTCGACCGGCGTGCGAACGTCAAGAACGTCGATGGTATTGAGGATTTCATAGGCCATTCCGGCATCTCGCTGGTCCAGGGCCGAGAGACCAAAGAATACCGAGAGGAAGACCGGAACGGCGAAAGCGACCACTGCGAACGTTTCACGTTTGTGGTGCAGTACGAATCGTGCGAATCGTCTCATATGTTTCTGCCCGAACGGAGCGGCCTGCCCATCAGGTCCCTCGTATTTTCGACCTGCTGCCGGACGGCCTATCGCCCTGGGCGCTCCGGCGGATCGAAACTGCGACAGGCCGCGAATGTCAGATTCACTGGGTTACGGGCATTGTATGCACGGGGCGGCTCTCTGACAACCTCTCCGGCCATTTGCCTCGCTCAGGGCGGCCGTGAGAGGGCCGGGGAAGCGCTGGTAGACTCGAGTTCTAACGCTCCGTGGGCTGCCCGGATGAGTTTGTCCCCAGCCACAACTGGGTGCGGGACGGTGACTACGGCGAGGTCGGACCGGGTTGGCGGTGCACCGAATCGAATCTCCCCAAGGTGAAAGGGCAAACTCACCGGCCGGTGGAGGCTTCTCAGGCTATGGATTCCGCTACCCGGCTCGGGAGGCTGGGCCTGGGGAGTTTCCAGAACAACAGGGCCGCAATCAGATACATGCCAATCATGGGGGTTATGGCCCAGTAGTAGCTGCCGGAAGTATCGTAGACCCAGCCCGCGAACACCGGCATTCCCATGGACATTATGCTGGATACGGACGTGACACCACCCCGAAGGGTGGCAAAGCTCTTCCTGCCGAATAGCTCCCCGATTAGTGCCCAACCTAGCGCGCCACCACTCATGGGAGCGGCGAACATGACTGTGAAGATGATCAGTTGCCACAGTTGCCCTCCGCCCAGGAGGAGAATCGACAGACTGGCGACCCCAAAAGCAGTGGTGATGCCGAGTATTTTCTGGTTGTCCCATCGGTCAGCCATCCAACCGAGAATCAACCTGAGCGGGATGGAGGCGAAGGAGATAGCTGCTATCATGAAGGCTCCCATGGCCTCCGAATGCCCCTTCCACACTATCAACGGAACCAGATGCACGAACAACCCGGAAGACCCTGACATTCGCAGGCCAATGGCTACCGCCAGGAGCCAGTAGGTCGGGGTTCGAATCGCCTCTCTCGGATTGAAGTCCACGGTCGCGATTTGCCGACCAGACCCTGACGACTCGTTGCCTAGGGAGTTCTTTCGGGCGATGGGTGGATTCCGGTCCCCGTCGGGTAGCAGGCCCATGCTCTCCGGAGAGCGGCGCATCACCAGGGACAGGGGGACTACCACGGCAATCAGGACTATGCCCGATATGACCGCTGCACTTCGCCAACCCAGAGTCAGCACCAGAAAAGCTATTCCCGGAGCGATGACCACACCACCCACAGAAAAGCCCATGGAGGTTATGGACATGGCAAAGGCCTTCCGGCGGATGAACCACTGATTGACCGCAGCCATGACCCCCTGGCTGAAGCCGGAATAGATACCCAAGGAAAGAACTCCGACATACACGAGGAGGAACGAGGTAAAGCTGTGAGTGAGGGCCAACAGAATGAACCCCAGCCCGGCCACAACACCGCCGATGGCTATCATCGTCCGGGGGCCGAGGCGATCCACCAGGTACCCGGCTACGGGCCCTACAACCCCGCCTTCCAAACGCCCCAGGCCGAACACCAATGAGGTGGCTGCTCGGCTCAGGCCAAAGTCCCGGGTCACAGGAAGGAAGTACATTGGGAAGCCAAAAAAATAAGTGCCATCCTGTAGCGCACTTATCACGCCGCCCGCCGCCACAATCCACCAGCCATAGAACACCTTGGGACGTGCTCGGGAATCGCTGGACACCGACGACCTATCCTGCATGTAAGCTCATTCCACTATTCTGGGAAGTCCGCAGGCCCTTCTCGTATTTCAAATAGACGGGTATATCCCCCGCCGGAGCCTCAAGATTCGTAAGCCCTGCCCCCTGCCAATCGCCCGATACATCCGTCCGGCTGGATGGCTCACGCCGAACAAACAGGAGCTTTCCGGTCGGTACCGTCTCTAGAATAGCAGATGGCCGGGCCGGGACCCGGTTTTCGCGGGTCTCTTTTCGTGGCAGTTCCGTACACCGCCCATTACCCAATTCATGGCGAATGAAGGGGCTCTCCTCCCTGCTTGGTGCGGCTACAATCGCACGTCATCGCCAAGGGGGAGGACGGGAAGGAGAGGGAATCCACGAATCTACCCTCGAATTCCCCTCGGAAGGGGCGGCCCTGGCCACACCTCATTGGACCAGGCCCGGACCCTGTCCCAGTCCCTGTCGAACTTGCCACCCTCCGCCACCAACGAAATCAGAAACCCAAGCCTCATCCGCCAACGTGCCAACTACCCAAGTCGCCATTTTGGCCATATAATGCCACATCATGGCGGAAGACCAGGGCAAGAAAGAGGATCAGTTCGGTTTCACCCCGGAACAGGAGACCTTTGGCTACATCTCGCTGGACCAGGCCAGATCATTGGCCGTGCAGACAGCCAGGGAGACTCCGTGGAACTCTGGACAACGATTTATTGACACGCCCATGGTTTTCACTGTAACGGAGTCCGGTGAGGATGAGGACTACTACACCGTTATCCTATTGTTCCGGCCTGAAGCTGGAGTCACTGGGACACCTGGCCGGGAGAAATTCTTCATTTCCAAAGGAGGAGAAGTTGTTCTCCGTCAAACCCTCGACCCTCCGAGAACCAGGGGTAGATGGCCTCAACTAACTGCCATAACCGGTATTGCCGTGGTTATCGTATCGGTGGCGATAGGAGCGTTAAGTTTATTCGGCGGTGGACCTTCTGGTGCTCACTCTCCTCTCACACCGACCCCAGCACCTACATTCGCCGCACTACCTAATGCCACTTCGATGCCTAGTGCAACACCATTTCCATCTTCCACCGAAATTGCGATAATAGCTGTTTCGCCGACCGGTACATCGGTGCCCACTGAAACGCCTGTGCCAATACCCACGCCTGCACCCACACCCATTCCAACCAGCATGCCAACTTCTACTCCCACGCCCGTACCAACTTCAGCAGCAATTCCACCACGTACACTGACGCAAACGCCCAGTGCAACAGTAGTCCCGTCTCAGCCCCTTGCGCCAACGCCTACATCTACGCTTATTCCAGTTCCCTCGCTCAGGCTAGAATTGTTGAATAAGTGGGGCCTCTTTGGCAACGAGCCCGGCGATATGAACAGACCTGATGGAATAGCTCTCACAGTAGGCGGAGCCGTTTACATAGTAAACAGCAGGAGCAACGAAGTTCAACTCTTCACGAGTGACGGCGGGCTTATCGGCGAATTCGGCTCCCGCGGTGATGGCCCAGGCCAATTTAAGTCGCCACTAGATATTGCAGTTGACTCGGTCGGAAACGTGTACGTCAGCGATACTGGAAATAATCGGGTACAGAAATTCAACGAAGAATGGCGCTTTATGTTGGCGTGGGGCTCGGAAGGCGGGGATGTCGGCCAATTCAGGACTCCTAAGGGAATCACGGCAGACAGCGACGGTTTTGTGTATGTAGTTGACAGTGGCAACGGTCGCATCCAGAAGTTTACTGGGAACGGCCAATTTGTCTTAACCTGGGGAACCAAAGGCGATGCACTTGAGCAATTCAGGTCCCCTCGGGGCATTGCTACAGACTTGGCCGGTAACGTTTATGTTGCCGATACTTTCAACTACCGAGTACAGAAATTTAGCAGCGAGGGTGATTTCATTGCTTCGTGGGGGGGGCTTCGGAGGACGAGGAACTCCCGAGTCTCCCGACGAGATTGCAGTCGATGGCGAAGGCAATATCTATGTAGTTGACCGGCAAGCCATCTATCTCCTGGATGTCGATGGGTTTCGAGTTCTCTGGGACCACGACAGCTTCAGGGTTGGTGGTAGCCCTGAGCAAAGAGACATTACAGTGGATAGCGACGGCAACATATATGTGGTAAGACCAGCCGGCAACCGGCTGGAGATCTATGGCAGGAGAGCGGTCTCTGTTGCGCCGATTCCCACACCCACACCAAACCTTGTGCTGACGCCAAGTCCAACGATGGTGCCGCCCAGATCCGGCTTACTTTCCTCGAGGGAAGCGGCCCCCAATGGAAGCCTTAGATGTAGCTGAGCGGTCCTAGCCATGGCTGAAGCTACGGCATGTTGATCTCGTGAAGGAAACCTGGCAAGTCCCCACCGTTCGTCAGAGGACCAACGACCCATCACCAAGCAAGTAGCCGAAACAAATTGGAGGCAACTATGCGCGTTATCAGAATTGCTGAAGTTGAAATAGTGCCGATAGACACGGCCACCCCAATCCCCGGTTGGACCGGCGGAGAAGTGCGCCGAACTCGCCAACCTCTGCTACCCGAGGGAGCCAGCAAAAACTTCAACAGCAGCATCGTGAATTTCGAACGGGGAGCAACCACCGGTTGGCACGTCCACAAGAGCGACCAAATCCTGGTCATAACATCGGGAGTCGGAATGGTCGCCAACGAGACCGAGGAACACGAGGTGACCGTGGGTGACGTGGTACACATCCTAGAAGGGGAGAACCACTGGCACGGGGCGAAGAAAGAGTCCTACATGTCCCACATCACCATTACCGCCGTGGACGGTTAAAAGCCACTGCAAATTCCGGTAGCCCCTGGTCTGGTTGGGACCGCGCTTGAATTGAAGGAGAGCGAACCTTTTCTAATAATGAGCTTCGATCCAACCGGCTACCAGTGTTCTGCGTCCGGGGCAAAGCCGATCCGCAACTAGAAGCCGTAATATGCAGGCGCCGATGGGCCACCAGCCATTGCAGTCAGTGCGCATGGAGCCGGAAGCGCCACGGCTTACGACGAATCGAGCGAAACCAGCCGGAAACGCGGCAGGCCGGTGGCTGGAAGAAGCGACACGGGAGAAGGCAGAGGGAGCCGGCATCAACGGAGACTAAAATGGCATCCCCACGGGAGATAGCCGCCCAGGCGGTATCAGCCGAAGCGCTGGCCGGTCTGGCCAGATACGAAAAGTGGAGCGGGCGGGGGGATTCGAACCCCCGGCTTTTTGCTTGGGAAGCAGCCTATAGATACGTTTATTGGCATGCGAAAAGCTACCAAGGGATTGACTCCGCAAGGCGAAAAATGGCTCAGGGAAGCCCTCTACAGGTTCCTCAAGTCGGTGCCCATTCCCGTTGACCAAGTTACACAAGCCCACGTCATCATGATGTTGGCCGAGTACACAGACAAACCTTGGCGTCGGCATGGTATCTACCGGGCGCTCAAAACGTTCTTCAAATGGGCCTCCGCTGAATACCACTTCGAGAACCCTACGGTCAACATCGCCGCCCCAAGGACTCCTGATGTAGTGCTGCACACCATA
>JASMCQ010000005.1 GCA_030753265.1 Dehalococcoidia bacterium
AGCAACGCCTGCACCATGATCTGCCCGAACACGAATAATGTGGCCGGGTCGTAGTCCTTTTGGGAGAGAACCTCCCGGCGCAGGTGCTCCACCTCATCCGCCCAGGGCCACTTAAAGGGGAGCCTGGCCAGTCTGTCCTTAGTCGTTTCTACCATTGCTGCCTCCTTCCTGGTTGGAGCCTTTCTGCTCCGCCCCTTGCCCGCCCGTGTGACCGGTCGGTACAGTTGGTCTGCCGGGTGGGACTAACCCCTTGGTGCCGGGTCGCTGGTCCTTTGACGAACAGTGGGAACTGGCGGCCCGGATTCGTTCACGAGATCAACACGCTGCAGGTTCAGCTTTCTTGCCCTCTTCCTCGGCTCAGCCACCCCTAAGGCCCCCAGTCGGGGCTATAATCACCTGCCGAGTTGTTGGTCAGACGGGTCTGACCGGAGCCGTCGGCGCTCATGATGTATATTTCGTCGTTCCCGTCCCGAGACGAATAGAAAGCGATATAACCGCTATCTGGCGACCAGGAGGGCCAATCGTCCGTCCCTGGGCTGTTAGTCAGGCGGGTTTGGCCGGACCCGTCAGCGTTCATCACATAGATCTCGGAGTCGCCGTCTCTGAAAGCTTCGAAAGCGATCTTGCTGCCGCTTAGCGACCAGGCCGGTTCAAAGTCAGCACTCCCGTTGCTCGTAAGGCGGGTCTGATTGGAGCCATCGACGGCCATGACGTAGATCTCCCGGTTTCCGTCCCGGAACGAATCGAAGGCGATTTGATTACTGTCAGGGGACCAAGTTGGAGCATAGTCGTTCGCCGGATTGCTGGTCAGGCGGGTCTGGCCGGAACCGTCGGTGTTCATGACGTATATCTCATCATTCCCGTCCCGATACGATCCGAAGGATATCTTGGCCCCGTCGTTGGACCAGGAAGGGCGCCCGTCGCTCGCCTGGTTACTGGTCAGGCGGGTTTGGCCGGACCCGTCAGCGTTCATCACGAAGATATCCCAATTCCCTTCCCGCCTAGACGAAAACGCGATCTGTTCCCCGTCAGGCGACCATGTGGGCTCGAGGTCACGACCCAAGTGGTTGGTCAGGTTGGTTTGGTCAGAGCCGTCGGCGTTCATCACGTATATTTCGTCATTGCCGTCCCGGTTGGAATGGAAAACGATCCGCCCGCCCGCCGGCGCCGGCGTAGGCGTTGGAGCAGGTGTCGGTGTTGGCGTGGGCGTCGGTGTAGGGGTGGGTGTGGGCATCGGCGTTGGCGTAGCTGTCGGCAACGGTGTGGGCGTAATCGTTGGAGTAACCCCGGGTGCCAGGGTAGGAGTAGGCAACGGGGTAGGCGTGGGCGTCGGTGTCGGACCTGTCGTGGCTGTGGGCCCCGGCGTCGATGTAGGAGTCGGAACGGGAGTCGGGAATGCCGTTGGGGTCGGGACCGCCGTTGCCCCGATCTCCTGGAAGTTGGCAATCTCACTCTTGGCCGAGTCTATGGTTAGGGTGCACGAGGACACGTCGCCGGTACAGTCTCCAGACCAGCCGGTGAACCACCAGCCTGAGCTAGGTGTAGCTTGTAACGTAGCCTGGGTCCCACATAGATACTGACCACTGCCGGTTACGACCCCACCGTTCAGGGGGTTGGCGCTAGCGGTTAAGGTGTAGACCGGGCGTTCGATGGATACCTCGACCTCCGGGTCTTCTCGCATCTCTACCCAGGCAAACACTCGGTCCACGGTATCGACACCTGACCACGTGACCCCGAAGCACCCTTGGTCGGGTGTCGCGTGCAGCAGCACTCGTGAGCCAACGTCAAGTTTCCCGTCCGGGCCGGGCGATTGGCTCACCGTGACCTTCCCGTTGAGCACGAACAACATCAGCTGGCCTGGATCGAGGGTCTCGCCATTTATGGTCAGGGGGAAGCCGGTGGGCTCGGCGCAGCGGGCCACCAGGCTCCGCTTCTGGTCCACGGCAACGATGATGGAGTTTGCGAGAGGATCAGTCCCGGCGGGCAGGTCTCCGGTCCACCCTTCGAATCCGTGGTCACAGCTGGCCGTAACCCGGACCCGCTTCCCGACTGGGTAGCGCCCGTCATCGCTGGCCGGGTTCAGGCCGACTCTTCCCAAACCTGCGGGCTCGACGTTGGCCGCCAGCGGATAGGTCGGGTCTGGTGTTGGCACAGGCGCAGGTGTCGTCGGTGTAGGCGTGGGTGCTTCAGTCGGCTCGGGCGTTGGAGTATCTGTCGGCAAAGGCGTAGGCGACGATGTGGGTGTATGTGTGGGGACCGGGATCGCCGTCGGCGTGGGCACCGGGATAGGAGTAGGCGCAGCCGTCGGTGTGTCCGTCGGTATTGGCGGTGTGGGCGTGGGCGTATCCGTCGGCTTGGGAGTGGGCGTATGGGTCGGTGAGAGCGCTGGCGTGTCGGTCAAGGTGGGTTGCGCGGGCGTACCCGTCGGGGGAGGCTCATCCTTGATGGTCAGGGCAAACTTGCTGAGACTGTCAACCCGTGCCCGAGCGGTGGACGCCCCGAAGTCCGCTGTGGTATCCAGCGGTGTCCAGGCGTTGTCGTGGTAATGCTGAATAACGATGTTAGTTTCTTCGCTTCCAGCTTGGACCGCGTCGGCCGAGCTGAGGCTCACCGTGATGGTGATGGGCTTCACAAGGGCGCGTCCATGGTGAGGTCGAAAGCCGTGTCCGTGGCCACATATTGGTCAGGCATGACAGGTATCTCTGAGGTGGACAGAGCGCGGTATGACAGCTGCGATGTGGCCTCCACTGATCCCGCGTCAAAGTCTACAGTCACACCGCCATCAGGTGCTACCAGCTGCGCTGGGCTGTCCGGCTTCACCTCCACGACTGTTGGGCCGGATCCCCGAAGTAGGACGAAAAGCACTCCCACGACCACTGCGAGCGACGCCATTGCGCCGACAGCCGCATAGGCTAGTCTTATCTTTTTCTTGGGCTGGGGATCGCTGAGTATCTGCCGCAGGCGTATGGGGCCAGCTTTGTCGATGGTGAAAAGCTCTATCCCAGGCTCACCCTGGAAGTCCCTCACCGGTCGATAAGAAATCCTAACGCGGTAGTAGTCTTCGCCTTCCTCGGCGCTTATCTCTTCCCAAGTAAGCTCACGACTCGCGTACCGCCGTCCATAATAGCCCCGGTTGTCCCGAGCATGCTCCATCGCCAGCACACGTGCCTGGTCTAACGAGATGTAGCCCAGCGCCTCACCTTCAAGGGTGAAGTCGAACTTCTCTTCCTTTTTGCCCTGGTCTTCGGCCATGATATGGCATTATATGGCCAAAATGGCGACTTGGGTAGTTGCCACGTTGGCGAATGCGGCTTGGGTTTCTGATTTCGTTGGTGGCGGGGGGTGGCAGGTTCGACGGAGACAGGGATGGAGCCGGGTCCACCCAGCCCGCTTCCTCATGTATTATGTATGTGCCCTACTTTCCCAGACCCTTACATCTTCACCGTACTCAGGAGGTTGCTCCCCATGCCTTCTTTTGACGTGGTCTCCCGGACCGACCTTATGGAGGTGGACAATGCCTTAAATGGTGTTCGTCGAGAGATCAAGCAGCGCTTTGACCTGGCCGGGACCAAGTGCGCCATCGACCGCACCGATGACTCTCTCACGATGATTGCCGACGACAGCATGAAATTGCAGCAGCTAGAGGCGTTGCTCCGTAAGTATCTGGCGAGCCGGGATGTCGACGAGCGGTCCCTGGAGTTCAAACCACCACAAAGCGCCTCGGGCGGCAGCCTCCGGCAATCAATCACAATCAAACAGGGAATCGATGGCGACCTGGGACGCAGAATAAATAAAGCGGTGCGTGGCACCAAGCTCAAGGTCCAGGTAAGTATCCAGGGAACGGAACTCCGGGTTTCAGCCAAGAAGAGGGACGACTTGCAATCGACCATCACATTCATCAAAGAGATGGAAATCGATCAGCCGTTGCAATACGTGAATATGCGCGATTAGATGGGAACCGGCCGGTTTTTCCCGTCCTCGGCTTCGTCTTGGGAAGACGCCCGCTGTGGGAAACGCAGGCGAAAAAGGGTGTGGGGCCCTAGCCTCGGTACGGTTCCTCTAGCTGCCTGACGGTGTCGTATTCAGGCCCGAGCCAGAATTGCCTCCAATTTCCCCGCCAAAGCCACGTCCGGCGAGCCTTTTCGATGCCGTTGGAGTCCCGTTGGAGCCCGTAGTCGAATGATTTCCCGAAAAGACCGCAGATGGTGTACGGAAGCGCAAAGACCAAGATGGGAATCAACGCTGCTACCTTGACCGGTAGCAGGAGGACCAATTCTATGAAGAAATATTTCGGACTAAAGTGACTCATTTCAACGCTCTACCTGTGTCAACATCCTTTGCCGGTTTGAGCCGTCGAAGCGGAACCGTCGGCCACTCGACGGCTGGACCTCGCTCCCTGACCCCCTGGAGCCCGCCCATGAACTGTTGAACGTCAAGGCGCCACCAGGTGAGTTGAGCACGGTGCTACACCGAGAATGTACCAGTTTGAAGGCGATGCCGCCTATTCGCACATACAACGAGTTTCAGCCTCTTCGTTGACCGGCCCCGGTCCGGGCCTTGGCTGAGGAGGACTCCGTGTAGCTCAGGACTCGTCTAATCGCCATGACCGTCGCCGCCGGTTGCCGGTGCGAATCCCAAATATCCTGCATCGCGACCGGCCCCGGTGTTGATCGACGCGATCACGGGCGCACCACGGAGTTTGGGTCAAACTCGTCCCCCGGTTTGGCTGGTTCCGGGAAGGGCCGGTGACGGGCGACATGGCACCAGTGGTTTGCTAGAATTGAGGCAGGTCCGGGCAGTCGTGCCACGGAGACCCCGGGGCAATCGAGCAGCGAGAAGATCTCATCCGTTTCTGTTCCGGTGTTCCCGGCGCGCCCGGCGGCCTTGCGGTCTTCGTGCCGCCCTGGGATCTCACCGCGGGGGTGGACCATGCCCAAAGCGCCGGTCAATGGCATCGAGCTTTACTATGAGTCCCACGGCGAGGGTCCGGCGATAGTGTTTGTCCACCAGCGCGCCGGCAACCACCTCAGTTGGTGGCAGCAGGTTCCGGTCTTCCGCAACGACTACCGCTGCATCACCTTCGACCTTCGGGGGTATGGCGCTTCGTTGGAACCGCCGGGCGGCCCGGGAATCAGCGCCTTCGTGGAGGACCTGAAGCAGCTTCTGGATTACCTGGGAGTGGAGCGTGCTTTTCTGGTGGCCCATGCTTTGGGCGGGTTAGCCTGTCTGGGGTTTGCCCTGGCCTACCCGGAGCGGAGCCTGGGCTTGATTCTGGGAAACTCCACCGGGGGGGTGGATGACCCAACGGTGGTGGAGGCGCTCACGGGTCTTGACCGCATCCCGGCCGACGACGTGCCGCGGACGCTCGCACCCAGTTTCGTCGACCAGCATCCGGCCCGGACTTTCCTCTATCAGGAGATCGCCGCGCTCAATCCGGAGCTGCATCTGGACATAAGATCGGCTTCCCACGGTGCCGGCGGCCCCCAAGCCGCGGACCTTGCCAAGCTGGGCGTCCCCACGCTGCTGATCGTCGGGGCGGAGAGCTTGATTCACCCGGTCGGGGCGATACAGGCGCTCCAACGGCTGATTCCCGGATCCAAGTTGGAGATCGTGCAGGGGTCGGCCCACAGCACCTATTTCGAGCAGCCGGAGGTGTTCAACCGGCTGGCTTTGGAGTTTTTCGCCGGCGTCCAGGCCGAGGCTGACTAGCGGTCCCAAGGGGTTTAACGAACGGGCCGGGCTAAAGCTTCCGGCTGCCGGTCCGGCTCCGATTGGGGCCGGACCGGGCGACAAGATCAGGGGATCACCGTGAAGTCCGAGCTGAACGAAATGTCCCCCACCGTTACCGAAACCTGCGTGAGCCCAGGAGATATTGCGGGAACCACCACGGTCACCTCGAACGCGCCATCCGCGTCCGTCTTGGGGCTGTGACTGCCCAGGACCCGGATTCCATTTATGGTGACTGTTGTCACCGTTGCGGCCACGGGAAACCCGCTGCCTGTAATGATCACGGGACCGAATATGGCACTTTCGACCGGCGTGATACTAACCAGGAGCGGCGGAACAGTCAGATGCGCGCCGGCCCTGATTCCCGCTATCTCAGCGGTAACCTCGGCAACCCCGGAATCCAACTCCGGGACCGTTACCTCGATAATAAATGTGCCCCATACCGTTGTCATGAAACCGGGGGCAGCTCTCAGGTTCGTGGCGTCCGCTAGCAGGTCTAACCCGCCGACGCTCAGTGATTCGATCTCCGACGAAGCCGGAAAGCCCCACCCCTCAACGATTACGGACGTGTTCTGAAGACCGGCGGAAGGTGTCAGTTCAACTGTTGCGGGGAGAACCTCGTACGAAGCCCTGGCCACGTCACGCGCCGCGGTGGCGGTCACCGTATGGTCCCGGCTGATTACTTTCGGAACCGCCAGGGTGACCACGAATGCCCCGGAGCTGTCAGTTACGGCGTAGGGATACGTTGAAATGTCCAAACCAAAAAAAACAATCGGCCTCACGGTGGTGGACGGCAAGAACCCCTGGCCCGTTATGGTGAAAGGCCCGCCGGGAAACCCTTGGTTTGGCTCCAGGGATAGACTCGGAGGAGGTACCTGATGGTCGATCGACACAGTGCGGCCGGTGGCGTCGTCAATAGCTTCCACGGCGTGGGTGGCGCCCGGCTTGGCGGAGAGCGGCACGGTGAAGAGGATGTCGATGGCGCCAACCCGGTCGGCTTTGCTGCTCGCGACAATGCTGCCGGCGTATTTGACCGTTGCGGTGCCGGAGGGAGTGAAGCCTTCACCCGCAACCGCCACGCTGCTGGCCCTTGCGCTGGAGGCCGCCGAGAGGCGGATTGAAGGCGCGGGAGTTGGTGTTGGCATGGGCGGCGTGGCGGTGGGCGTCGGTCCGGTGGTCGGCGTAGGTGTTGGTGCAAGCGTCGGCGGCGGCCCCAATGTGGGAGCTGCCGTGGGCGTGGGGACAGTGCTGGGTGGCAGGATTGTGGGCGAGGCGATAGGCGCCGGCGCCGGTGTAAGCGTGGGCGTGGGTGGGACCGTTGTGGGGACGGCCGTCGGCGTCGGAGGGATCGCAACGGTCGGGACCAGGACGGGTATCACCGTTGGTGTAGTGGTGCTCGCGGCCGGGGCCGTGGTTGCCGGCGGTACCGGCGAGGAACTAGGCAATGGGGTTGGCGCAGAGGGCCGCGGGTCGGCATCAAGGGCGCCCGTCAGGAACGCGACCGCCAATCCCGCTCCGGCAATTACGATGAAGGTCAAGCCGGCCACCTGCCGCGACGGCCGTATCAACGTTGCCCGTTGGCTCAGGCCCGAAGGCTCGACCAGGACCAGGCGGACCTCAATCTTGCCCCTTCGGTCGACGATGAATCGCTCGACACCGAGCTTGCCCCTGAACCGGCCGGCGGGCTGGAAAGAGAGCCTTATGTCGTAGTAATAGTCTCTATCCTCCTGGCTCACCACCTCCCACACGAAGTCGTGACGAGGGAAGCGAGCCCCGTAAAAGCCGGCGGTGGCCTGGGCGTGTTGAAGCGCCAAGACCCGGGCCTGGTCCAACGTAATGTTGTCCATCGCCTCGCCCTCCGGCGAGACCTCGAGCTTTTCTTCCGTTGGTTTTTCTTCTTCTTCTGCCATCAGAGCCGGTTTCGGCCTCACTCAACGCCAGTATATTGCAATCGCGCCGGCGTGGGCCTATGTGGGGGCGGTGCGGCTTCGAACAGGATGTTGGCCGGCGGGCCAAAGGAGTTCCCGGACCGGTTAAGTGCGCCGATCCGTGGGTTTGCCGGGCCCATCCACCGTTGACACCCTTCCGGACTGGGTGTACGTTGATGCCCGAACCCGTCCATCCGCCTCGCGAGGGCCGGCGGTCTGCTCCCCGAATTGACGGAGCCCGGTAATTGCTGGCCGGAGGTAGGCGCTAGGTCCCTGGTTGACTCTCAGGGGAGCGACGCGAGGCCGATTCTGCTCGATCTCAACGGATTGGAGATCGTTCCCATGGATGGGTTCAGGGAGTGTCTTTGCCCACACCCCAAAATATCTTCCTGGTGGGATTCATGGCTTCGGGGAAGACCCGTGTGGGAAAGGAGCTGTCGCGACTGACGGGCCTACTCTTCGTGGATGCCGACGATGAGATCGTGGCGCGCTCCGGCAAGCCGATCCACCAGATCTTCCAGGATTCCGGCGAGGCGGCGTTCCGGTCCTTGGAGCGTTCGGTCATCCGCGATCTGTGCTCCGGGACGGGGAAGATCATCGCCGCTGGAGGAGGAGCGTTCGTTGACCCGGACAACCGGGGGCGAATGCTGGCCGGCGGCCGGGTGTTCCACCTCAGCGCGCGGCCCGAGACGATCCACCGCCGGATTATCGAGCCCTCGACGCTCCCCTCAGCCCCCGTTTCCCGAGGGGAGCGTACCGGCGGGACCGGAGAGCCCATGCGCCCCCTCTTGGCGGGCGGAGACCCGATGGCCAGGATCCGTTCCTTGCTGGCTGATCGGGCCGGGGCCTACGCCGAGGCTCACCAGACCATCGAGACGGACCATCTGACGCCGGAACAGGTGGCCCGGCGAATCATGGAGCTTTGCCAGTTGATAACTACCGGTAGTGGAGGAGGACCCATGGACGACCCGGACCTGGCTGCGATGGTGCGTCACTCTGGCGGCAGCTACCCGGTTATCGCCGGCTGGGGTGTTCAGCACGGCCTGGGCGAGCGGCTGGCCGCCTTGGGCGTCAAGAGCCCGGCGTACATCATCACCGACAGCAAGGTGATGCGGCCCTACGGCCGGAGGGTGCAGCGGTCGTTGCACCGGAGCGGTATCGATGCCCACTGCTTCATCATCCCCCAGGGAGAACCCAGCAAGAGCTTCCAGCTGGCCCAGGCCATCTACGATTGGCTGTTGGAGCGGAAGGCCGAGCGGGGCCAAGCCATTATCGCCGTGGGCGGCGGGGTCGTCGGCGACCTGGCGGGTTTCGTGGCGGCCACCTTTCTTCGCGGCGTGCCCTTCATTCAGGTCCCCACCAGCATGGCGGCCATGGTCGACGCTTCAATCGGCGGCAAGGTGGCGGTCAACCTTCCCCAGGCCAAGAACATGGTGGGCGCCTTCTACCAGCCCCAAGGGGTTTTCGCCGATGTGCAGGTCCTCTCCACCCTGGGCAAACGGGAGCTTTCCGAGGGTTGGGCCGAAGCGATCAAGCACGGCTTCATCCTTGACGCCGGGCTGGTGGATGTTTTCGAGGAGCACGCCGAAGCCCTGATGGCGGTGGAGCCCCAGATTACCACCGAAGTAATCCGCCGCAGCATGGCCATCAAGGCTGACGTGGTGAGCCGGGACGAGCGGGAGACCCTGGGCATACGAATACAGCTGAACTACGGCCACACCATCGGACACGCTCTGGAGTCGTCCACCGAGTACGGCCGCTTCCTTCATGGTGAAGGCGTGTCCATCGGCATGATGGGCGCCGCCCGCATCGCCGTGGAGATGGGACTGATGCCGGAAGCGGTGCTGGACCGGCAGCGCCGGTTGCTGGAGCGGTTCAACCTACCGGTCCGGGCCGCCGACGTCTCCGTGGACAGCGTGATGCAGGCCATGTCCCTGGACAAGAAGGTGGCCGGTGGCTCCAACCGGTGGGTGCTTCTGGAGGACGTAGGCAAAGCCGTGGTGCGCAACGATGTGCCCGCCGGCCTGGTGGCGGCGACCGTTCGAGAGTTGATCGACTAGAAGGCCGTGGGGGAAGGAACAGCCCTCTGCCCCTTGCGAAAGGGGAGATAGAGTGGGGTCTCACAACCCCGCCTCCACCAATTTCAAATCCGGACCGCTAGCCGTCCCCTTCGTGCCGTTGCGGTTCCGAGGTGATGGTTTTCGGGCCGGTCCCGTGGCCGTTCGACCCGTCGTGACTGGTGTCCGGCCCCCCCATCCCTGTCGAGGTTGGCCGCTTCATCTTGGCCGATATCAGCATGGCCGCGATCACGATGCAAATCACGCCGGCGAATCCCAGGAGCACGCCCGAGGCCACCGGGGCCAGGAACTCGGCGCCCGATATGCTCTCCGACACCTGTCTCAGCGCCACGGCCAGACTGCCGCTCAGGATGGTAACGCCGAACAGGGCCCTGATCCGGCTCGCGTCGACAACCTTGGTGGCTGCCGCCCCAAGCTGGGAACCCAGAGATGCGGAGGCCAGCATTATGACTACCATCATCGGGTCGACGCTGTTGGACATGGACTTCACAAATGTCCCCACTGAGCCGGTGATGATAATCTGAAAAAGGTCCGTGCCAATGGCCACTACGGTGGGTACACCCACGACATACACCAGCACGGGCATCAAGATGAAGCCGCCTCCAGCACCCAGTAGGCCAGCGAAGAACCCGATGAATACGCCCAGGCTGATGGGTATGAACACGGATATGCGACGGATCCCCGATACCGGTAGGGCAATGTAGGTCGGCACCCACCCAAAGCCGGGCAACCAGAGCCGTTGCGGTCCGATCGTAAGCGCCTGTACCCTCTGGGTCAGCCCGGATGTGGATAACTGGCTGCCGCCAGTGCCCTTCCTCCGCAGAGACCGCCGATAATCGTAGACAATAAAGGAACCCAGAAGGCCCAGAAACACCACATACACGTAGCGAATCACCGGGCCGGACACGCCTGCGGACTCCAGTTGCTTGATGACCTCCTCGGCGGCGAACACCGCGGGCACGGTGCCACACACCATGAGAAACCCCAACTTGAAGTCCACGTTCCCCATCCGCCGGTGCTTCAGCGTGTTGATAATGGATGACCCCATTACCAGGGTGAGGCCGGTTCCAACGGCGAAGGTTGCGGGCACTCCGAAGACCAGTAGGCCCCCTGTCACTAGGAACCCGCCGCCCACACCGAAGAATCCCCCCAGGATGCCCACCAGCAGTCCCAGGATTACCAGGAGGAACGGGTTTACTACAACGTCGGCGTTGGGGAAAAGCATGGCTACCCTGCGCGGGGCCTGGCGGTCTTTTTAACAGACCGCTTCGAAAAGAGTAATCGCAACACCAACTCCCAAAACACGTACAGTACCAGGCTGGTGGTTGCTACCACCGCTACCACCAGCAGCGCCCACAGAACGGAATGGCCGGCGCTGAAGGTTTTCAGGAAGTCGGTCAAAGAATCGTACATGCTGCCCCTGTTTCTTTCAGCCGAAGCCGGTTTGGGTGCTGTGGAAGGCAAGCTTTCGCCCGGTGGCTGCCGATCGTGGAACAGGTGCCGGGAGTTGCGGGATTTGCCTCTGGCTTACCCCAATGCGATTGGGTCACCGTCGATGGTCCGGTGTTTGCGCTTAAACCAGCCTGCGCGTTACCATAGGCACGGTTGCCTGGCTGAAACGGTCCTGGAATTTGCTGGCGCTCAGGTCTGCCTGTCACTGCAAAATCATACCACGGCCAGACCAACATGACACTTGCCCGCCAGCTTTGGAGGCCGGGCAACCCGGGGTGAATTCCATGAAACCAGGCCGAAATCAGTTCGCAAACGGTGGCGGATAAACCGATCACCATGTCTCAATTTCCTTTCGAGATCGAGCATAACCAGGGCAGAGCCCGTGTCGGGGAGTTCCACACTCCTCATGGGTCCCTGGCCACCCCGGCCTTCATGCCGGTGGGTACTCAGGCCGCGGTAAAGGCCCTGACCCCCGAGGAAGTGACGGCGGCGGGTGCCGAAATGCTGCTTTGCAACGCCTACCACCTGTACCTGCGCCCCGGCGTGGGGACGGTGCAACGTCTGGGTGGCGTTCACCGGTTCATGGGCTGGAGCGGGCCGGTCCTCACCGACAGCGGCGGTTTCCAGGTGTTCAGCATGGGGGCCCTGCGCCGGGTCGACGACGATGGCGTCCTATTCCGTTCCCACCTCGACGGCAGCGAACATTTCTTCAGTCCGGAGCTGGCCACCGCCAATCAGGGCCGGCTGGGCGCCGACATCATCATGTGCCTGGACCAGTGTATTGCCTACGGCGCAAGCAAGGACGAAGTGCGGCAGGCGATGGACCGGACCCACCGATGGGCCGAGAGCTGCCACCGGTGCCATGCCGCTTCAGAAACCTCGGGCCGGCAGGCCCTCTTCGGCATCGTCCAGGGGGGTGTTTTCGAGGACCTGCGGGAAGAGTCGGCCCGGCATATCACCGGCATTCCCTTCCAGGGTTATGCCATCGGCGGCCTTGCCGTGGGCGAATCCAAGGCCCAGATGTACGAGACCACGGGGCAGGTGACGGCCCTGCTGCCGGAGGACAGACCGCGCTACCTGATGGGAGTGGGCTCGCCGGAGGACCTGGTGGAGTGCGTGGCCCTTGGTGTGGACCTGTTTGACTGTGTGTTGCCCACGCGGGTGGCCCGGCACGGTAGCCTGTTTGCCAAGCGGGGAAGGGTGGACATCACCAAGAGCCGGTTCATGGACGAGGCCGGGCCGGTGGATGCGGATTGCGATTGCTACGCGTGCCGGAATTTTTCGGCCGCCTATCTTTGCCACCTGTTCCGGTCCAAAGAGCTGTTGGGACCCAGGCTGGCGAGCATACATAATCTGCGGTTCATCATGCGGCTCATGGCGGACGTGCGGCGGTCCATCACCGAGGGCCGGTTCGAGGAGTTCCGCCGGGAGTTCGGCGAAACCTACCGCCCCGCCGACGAGGCGGCCCGGCGGGAGCAGAAAGCCAAGTGGCTCAAAGCCCGGGGAGGCTAGGCCGGGGAGCCGCCAGCCACCGCGGGAACGATGCTGACCTCGTCCCCCGCACCGATGGTCGTTTCCAGTCCCTGCAGGAAGCGGACGTCCTCTCCGTTGAGGTAGAGGTTGACGAAGTAGCGGAGGTCCCCATTCTCGTCCAACAGCCGCTCCTTGAAGCCCGGAAAGGACGCATCCAAATTTTCCACCAGCTCACCCATCGTGGCCGACTCCAACTCAATCTGGGCCTGCCCGTTGGTTATGCGCCGCAGGGGCGTGGGGATGCGAACCAAGACGCTCATCTGGGGAAGTCCTCCTCGCCGTAGACCCTCAAGGCCCCCTCTTTGCGAGGCGGGTCCCTTCTGGGCCCAGGTTAACCTTCTATTACGTCTCCGCTTACCGGGTCAACGCGTACACCGGTGGAGCCCACCCATTGCAGGCCCCGTTCTATCTCCGAGTCCTCTCCCTCCAACTCCAGCACAACCCAGCCCATTTCCTCCCGCACGTCGGCACGGCGGATGTTGGTGACCACGTTAAAGTCGTGGCCCAGCCGGTAAATCACCGGCTCCTTGACCATCGTGGTGGGGAAGGTGAACTTGACCCGCTGCTTGCCCATCACCCAACTCCTGCCTCCTGGGATTTCCGTTCTTCGAGGGCGGATTCGAAAGAGGTCATCGTCGGTTTGATCGAGAGGGGATTGACCACTCCCTCGACCGCCTCCTGGGTTTTCAGCCCGTTGCCGGTGATGTAGACCACGGTAAGCTCATCGGGCTTAATGGCGCCACTCTCGGCCAGGTGTTTCAACCCGCTGATCACCACGCCGCCGGCCGTCTCGGTGAAGATGCCCTCGGTTTGCGCCAGCAGCTTGATGCCTTCCACTACCTCCGACTCCGGCACGGCGTAGGCAGTCCCGTCGGAGGCCCTGACGACTCGCAGGGAGTACATCCCGTCGGCGGGATTGCCGATGGCCAGGGACTTGGCGATACTGTTGGGCCGCACCGGAAGGACGTGCTCTTGCCCGTTTTTCCAGGCGGTCGCGATGGGGGAGCAGCCCTCAGCCTGAGTCATGTGCATCCTGGTGGTCACCGCCGGGTGGTGCACCGTGTTCTGGTCCGGGCCGAAGGAGGACGCTTCCACGCCGTCCAGCAGCCCAAGGCAGGCCAGTTCGTTGAACCCCTTCCAAATCTTGGTGAACATTGCGCCCGAGGCCGCGGGCACCACAACGTGGTCGGGTAGCCGCCAGCCCAGTTGTTCCGCCACCTCGTAGCCCAGGGTCTTGCTGCCCTCGGCGTAGTAAGGGCGCATGTTGATATTCACGAAGGCCCACGGGTAGTTGTCGGCCACCTCGCTGCACAGGCGGTTAACTTCGTCGTAGGTGCCTGCCACCGATACCAGCGTCGGCCCGTAGACAGCGGCGCCGATTATCTTCCCCCGCTCCAGGTCGGAGGGAATGAACACCACGGCGCGGATGGCGGCGCGGGCCGCGTGGGCGGCGACGCTGCAGGCCAAGTTGCCGGTGGAGGCGCAGGCCAGGGTATCAAACCCGAACTCCACCGCCTTGGTGGCGGCGACCGACACCACCCGGTCCTTGAAGGAGAAGGAGGGGTTGACGCTGTCGTTCTTGATGTAGAGGTTGCGCAGCCCCAGGTGTTTGCCCAGGTTGCCCGCCTTCATCAGCGGGGTGAACCCGGCCATGATGTCCACGCGGCCCTGGCTGTTGGCCGGCAGCAGGTCCTGGTAGCGCCAGATGCTCAGCGGCCCCTGGCCGATGCTATCGGTGCTGATAACCTCTGAGATGGTGGAGTAGTCGTAGACTACCTCCAGGGGCCCAAAGCAGAAATCACATACGTTCAGCGCCTCGGCAGGGTATTCCCGGCTGCATTCCCGGCACTTCAAACCACTTACGAAAGCCACTGCCTCTAATGCCTCCGACTATCGCAAAAGAAAAGCATTTTGCAAATGAAAAGCCGCCACTCATCACAGGTAGCGGCCTAGGTGCAAATGATCGTATCAAAGGCCCCATAGGTTGTCAAGGTGAGCGGGCTTAGCCGACGTTTAATCAACCATGGGCCGGGGTGATATAATTTCCCAGCGCCCCTTCTATCGATGCACGATGCAAATCAATCCGCGGGTCCCCGAGCCGGAAGTCAGCCCTTGGACGGACCCGCCGCTTCCGAAGTCCAACGCTCTCTCGGCACGCGTCCAACTCGGATCCAGCACGGCCGCGGACAACCCAGCCGGCGTTTTCATCGTACGTTTTCATGGTAACGGACCCCCGGAGGAGCCTTGATTCAGGCGAGACAGCTCATCCAGGTGCTGCAAGAGTACTCCATTCCACTCATCATCGGCGTCGTCGCCGGCCTGGCCTTCGCGAATATCGACCATCACTTCTACGAAGAGCTGGTGGACTACCGGGTTTTCGGCTCCGGCGTCGAGGTGTTCGGCCGCCCGGTAACCTCCCACTTCATCATCAACGAGATATTCATGGTCTTCTTCTTTGGCATCGCCGCCAAAGAGATCACCCAGTCTATCCTTCCGGGTGGCGCCCTCAACCCGATTCCCAGGGCGATCAACCCGCTGATGGGCACCCTGGGGGGCGTGATAGGCCCGGCCGGTCTTTACCTGCTGCTCACGTGGGTGTTTTACGGGGGGACCGACGACTTTTCGGTGGTGGCCAACGGCTGGGGTATCCCAACGGCCACGGACATCGCCCTGGCCTGGCTGGTGGCCCGGCTGGCCTTCGGCAACGGACACCCGGCGGTCAACTTCTTGCTCTTACTGGCGGTGGCCGATGACGCCATCGGCCTGGGGATCATCGCCGTGTTCTACCCCGATCCGGAGCACCCGGTGCAACCGGCCTGGCTTTTGCTCACCGGGGCGGGGATGGCAACGGCCTATGCGCTCCGGCGCTCGAAAGTGAACTCCTGGCCGGCCTACATCCTCATCGCCGGGGGCCTGAGTTGGGCCGGCCTGGCCAAGTCATCGATTGAGCCGGCCCTGGCCCTGGTGGTGATCGTGCCCTTCCTGCCCAGCACGGAGATCGACCCCGGCCCGGCTTCCCAAAAGGCCCATCAAGGCGTCGGGCCGCGTCGCCACGGGGAGGGCATGGTTCCGGCCGTCTACCGGCCCGCCCTAGAGCGGTTCGAGCATCAGCTAAAACTCTTCGTGGACCTGGGCCTGTTCTTCTTCGCCTTCGCCAACGCCGGCGTGGCCTTCGGCAGCATCAACGCGGTGACCTTTATCGTCCTGGCGTCGCTGATCGTGGGGAAGACCCTCGGCGTTTCAAGCTTCTCATGGGCCGCCACCAAACTCGGCTTCCCGTTGCCCGAAGGCATGGGGATGAGCCACCTGGCCGTGGCGGGCCTGGTGGCCGGGCTGGGGTTGACCGTGGCCCTCTTCGTCGCCGGAAAGGCGTTCACCGGACCGCCATTCCAGGACCCGGCTAAAATGGGCGCGGTGCTGAGTGGGAGTGTCGCCTTGCTGGCCCTCGGCGCCGCGGCGGTCTTGAAGGTCAAGGACGGCGCGGGGAGCGGGGCCGAGAGGCCGTGAGGCGTGGGGTGGTATACTTCCACGCGTCAGCAGTCGGCAAACCGGACGTAGCTGATGGCTGATAGCTGATGGCTGATTGCTTGAGCGGAGGAAAGGAGCGCCATGATCGGAGTTCTGACCCACCACTGGGCCAAGGCGGATAAGCTAGAGGACGCCCGCCAGCTTCTGGACCGCAACGGCCTGGCCCAGAGCAAAGCCCCCGGCTTCGGCAGCCGGCAGACCCTTTACTCCCTTGCCGAACCCACCAAGATCACCACCCTGGTCACCTGGGACAGCGTGAAGATCTACGATGCCTGGCGGGCCAGCCCGGAGCGGGAGGTGGCTATGGCCGGGGCCGGCGATCTGTGGAGCAGGCACCCGGAGTCGGAGCGGTTCGAGGTGGCGGGGTAGGCCTCGGGCGCCGGTACCGGGTTCACTCTCAAGCCTCCGGTGAGTCCGCCGCCAAGGGGGTTTGCCTTATCGAGTACCCTGGATCATGTCACCCCGAGTGAAGCGAGGGGTCTGGGGTGGTGGGTCCAGGATCGGATCGAGGAACCCCGCACCAGATTCCTCGTCGACTCGCTCCTCGGAATGACAATTTTGGGGCAAAGCCGCCCCGAGGGCCACATCAGGCTCCACATCGAGCCTTGAATAATCGTATCAATTTGTGACTCGGCAGGAAGGTGGGCGCTATGACGAGGCGGAGTTTCTGGGCCTGGGGCATGGAGTCGGACGAGCCGGACATGGTGCAGCGGCGGAAGGTGGCGGCCGACCTTTCCAAGCAGTACGGTGTTTCCGTCGAGGCGGCGCCATCACCCACGGAAGCCGGCCTCGACTTACGTAAGCCCCGCATCACTCCGCCAGCGTCGCTGGCGCCCTTCTGTTCCACGGACACCCACGACCGGGCCCTGCACTGCTACGGGAGGGGTTTTCGGGACCGGGTGCGGGCTTTCGACCTGCACTTCCCGAATCCGCCCGACGTGGTCGCCCACCCACGAAACGAGCAGGAGGTGGAGGCGGTCCTGGAATGGTGCTCCGGGAATAGGTACGCCGCCATCCCCTACGGAGGCGGAAGCTCCGCCGTCGGCGGCGTGGAGGCGCCGGAGAACTTCGACGGAGTGGTGTCCATCGACCTCGCGGCGCTGGACCGGGTGCTGGAGATCGACGATGTCTCCCGCGCCGCCCGTATTCAAGCAGGGGCCTACGGTCCGGCCCTGGAATCCCAGTTGCGGCCCGGCGGGTTCACCCTGCGCCACTTTCCCCAGAGCTTCGAGTACTCCACCCTGGGAGGGTGGATTGCGACCCGCTCCGGGGGACACTACGCCACCAACCACACCCACATTGACGACTTCGTGGAGTCGGCCCGAATGATAACCCCCGCCGGCGTCTGGGAGTCCAGGCGGCTGCCTGGAAGCGGCGCCGGGCCCAGCCCGGACCGGCTGGCCATAGGCAGCGAGGGTATTCTCGGCATCATCACCGAGGCCTGGATGCGCATTCAAGCACGGCCCACGTTTCGGGCATCGGCGGGAGTCACCTTCGATTCCTTCGCGGCGGGGGCTGAAGTGGCGCGGCACATCGTTCAGGCCAAGCTGTGGCCCGCCAACTGCCGCCTGCTCGACCCCGGCGAGGCCGCCAACGCCGCGGGCCTGGACGGTACCCGGGCTCTTCTGGTCCTCGGCTTTGAATCGGCGGAGCTGCCCCAAGGGCCGTTCTTGCACGAGGCCGTCGGCATCGCCCGCGCTTGCGGGGGAACGGTCGACGACGAAGGGATCAAGATCTCCGACGCGCCGGGGGGCAACACCGGCCGCCAGGGGTCGGTGGGCGCCTGGCGCGACTCTTTCCTGTGGGCGCCCTACCACCGGAACGCGACCATGGGCCTGGGCCTGGTGGCCGAGACCGTGGAGACGGCCATCACCTGGGAACGGTGGCCAGACTTGGACGCATCGGTGCGGGCGGCCCTCCAGGACGCTCTGCGGCGGGTTTGCGGGGCCGGCCGGGTCACCTGCCGCTTCACCCACGTGTACCCAGACGGCCCCGCTCCCTACTTCACCTTCGAAGGCCTGGGCCGTAAGGGTGCCGAGCTGGAAAATTACGACGAGATCAAGCGGGCCGCCTCCGAAGCCATCCTGGCCGCGGGGGGAACCATTACCCACCACCATGCCGTGGGACGGGTGCACCGGCCGTGGTACGACCGGCAACGGCCGGACCTCTTCGCCCAGGCGCTCAAGGCGGTCAAGCAGGTGGTGGACCCCAGAGGCGTGCTCAATCCCGGGGTGTTGATCGACCCCTAGCCGGTACCCTCTGCTCCTGCCTCTGCCGGCGGTACCTCGCTCCGCGGCGGGACCCCTGTTCGCAGTATCCACCGGGGGAACGGTATGCAGGTATCTTCGCGAATCGCAGGCAAGCGGCCTCATGTAGGGGCGGGCTTTATGCCCGCCCCACGTTGCGTTTGCTAATTGAGCAACTTTGCCAAACAGCTCCGCTGGAGCAGCACCAGGAACGTGTTGTTGATGGACCCCGGCCCGCCATGTACAATGGGCCGATTAATCGCCGGAGAAGATAATTGCCGAAGGTTAGCTTGAGCCCGGCCGGCCTGGAGGTCGGGACTCACAGAATCCACCCCGCCTGGGGCATGGTCGCGATGGCCTCCATCATGTGGCCGACCAGCTCCACCGTCCGCTTTGCCACCTCCATGCTGGTCCCCTATCTGGAGGACCCCGATGGCGCCTACGGATGGAACTACGGCCTCATCGGCTTTGGTTTCACCCTTCAATGGCTCCTGGCCGGACTCCTGGGCCCCGCCGTGGGCTGGATGGGCGACCGGTACGGGTTCCGCCGGGTCATGGCCGGGGGAGCCTTTCTGTTCATCGCGGGCATGATGCTCACTGGCACCATGACCCATTGGTGGCAGTTCTGGCTCTATTTCGGGGTCCTTCTGGCCGGCTCCATCGCGGCTTTTCAGGTTGCCATGGTGGCGGGCGTTTCGATCTGGTTCAAGAAGCAATTGGGCGTGGCCATGGGAATCATGCAGGCCGCCATGGGCCTGGGTACCGCGGTGGCCGCCGGCCTGGTGTATGTGCTGTACAATCAGTTTGGCCTCACATGGACCTTCTGGCTCCCCGGCATAATCGGCGGGGCGATCCTGCTTCTGGGGACCCGGTACTTCCGAAACGAGCCCGCGGCCATCGGCCTGCGGCCTTTCGGCGCCGAAGAAGGCGAGCCCATCCGCCGGCCGATGGCTATCGAGACGGCGAAGATCAGGACCAGGGTTTTCCTGAAGCAGGCCCAAAGGACCTCCGCGTTCTGGAACCTCATCGGCATCCACTTCTGGGGATGCGCGGGCCACAACATCATCCTGGTATTCCTGATTGCCATGGTTGAAAAAGAGCTGTCCATCGGGATGGGCCTCGCGATCTACATCACCCTCACCGTCATCAGCGCCATCACCCGGTTCACCGCGCCGGTGGTGGCCGACCGCACGGGCAGCAAAGGCGCCATGGGCGTTTGCTTCGCCCTGCAAACCTTCCCTGTGCTCATCCTGCTGGTGGCTCATGAGCCCTGGACCTTCTTCCTCTTCGCCGTTCTGTTTGGCGTTGGATTGGGAGGCGAGATGACCGTCTTCCCCATCATCAACCGCCAGTACTACGGCGACGCCCCCACGGGCACCGCCTACGGCTGGCAGATGCTGGGGAGCGGCTTCGGCATGGCGCTGGGACCGCTGGCGGGAGGGCTCCTGTGGTATGCGACTGACGAATACACCAGCTCCGTGATCCTGGCCTTTGCGCTCAGCCTGATCGGCGTCATCTCCATCATCTTTCTCCCGACCACGGCCCGCCACCAAGTGCCCAACTGGGAGGAAGCGCTGCCGCCGGAGATCCGCGCGCTGGGGTAGCTCCGGGTTTCGGCGGGGCCGCGTACAGCCTCCAATCCGGGACGCGACCGGAGGAATCGATGGCACTTATCATTTCGGCCACCGACTTGGGATTCTACGCTTCGTGGCGATTCTGCCCTCGCTGCGCGTGGGTGCGCCTGCACGTCAAGACTCTTCCCTATCAGAGTTTTCCGGGCATATTCAGCACCATCGACCGGTACAACAAGCTGATCGTGCAGAACCACTTCGAGAGGGATAGCGCCTTTCCCGCCTGGCTGCGAGTCCTGGGGGAAGTGGAAGCCTACATCGCTCCGCCTCACTGGTCCCGCTTCAATTCGTTGGACCCCGAAACGGGCGTTACGCTTCGCGGTGAAGCAGACGGCATATTCCGAATGGCCGACGGCTCGTACACCATCGTGGACTACAAGACGGCCCGGCACACCCGGAGCCAGCGAGGTATGCTGCCGTGGTACCGGGTGCAGCTGAACGCCTACGCCTACATTGGGGAGCGCCAGGGGCTCTCTCCCGTGACCCGGCTGGCGCTGGTCTACATGGAGCCCATGACCGGCGAGGACGCTGCGCGAGACCCCCGGCTGGTCGACGATCTGGGGTTTTCCATGGGATTCCAGGCAAACATAGTGGACGTGGACCTGAGGCCGGAGGAGATGATCCCCCCGCTGCTGTTGAAGGTCAGAGAAGTGGGTGACATGGAGTGTCCCCCAGTGGGCCGGCCGGGCTGCAAGGATTGCGACGCCTTGCACGCCTTGATCGAAGCGTTGGCCGATCCACCCTAACCCGTCGAAAAGAACCCCGCCCGGTATCTCCGCCGAGCCTAATACTCTAAGTCGAGGCCCGGCCCCGGCGCAGGGCCCTGCCTGCCAAGGCGCCGGTGTTCTCGCCCCGGTCGACCACCACCCGGCCGTTTACGATCACGTATTCGATGCCCACCGGGTAGTGCTTGGGGTCGCTCCTGGTGGCGTGGGTCTTCACCGTGTCGGGGTTGAACACCACGATGTCCGCTTTCAACCCGTCCCGCAGCAGGCCCCGGTCGGGCAGGCCCAGGCGTTGGGCGGGGAAGGATGTCATCTTCCGGATGGCCTCGGGAAGCCGCAGATGCTTCTCGGCGCGCACGAACTCGGCCAGCACAATGGGGAAGCACCCGTAGGTCCTGGGGTTGGGGTATTCCCCGAAGAGGATGGAATCGCTGGCTATCATGCCGCTGGGGTGGGACACGAAAGCCGCCAGGGTATGAGGGTTGGTGCCCAGCGCCACCGTGGAGATGCCCAGGTTCTCTTCCACCAGCAGGTCGAACAGGGCATCCACCGGTTCCTGCTCCCGCATCTCGGCGATGTCGGTGAGCAGGCGGCCGTCATACTTGCTGTTTTGCGGCTGGGTGAAGTTGGTCAGCCAGTTGTTCTCCAGCCGGCCCCTGGACACCTCCTTCCTCATCCTGGCCCGGTCGTCCGGGTCCCGCAGCGCCGCCATCAGCCGTTCGGGGCCGCCGTCTTTGGCCCAATGGGGCAGGCCGATGGTGACCGTGGTACCGGAATAGGGGTAGGTGTAGCAGTCGAAGGTGACGTCCATCCCCTCGTCGCGGGCGTCTTCCACCAGGCCCAGGTAGTCCAGGTGGCTCCCTACCCCCTGGGCGCTCTGGCGGTAGTGGGTCAGGTGAATGGGACAGCCGCTGCGCCGGCCGATCTCCAGGGCCTCCTCCCACGGGGCCAGCAGCCCCTTGGAGCGCAGGCTGGCCCGGGTGTGGGTGTGGTAGAAGCCGCCCAGGGAGGCCGCAACTTCGGACAGGGCCGCCAGTTCTTCGGTGCCGGCGTAGGAGCCCGGCGGGTAATCGAGGCCGGTGGAAAGCCCCCAAGCGCCCTCCTCCATGGCCTCCCGCACCACCGACTTCATGTCCTCCATCTCCGCCGGAGTGGCGGGACGGTCGTTCCAGCCGACCCCCCAAATGCGAACCGGCGAGTTGCCCAGAATGTAGGCAACGTTGATGGCGACGGCGTTGTCGTACTTGCCGAGGAGGCCGGCGACACTCAGCCAATCGGCGGGCATCGGCGGGTAGCCGTTGAGGCCGGAATCGAGCCAGATGTAGCGGTGCAGCTCCTCCTGGTTCTTGAACGGAGCGTGGGAGATGCCGTCGACACCCACCAGCTCGGTGGTGACCCCCTGGCGCACCTTGGGGTCATGATGGGGAGCGCCCAGGATGGTCAGGCCGGTGTGGGAGTGCAGGTCGACGAAGCCGGGACAAACCACGTGTCCCGATGCGTCGATGACCCGCGCCGCTTCCAGGTGGGACACATCTCCCCGGTGGATGGTCACCAGGTCGTTCTCCACCAGCACCGCCGCGTAAAAACCGGGGCTGCCGGAGCCGTCGATCACCAGCCCGTTCTTAATTATCAGGTCCAACATGTCTCCCCTCCTGGTTTCCCGAAATTGGCCCGGCCCGCTCTGCCGGACCCGGTTGCGCCCGCGCCGGTGGTTTGCGGCCCGGTGGTCTGAGGCATTGGAGTACGGGAATGGACCGGCTTCGTTGGCAAACCGGGCCCGCGTGGTAGCTTGTGGCCCTGCCGGGGGCATGAGGGTGAACCCCGGGCCGCCTCGAAGGTCAATCGGCGAGGAAGAGCTGCTATGTCAACAGAGCCGGGTAAACTCTAGCATCGTTTTAACTCTGAAACAATCGGCCCGCCGGATCGCTTCCGCCAGCACCACGGGCCGGCGCGGGACGGCGGTGGCGGCCCTGACCTTATTGCGAGGGAAGGAATCTATCTTCTCCCCTTCACGGGGCGTTGCCTCAAGACTGTCATTCCGAGGAGCGAAGCGACGAGGAATCCGGGGCGGGGTTCCCCCATTGGCGCCTGGGCCCACCGCCCCAGACCCCTCGCTTCACTCGTGGTGACAGGTTTCAGGGTACTTTTGGGGCAAGGCCTCACGAATGAGGAGATAAGAGAGGGGGTCTCGCGCCCCCGGTACCCGCTCGATCAATGCCGGTTTCGTACCGCCACCGGAGAGGGGCCGCGGCCGCAAATCTCACCCGGAGAAATCGCCTCCGTGCACCCGGGCATACATTTCTTCAAACTCGTCGACGTCCCCGGCCGGCACATGGCGCAGAAAAGCGGCGTGGACTTCGTCCTCGGTCCACGTACTCTGCCCCGCTCCGGTCAGGGCGTGCAGCTCCCGCCACGCTTCCTGGAAGGCGTCGACGCCCAAAATTTCGGACAGGTTTAGGAAGAGGAGTTCGCCGTTGGTGTAGTTACACGCGAAGTAGGACCGGGCGGCGTGCTCCGAGTAACCGATTATCGCCAGGTTATCCACCAGTTTCTGGATGTTGGACATTCCCAGGCTGCCGCAGCTTCTGCTGTCCGCCTCGACCGCCGTCCTCCGGCCTCTCAGAGAATCGCCGTAGATCTGTTGGACAACGTAGCTGGCCAGAAAGTCCGACCCGCCTTCCCTGAACCAGACTGGCGAGGTGGAGGTCCCCCAGTAGTAGTGTCCCACCTCGTGGGCTATCACGCGCCTGAAATCACCCAGTATCTCTTGGGGAGGGCTGATTATCATGTGGGTGCCGTGGTAGGTCCCGGCGGTGCCGACGCCCGGCTCCGCGAAGAGCAGGATGACATCCGACTGGGGGAAGGGAATGTCCATGAACTCCTCCATCACCAGGACCGCTTCCTCCAGTTGGGCCATGTGCCGCGCCCGCTGCTGAGCGGTATCGGTCGGTGAGGGAGGGCCAAGCCGCAGGAGGTGCAACTCGACCTCCCCCGCCAAGGGCAGGGTGGTGCTTGTCGAGTCCAGGTAGTGCCCGGCCAAGAGACTTCGGTACTCCGCGGGTTTGATTCTGGCCTGGTCGCTCAGGACGGTGAGCAGCACGGCCTCGTCGTCGGTAATCCCGTCGGTGAACCAGCTTTGTTCAACCAGAAGCGCCAGGTCGTCGGGGTATCCGAGCAGGTCCCGCAGTGAGGTCAGGGCGGATACATCGTGCTCTTCGATGGAGTCCGCCAGAAAGGACCCCGACGCCAGCGTGTTTGCCAGGTCCACGTCCTCCTCCATGAGAAACCGCAGGTAATAGACCGCGAACCGGGTGTTCTGGTCGAAGCCCCCGGCGTGGGAGGGGAAGGCGGCGACGGTGCTCGCCAGCGAGATGTCCTTTTTCGCCATGACGGCCAGGTCTCCCAGGGACGCCCATTCGTCTCCCTCGATGCCGTCGGTCACCCACGCCAGGCCCGCGGCGGTCTTGGCGAGAGAGGCGTCCCGGCTGGCCAGGGAAACGATGTTCTGGAGAGCCTTTTGTTCTACCTCGATAATGCCGTCGTGGAACCAGGGGAGGCCCGCCACCGCTGCCGCCAACGAGGTATCCTTTGTGGCGAGAAAGGCGAGCTTCTCCATGGGCTCAGGCTCCCCCTCCGCGATGCCGTCGGCTATCCAAGGGAGGCCCGCCGCCGCCATCCCAAGTTCCTGGTCCTGGCGGACTATCTGGGAAAGCGCGGACAGGGCGCCCTCCTCGGCCTCGGTGCGGTCTTCCTCTTTGAACCAAGGTAGGCTGTTCCGTAGTCTCTGCGACGAATCGGGGGTGGGTGAAGGTGGTGGCGCCGTCGGAGGCGGAAGGGTTGGCGTGTTGGAAGGCGTGGGCGTAGGCGGTGACGGGAAAGAAGTAGGCGTAGGCTTCGGCGTGGGGTCCGGAGCGGCGGTGGGCGTCGCCGCCGGAGGCGCGGTCGGTCTGGGAGTGGAGGTAGGCTTCCCCGCCGGGGTAGGGGTTGGAGCGGGTGTCGGCTCAGGCGCCGGCGTCGCGGTGGGGACCAGGGTGGGCGCCGGGGCCGGCTCCGCCACTGGGGTGGCGGTGGGTGCTGGGAGGGTCGCCAGACTTACCGACGCCGGCGGAGTGGTGACCGGGGCAACCGCCGGCGTCGAGGGCAACGCCTGGGTGGACGTTGGCGCGGGTTGCCCGCAGGCGGCAATCAGCAAAGCCGATACTGACAGCAAACCCGGAACGAGGTATGCCCGCAAGCCGGTCTCCTTCCTGCCAATCATCCATCCTGATCACTTGTACGGGGGCAGCCCCAAGGCCGCGGGCGCTGGCTACTACCCGGTTTGGCAGACGGAGGGAAGGCCCTCGGCCGGCTTCGCCCACCCCATGGTATCAGAAGCTGGACGGATTGCGCAGCCGGCCCAGCCGGTCCCGCAACTCCTCCGAACCTCGGAAAGTGTCTCCTCGGGAACCTTTTGGGGGCCTGCTTCGTCTTGCTATGCAGAACTGAACTCATACTTCATATCGAGTCAAGGAGCACACCCAATGAAGAGATGGCTGACACCCCTGCTAGGACTGACCCTCACCCTGGTCACCGTCGGCGTGGTCACCGCCTACTCCATGGCGGGCGATGGCTCCGACGCATCCGATCCGCAAGACGCCGCCCTGCCGCCAAGCTCGGCCGTGTGCATTGAGGAGGCGCCCGTCTGCAACGACGTGTTGGTGGTCGACGAGGGCGTCTTAGGCGTTATCGAGCCCGATTTCAGCGAGTGCAGGTCATATCTGGTTCCAGACCGCGACGTCGAATGCGGACCCGACCAAGGGATCGCCATCTCGTCCGGCGGCCACGTCTCCTGTGTCGAGGTCGTCAGTCTCCCCGAGACACCCGGCGAAGTGGAGCCCCAGGCTCCCATTCGCTCGGATGAAGGGATCGATCCCAACGAGTGCAACTGGGTTAACAACATCGATGCGTGCGAAGGCGAGAACGCCGGGGTCCCCGTGGAGGATGCGCCTTCATCCGGTGAGGACTTCTGACTGGCGTGAGATGGGCCTCTTTGGGTCTGGACCGTGCTACTGCTTTGTAGCGCGACAAGAAATCGGCGGACCCGAGAGCATCCAGGTATCACCTGGTTCAGGCCCCATGCTTGGGGCTGAGAACCTTTGACCGGCGTCAAATGTATATGACAACGTGAGGACCCGCTTGATGTCTCACGGTGCGAGAACAACGGAATGACGGGTATGCTGAGATTCGCCCTAGCCCTCGGAGCGGTAGCATTGATGGTGATCGGTATGGCCTGCGGGGGCGCCGAGACACCATCGAGGACTCCGATAGTCACGCCTGGTGCCACGGCAAGCGCCACCCTGGGAGCCACGCCGAGCGCCACACCAAGCGTCACGCCGGAGTTCACGCCAAGCAGCCCGTCCGCTGGCGGGTTGCCGAAAGTGACCTTGGGTGAGCTTTTCGCTCGCCCGGATAGTTACATCGGCAGAGAAATCTTTTTGGAGGGGTTCTACTTCCACGGCTGGGAAAGCAATCTCATGAGCGAGAGGATGGAGGCTTCGGGGCTTGCCGAAGGCCATCTTTGGCCCCAAAGCCAAATGATTTGGCTGGAAGGGTCTACGCCAACGGAGGTGTTCGACCGGCTCCACCAACAAGAAATGATGGGTCCCCTGGAACGCTACGGCAAGGTCCGCGTCGAGGGGATATTCGAGCGCGGAGACCGGTACGGACACCTGGGAGGTTTCGACGCTCAGATCGTTATCTCCGAGTCAGATCGTTATCTCCGAGATGGAGGTCCTGCCCTGGTCTCCGCCATCGGCGGCGCAATAGCCCGGCTTTATTGTTGACGATTCACGCCCCCTCAAAGCGTAGACGGCCTTGAACCCCAACGTCTACGCTATATGTTGCGTTTTGCCCAATTCGGGTAACGTCCAGCCCGGTTCTGTGCAGGACACCTGGTCCGCCTCCGCGGGCGCAATCGATACCGGACGATTCTACCCATTGGGCTGACCTCGGCAGGTCACACCAGTGAAGAGGAAAGTAAGCCATGCTGAAGTCCCTGAGGACACCCAAAGGCCGCATTTTCATCGCCATTGTCTCGAACATCGCCCTTGTGGCGGCCTGGCTGGCTTACGACGGGTCTATCGCGATTCTGCCCGCGCTGATGATTCCCTTCTGGATTCCCGTCTTTTCGCGTCAAAAGGAGCCGGTGTCGCCGGGCTCCCGGCGGTTCATGCTGGCATCCATTGCGGTGGGGACTCTCTTGTTCCTGGTGCTGGCCGGCATATACGTTGCGCAACGTTAGCGGCGATGCAGGGTGAAGGTCCTAAAAGAGGCCTGAAAGAGGATCGAAGCCGATCATGGTTGAGGAGGCTATCCAGCGCCGGTTCGAGCTGGGCCAACGGACTTTGTCCTCGATGTCCTCGGAATCATTCATGCCCCGATCGAATCGGGGCACCACGGTCGACGAAAATGGACGCCGCCGCGTCATGCCGAGTCCTTCCCGCGAAGGACTCGGCATGACATTTTCGTACCAAGTCTGAAAGGAGGCGGTCCGGCAGTTTGGGGAAGCGCGGGTTTCTGGCAAGGCATGGGATCGTGCGGAACGCGATTCGAGAGGACGTGCTCTATTTTTGCACCCCCGCGGCCTTTGTCTTGTCCGCGGGGTTGGTAGTCAGCGCGAGAGACGGCTACGACGGGCTGGCGGCTACCACGTGGGACCTGGTCAGGCAGCCTCAGGATCTGAGCCTGCTCTCAGTCCCTAACATTCTCGGCTTGGCCTTCTTCGTCGTTGGATTGACGACTGCTCTCGTTGCCCTAGCTACCCTTCGGCGCTTCTACTCCTCGACTCTGGTGACCAGAGAAGATCACGAGCTTATTCAGCGTGGCATCTACCGCTTCACCCGGCACCCAATCTATCTTGGAGTCATCACGATGACTATTGGCGCGCCGGTGTACGCCTCAAGTTATTATGGTCTCCTGATTATGTCGGCCCTGATCCCGATATTCCTCAACAGGATCAGGATCGAGGAGAGGATGTTGACCGAGGAGTTCGGCGATGCTTACCGGAAGTATAGGAAAGCTACGAGAAAGCTGATTCCGTTCGTCTACTGAGAGGAAGAGCTTGCTCGCAGACCTTATCTTTTTGGTAGGCCGGCCACGACACTCCGCCAACGATCGGAGGCTGCCGCGAGACTGGACCGGCCTCTCTGGCCGCTGCTCCTGGTGATCCTCTCGCCGCTGGCAATGGTGGACAGGGCGCCGACCCTTCGTGTTCCGTCTCCGTCTTTCTGCTCGCGCCGTTGATCCTGCTGATGCTCGGGGTTTGGGCGGCTTCGGCTCTCTGCTGTGGCATCGCGCTCCGCCGGGCTGCCGGGGCCCCGGCAGAATAGCCGGCTGGGCATTATCGGCGCGGCGTTATTCGCGGGGGCCGGGGACCGGCGACCGGGCCGTGCTACAATCAAAAAGTGGCCACGGTCGAGGAAAGAAGCTCGATGCCGACGGGAGGGAGCCGGGCCCAAGGCCGGAATGAACGCGGCCGGTTCAAAAGCGCCAAGCGAGACCCCAATCTCGCCGGAGGAGGCTACGATGACATCAGCGGAGACAAGCTGGTCGGCCGCCGGCAGCTTGTTCGAGGGATGCAACTGCGAGTTGCTTTGCCCGTGCCACGTGTCCTTCCAGCAGAAGCCCAGCTATGGGAATTGCGATGCAATTTGGGGGGTGCACCTCGCGGAGGGGAACTGTTCCGGCGCCTCACTGGATGGGTTGAACGCCGCGGTGGTGGCCTCTTGCCCGGGCCCGACCATGGCCGATGGAAACTGGCGGGCAGTTTTGTATCTGGACCAATCGGTGTCGCCGGAGCAGGAGCACGCCCTGCTCAAGGTCTTCTCCGGTGAAGTGGGCGGCCCGTGGGCCAAGATCGCGTCATTCTACACCGATGGTAAGTTCGAGTCGGTGCACAAGGTGCAATTCATTTTCACCAAGGAGTCGCGTAAACGAACGCTTCGGATATTGGGCGGCGACGACGTGGTACGCCTGGAGGTTGAGGCGATACGGGGTGCGGACCGCAAGGGCGTCGCCAAGCTCATAAACCTGTTCAACGTGATCCACGGCCGGGAGCACGTGTTGGCCCGCTCCACCTACCGGATACAGGACAAGGAACTGCAGTTCGAAGGGACCGGGAAACATGGCCTCTACAGCGAGTTCCGGTGGTCTGGCCCTTGAGGAAAAGGGGGACGCCCTCCTCCGGGGTCTTCAGGCGGGTGTAGTCCGCAACCCATTTCCAAATGGCGGCATGTAACGGTGGCGGGAAGTCAAAGTTTGGCGACAGTTTCCGGCTTGTCTCCGCGATAGTAATGCCGGCGTGGAACATGGCCGGGCCCGTGCCTACTCGTTCGGGTGGCATCCGACGGCCAGGCATCGAACTACTGTATCAACCACACCTGTGCAGAGCGAACGAAACCATCCCTCCGATGCAATGAGGCCAGCGGGCCGTAAAGCCCACGGTATTGAGGGTTTGCTTGTAGAGGGTTTGGGGTCCAGCCCGATAGTGCCCGTGGCCGCAGCCTGTTACTCTGAGGCGAAGAAAGGAGCCGCAGGAGGCCAAACTTGGTAGCCATTCACCAGCCGGCAGAGTTTCTCCCGATCGGGCTGAAGATGCTCACGGTCTCGGAGGCCGCCAACCTGTTGGGCGCCCACATCAACTCGGTGCGCCGGTGGGCCGACATGGGGCTGCTTCCATCGTACCGGATCGGCCTACGCGGCGACCGCCGTTTCCGGCCTGAAGAGATCTCCAGCTTCCTGACTTCGCAGAGACAAGGCTAATCAACGCGGTCCGGCCCCCAGTGCAGGGGACCAGTCGATCGTCGCGGGGACCGCTGAAGTTGATCCAAGGCATTGATGGTGAAAAGAACCCCTTTCGGTCCCCATTTGCTGATTGGGGGCTGAAAGGGGATTTGTCCGTCGCCGGGTTGCCAACGCCGGGATTATGAAGCTAACTCGCCGGCCTCAACTCAGCCGGATGATGTCGCTCTCCGCAAATAGGTTCCCAACCTGAAGGCCCAGGCTCGGCCCGGCATAGAGAGAGGGCGGTACGCTGATATCCGCAAGATACAGCTCTCCCACCTGATCTCCGGCTCCGGGCGCGCGCAGCCCTTCTTTGGGGAGAGCCAGCGTCATGGTCGCGGTGGCCCGGACCGCCGGGTCGAAAACCGCGCCGGTGGCCGTATCGACCCCCGATGGGACGTCGAGGGATAGAATCGGAGCCCCCTGCTCATTGGCCCACCGGATAAGGTCGCCCGCCGCGGCCCGGGGGCGCCTCGCAGGCTGTGACCGATCACCCCGTCGATTATCAGGTCCGGAGTGTTTGCGCCTGCCACCCCGGCGGCCGGGACGACGGGCACCCGCATGCGGTGAAGGATGTCCATCTGCTGGGCCGGAACCGGTGCGAAACCCTCGCCGGGGCCGGTCACGAACACGCTGACCAGTGCGCCGTAGTTGTGCAATCGCCGCGCGCAAACCAGCGCCCCTCCGCCGTTCCCGCCTGGGCCCGCCAGCACGGCCACCCTTCTGCCGCGAAGGTCGCCCTCGAGGAAGCGGACCCGCGCCAGGTGCGCCAAATTGCGGCCGGCGTTTTCCATCGTCCGGACCAGGTCGATCTTGCAGTCTTCCAGCATCGCCCGGTCGACTTTAATCATCTGGCTGGTGGTCAGGTACGGCACATCGCCCCGATAGGTTGGTAGTTGCATCCGGCCCCCCAGCGCTTCGAAGCTCGGTGTCACCAACCGGCACAAGTCGCATCTTCGAGGGTAATGTCATACCGCACTCGATGATGGCGGCACCAAAACTACACCCAGGGTCGCACGATGTCAACCTGGCGGCCGTGACCTTCGGCGCCGTCTAGCGCCGACCCAGTAGACACTGCTCCCTTCGGGCCGCCCGCCCTGACGAATCCACGAGACTCGGTGTTGGGGTATAATCGCGCGGGAACGGGGTCAGCGGTGCTGGCCTCGTTGGCCGTTGAGAGATCCGTGGCGGCTTCCCGATCCCCTCCGGGGGCGAGAAGACTCGCCGGCTCCATATTCGGAGTCTTCTTGGGGAGGGATGTATTGAGTCGTTGCCGGCTGGGCGTTGATGTTGGGGGCACCTTCACCGATTTTGTCCTCTTTGACGAGGACTCCCAAGAGAGTTGGGTGCATAAAAGCCCCACCATCCCAGAGGACCAGACCCAGGGTATCTCCACGGGGCTGGCCGCGCTGCTGGCGCAGCAGAAGGTGGCTCCGAAAGACCTGGTGTACGTGGCCTTGGGCAGCACCATCGCCATAAACGCAATGCTGCAGGGGCGAACCGCCCCCGTGGGCATCATAACCACCGAAGGGTTCCGGGACCTGCTGGAACTCCGGCGGCAACGCCGGTCTATGTTGTTCGACCTGTTCTTTCAACTGCCGACGCCTCTGGTGCCCCGCCATCTCCGCCTGGGGGTGCCCGAGCGGGTCAACGCCGAGGGCAAAGCCCTGGCCCCCTTGGATGAGGAGAAGGCGCGGGACGCCCTGGCACGGCTGGGCCAGGCCGGCGTGAAATCGGTGGCGGTGTGCTTCCTGTTCAGCTTTCTCAATCCGAGTCACGAGCTGCGGGTCGAGGAACTGGCCAGGGAGGTGATCCCGGGCCGGTCCATCTGGCTGTCGCACCGGGTGCTGCCCGAATTCCGGGAGTTCGAGCGTCTGAGCACCACGGTGTGCAACGCCGCGCTGGGTCCGTCCATGGAGGCCTACCTGGGCAACATCAGCGGCAGGCTGGAGCAGCTGGGGTGCCGGCGGCCGCCCTACATCATGCAGTCCAACGGCGGGGTAATGACGCTGCGGGGCGCCCAGGAGCGGCCGGCCAACACTCTCTTCTCCGGGCCCAGTGCCGGTGTAGTTGGCGGGTTGCACGTGGCCCGGTTGGCGGGCACCGAGAACGCCATCACCTTCGATATGGGCGGGACCAGCACCGACGTTTGCCTGGTCCGGCGGGCCGCGATATCCATGGTGCATGAAAAGGAGATCGGCGGGACCCCGGTGCGGACCCCCATGGTAGATGTCAACTCCGTGGGGGCCGGTGGAGGCAGCATCGCGTGGATCGACGCGGGGGGGAGGCTCAAGGTGGGCCCCCAGAGCGCCGGGGCCCGTCCGGGCCCGACGGCGTACGGCCAGGGCGGAGAGCAGCCGACGGTGACCGATGCGAACCTGGTATTGGGCCGGCTGAGCCCCCGCGGCCTCCTGGCGGGCCGCATGCCGCTCTATCCGGATTTGGCGTTGGCGGCCATCCGGCGCCACGTGGCTCAGCCCCTGGGAATGGAGCCGTTGGAGGCGGCCGCGGGCATTATCCGGATCGTCAACACCAATACGGTCCTGGCAATCCGCACCGTCTCCGTCCAGCGAGGTCACGATCCCCGGGAGTTCACGCTGGTGGCTTTTGGCGGGGCCGGCCCGCTGCACGCGTCGGAGGTGGCGCAGCAGCTGGGCATCACCCGGGTGGTGGTGCCCCCGGCGCCGGGGATACTCTGCGCCCAGGGGCTCCTGGCCACCGATATGCGGACCGACTATGTTCAGACCTGCGTCTCGCCCCTTCTCGACGCCGATTTGAATGAGGTGAACAACCTGCTTTCGGGCCTGAAGGAGAGGGCTGAAGCCTGGCTCGATGCGGAAGCGGAGGACGCGGAGGAGCGCGCCGTCGAGTTCTCGGCAGACCTGCGATACGTCGGCCAGAACTACGAGTTGCCGGTTTCGGCAGCCCCGGCGCCGTGGCATGCCGGTCTACTTCAGGAGCTGGTCGAGGGGTTCCATGAGGAGCACCGGCGCGCCTACGGCTACCGGGCCGACCAGGCAACGGTCCAGCTGGTGAACCTGAGGGCAACCGCCCTGGCGACCATACCGAAGCCCAGGCCCCGACCCAATACCCGGACCGTTGACTCCCCCGGCGGCCCGGCGCCCTTCGAGTACCGGGAGGTGTGGTGGGGAGAGGGCTTCGTCTCGACGCCGGTGTACCGCCGTGACGAACTGCCGGCGGGCAGCACGCTGCGGGGACCGGCCATCGTTGAGCAGATGGACTCTACCACCCTGGTGGCTCCGGAGGAGCAAGGCGAAGTGGACGGGTACGGAAATCTGATTCTCTCTCCCTGAGTTTTAATGAGGTCAAGATCGTGGTGAAACCAAAGCGGGCCGCTACGCCCCAGTTCCCCGACCCCATCACCACCGAGGTGGTGGGCAGCTCGCTGCTGGCGGCGGCGGAGGAGATGGGCGAGATACTGGTTCGGGCGTCCTATTCCGCCAATATCAAGGAGCGCCGGGACTCGTCGTCGGCGATCCTCGACGCCAGGGGGGGCACCATCGCCCAGGCGTCCCACGTTCCCCTGCACATGGGCTCCATGTTGGGGCTGGGGCAGGCCATCATCCAGCGGTACCCGGAATCGGAAATCCGCCCCGGCGACGTGTTCATCACCAACGACCCTTACTCGGGGGGCGGGACACACCTCCCCGACATAACCGTGGCGGCCCCGTTCTTCGCCTGGGGCAAGCTGGTGGGGTTCGCCGCCAACGTGGCGCATCACGCCGAGGTCGGGGGCGCTCCCTCGCAGACGCTGGACATCTACACCGAGGGGCTGCGGATTCCCCTGGTCCGGTTGTATCAGGAGGGCAAGTTTCGCCAGGACATCATGGACTTCATCCTCCTCAATTGCCGCCTCCCCGACGAACGTCAGGCGGACCTGCGGGCCCAGGCGGCTTCGGTGGAGACGGGCCTCCAACGGTTGGGTGAGCTGACTTCGAAGTACCCTGAGGACGTGTTCTTCTCTTGCCTGAAGCGCCTCGAAGAGCAGGCCGAGATCCAGGCCATCCAGGGGATTCGATCCATTCCCCCGGGGACCTACCGCTTCACCGACTATATGGACAACGACGGTCTCGGCTCGGAACCGGTGCCAATCACCGTGGCGTTGACGGTGGGGGATGATCGGATCCTCTGTGATTTCACCGGGTCCTCGCCCCAGGTCCGCGGCCCCATCAACCTGCCGTACTACGCCACCCTGGCCGGGGTTTACTACTCACTGAAAGCGGTTGTCGACCCGACGCTGCCGGCCAACACGGGCTTCTACCGAACGGTGCAGGTTTTGGCGCCGAAGGGCACCATCGTGAATTGCGCGCCACCGGCGCCGTGTCTCTTTCGTTCGGACACCGCCCAACGGGTGGTGGAGGTGGTGCTGGGAGCCCTGGCCCGGGCCGATCCGGAAAGGGTGGTGGCGGCCAGCAACGGGGCCGTGTGCGGCGTCTATTTCCTGGGGTACCGCGAGGACGGGAGCTACTACGCCTACATCGAGACCCTGGGAGGCGGCATGGGAGCCAGCACCCACAACGACGGCGCCGACGGTGTGCAGGTGCATACGACCAACACCTCCAACCTGCCGGTCGAAGCCCTGGAACTCGAATACCCGATGATGGTGGAGCAATACGAGCTGGCAGCCGATTCCGGAGGGCCGGGCCGGCATCGCGGGGGCCTGGGGATCATCCGGCAGTACAAGGTGCTCACCGACGATATCCGGGTGCGCACCAAGGGCGACCGAAACCTGATCGCTCCCTGGGGCTTGCAGGGTGGGCTGAGCGGAGGCCGCTGCCGGGTGGTGCGCAACGCCGGCACGCCGGAGGAGCAGGAACTCACCCCCAAGGAGTACGACCTTCTGCTCAAGGCCGGGGAGGCCATTCGGTTCGTTACTCCGGGCGCCGGCGGCTACGGCCGGCCCAGTGAACGGGCCCTGGACGACATCCTTCGCGACGTGCAGGAAGGCAAGCTGTCCCCTCGGGTGGCGGCGGACGCGTATAAGCTGAGCCCCGAACAACTTAAAGACACGGCGCCCTAGTCATAGGGCCGGGGAAAGGGTATATGACGCCTGAGGGAGAGACCTGAGGGAGAGGATTGATCCGGGGTGACCCCTCCGCGGCAGCCACCCGCGAGGAGCTGCCCGAGGCCCGGCGGGATCTTGGGACGTGGCGGCGGCGCGGCCCCAGGCAGGCTTCGGCGAGAGGGCGCCGAGCCCGCCTATGCGGTCATCAACCTGGCTAGGAACCCGAGGCGATTCCCGTGGTGCTTGCCCCTTGCGCCGAGGTGTAAAGGTGACAAGACACCCGGTGGTCGGAGCCGGTCTCCAAGAACTGGGGGATCTCCAGGGAGCATCGGTCCATCACGAAAGGGCACCGAGGATGGAAGGTGCACCCGGAAGGTATATTCAAGGGTGATGGGACTTCGCCGGACAGCACGATCTCTTCCCGTTGCTTCTGCGGGTGGGCGGGCAGCGATGCTGAGATCAGCGCTTTGGTGTAGGGATGCAGGGGGTTGGTGAACAGCTCGACAGGGGCCGACTCTTCCACGATCTTGCCCAGGTACATCACGCCAACCTGGTGGCTCATGTACCGCACCGTGGCCAAGTTGTGGGCGATGAGCAGGTAGGTCAACTTGTAGGTCTCCTGCAGTTCCTTGAGCAGGTTCATTATTTGGGCCCGGATCGATACGTCCAACGCCGAGACCGGCTCATCCAAGACCATCAGCGCGGGCTGGCTGGACAGGGCCCGGGCGATGGCGATGCGCTGGCGCTGGCCACCGCTGAACTCATGGGGATACCGGCTGGCATGATAGGGATGGAGCCCCACCACTTGCAGAAGCTCCAAGACCCGGGTCTTGACTTCCTGTTTGGTCACCCGCCAGTGGGTAATCAGTGGCTCGGAGATGATGGAGTCCACCCGCATCCTTGGGTTGAGCGAACTCCACGGGTCTTGAAAGACCGCCTGGACCGAGCGGCGGAACTCCCGCCGCTCCGCCCCGGTGAACCGCTGCATCGATTTGCCTTGAAAGTAGACGTTCCCTTCAGAGGGCGGCTCTACCATCAGGATCAAGCGAGAAGTCGTGGTTTTGCCGCAGCCCGATTCTCCGACCAGGCTGTAGGTCTGCCCCTCGGGGATGGTGAAGGAAATCCCATCTACCGCCTTCACCGTGCCGAGGGTCTTCCGAATGACGGTCCCTTTGGTCATCCGGTAATATTTCTTTGCGTCCTCAACGCGGATTAGGGCAGTTTCGTTATTCGACGGGTGAGTGTGCACCGTTGTGCCTCCAGCAGGACGATACGTGGCCCGGGCCGATAGCAAAGCTGGGAGGGTATTCCTCGCATTTGTCAAAGGCGTATGGGCAGCGGGGAGCGAAGGCGCAGCCGGTTGGCAAGTTGTCCAGGGAAGGTGGCTGGCCTTCGATCGATGGCAGGTGTTCCAGGTCAACATCCAGGTCGGGGATGGATTTCAGCAGGGCCTCGGTGTAAGGATGGACCGCGTTATCGAACAGCTCGTTCACTTCCGCAAGTTCGACGATTCTACCGGCGTACATTACGGCCACCCGGTTGCACATGCGGGCAATAATGCCCAGGTCGTGGGTAATGAATATTATGGCCGTGCCGGTCTCGGCTTGAATCTCATTGAGCAGTTTCAGGTACTGGAGTTGAATGGTCGCGTCCAGAGAGGTCGTCGGCTCGTCCGCGATCAGGACGTTTGGCGAGCGGGAGATGGCGATGGCGCCCACCACCCGCTGGCGCATGCCGCCGCTAAGCTGGTGGGGGAAAGCGGAAAGGCGCGTCTCGGGCGCCGGAATGTTCACCTTGGCCAGCAGGCCCGCCGCCCTGCTGCGGATGCTCTTGGCGGGCTGGGACGAATCCATCCGCAGGCACTCGATGAGCTGGTTTCCGATGCTGAACACCGGATTGAGCGAGGTGAGCGGGTCCTGCATTACCATGCACAGGCCCGAGCCCCGAATTTCCCGCATCTCGGCCTGGGATTTTTCCAGCAAGTTCTCGCCCATGTACCAGATCTTACCGCTTACGATGCGGCCGGCAGGCTGGGGGACCAACCCCAGGATGGACCAAGCGGTCATGCTCTTGCCCGACCCAGACTCGCCGACGACGCCGAGGGTCTCTCCCTTCCTCATCTCGAAGCTGATCCCGTCAACTGCCTTGACGATCCCGCTGCGGGTGAAGAAGTAAGTCCGCAAGTCCTCTACTTTCAGGACTACATCATCTTCCATTTGCGCTAACCTTCCTGTGGATTAACCCATTCGCCGGAGTTTCGGGTCCAGGCTGTCTCTCAGCCAGTCGCCGAAGTAGTTGAACGCCATCACCACCGCCGTGATGACCAGGCCCGGGAACAACGCCAGCCACCACATGTCTATCAGAACGTCCCGGCCCTCGGCGACCATCAGGCCCCAGGCTGCCGCCCCGGGTTCCAGGCCCAGGCCCAGGAAGCTGAGGGAAGCCTCCAGAAGGATTGTCTGGCCTACCAGCAGGGTTGCGATGATGAGCAGGGTGTTCAGCACGTTGGGGAAGATGTGGCGCCAGAGTATCACCGGCCCGGACACGCCGGTTATTTTGGCCACCATCACGAAGTCCCGGTTCCTGACGTTCAACACCTCACCGCGAATCATGCGGGAAAACCGGGCCCACACGGTCACCATGATGGCCAGAATTATGTTCACGACGCCGGCGCCCAGAATGGTGACAATGATCATCGCGGCCAGGATAGTGGGGAAGCCCATGGCGGCATCGGTGATCCGCATGATGACGGTGTCGACCAAGCCGCCCTTGTACCCGGCGATCAAGCCCAAGACAGTCCCGATCACGGCTCCGGCGCCCAGCGCCACCAGGCTGATGGTAGCCGAGGTCCTGGCGCCGTAGATCAGTCGGCTCAGCATGTCCCGCCCCAGCCGGTCGGTGCCCAGGGGATACGTGAAGGTACCCCCCTGCTTCTTGACGATGCTGACCTCGTCGCCTAGCTTAGCATTGCTATCGAGCTTCTGTGCGTCTTTGAGGCTTATGAGGACGTTGCCTTTCCCCAGTTCGACCTCATCCACCACTGTCTTTAATACGTTCTCGCCGCCGAACATGGCCGGAGGCCGCTTCTTGTTTTTCAGATCAATGCCATCGGCGCCCGGATCATGGGGAGCGATGAACGGCGCGAAGATGGCGCATATCACCACCACTGACATGATGATGATAGGCATCCAGGGGAGCCGAGCTTGCCTCACCTGGCCCAGAAAAGCCCATATCTTGGAACCCTTTGAGGTTGTTGCCTCTAATGCGACTGCCAATGGGGACCCTCCATCAATTGTTCAGGCAATGGTTCAGACAATGGTTCAGACCTGGACTACGCCCGCCCGGACGAACTCGCCGATCTCCGTCTCGCTAAAGCCAAGCTCCTGGAGTACCTCTCCGGTGTGCTCGCCGAGGAGGGGGCGTGTTTCCGAGCGGTCATAGGGGTCTCGCTGAGTTTGATCGGTAGACCATAGAAGGTGCTGGTGCCCAACTCCGGGTGGTCCAGGTCGAACATCAGCCCGTTGTCCCGGAGGTGGGTGTCTTCGGTGCAGATCTCTTCGAAGTTGCGCACGGGCACGATCCACTGTCCGTGCTTGCGAAGCAGCGGTATCCATTCGTCCCGGGTCTTCTGCAGCATTATGTCCTGGACGATGTCTTTAAGCTCCTCCCGATGGTCCCAGCGCTGGTCACTGCCTTCAAATTTGGGGTTTTCCAGCAGGTCGGTCCGGCCGGTGCCCTCGCAGAACCCTTTCCAGGGCTCATCCCGCCAGGTGGAGATGGCCACCTCCTTGTCATCCTTGGTCCGCCAGACGCCGTAGGGTGGCGTGGAGTGGAGTGGGTTGACCCCGTCTCGGCCTTGGGGGAGATCAAGTGGTTTCCCATGTAGAACGCCACCTGCTGCGGGAAAAGGCCGAGGAGGCAGGCGAAGAGGGAGGTCTTGACCTCCTGACCCACGCCGCTGTCGTGCCGGGCGTAGAGGGCGGCCAAGACGCCAAAGGCGGTCTGAATACCCGTCACCGCGTCGGCGATCGCCTCGCCGGCCGGCACGGAAGTCCGGTCCTTGTAGCCGGTTATGCTCATCAGGCCGGTCATGGCTTGAATCTGCAGGTCTTGGCCGGGCAGGTCCTTGTAGGGCCCCTTGTCCCCGAAACCGGTTATCGAGGCGTAAACCAGTTTGGGGTTGATCCGCCGCAGTTCCTCGTAGCTCAGGCCCAGCTTCTTGACCGTCGTCGCCCGGAGGTTCACCAGGAACACGTCCGCCTGCTCCACCAGCTTATAGATGATATTACGTCCTTCTTCGGTGGACAGGTTCACGGAGATGCCGCGCTTGTTGCGATTCACCGCAAGAAGGCCGTAGCCGATCTTGCCGTCTTTCATGATTGAAGGAGCGGAGTGCCGCGACCGGTCTCCCTGGCCGGTGGCCTCGACCTTGATCACGTCGGCGCCCAAGTCACCCAGCCATTGGGCACAGTACGGGCCGGCCAACATATGGGTAATGTCGACCACCTTGATCCCGTCCAAGAGTCCGCTCGTCATGGTTGTTGTTGCCTCCGGGCTTGGGGGACCGCCGGTCACCCCTAAGCCGCCAAACCTTTAGTAGCCGGGAAACCAATAGCCCCGGGTAATATTACGGGCGATCACCGCCCGGTGGACCTCGTTGGGGCCATCGACAATGCGGTCCGCCCGGGCCCCGCGGTATATCCGCTCCAACGGCAGGTCTTTGGAGATTCCAATGGCGCCGTGGATCTGAATGGCCCGGTCCGACACCTGCTCCAGCATCTCCGTGCCGAAGACCTTCAGCATGGCGATCTCGGTTCTGGCGTCCAGTCCCCGGTCCAGCTTCCAAGCGGAATGGAAGCCCATCCAGCGGAGGCTCTCGATGGCGATGGCGGAATCGGCGAGCATCCATTGGACCGCCTGCCGGTCCGAAAGGAGCCTGCCGAAGGTGGTCCGGCTGGTGGCGTAGTCCCGGGACATCTTGAGACACCTTTCGCCGAGGGCCACATTCCGGGGGCCGAAGACGAGCCGCACCGCGCCCAGCGAACTCTGCAATATCTCCCAGCCCTTGCCGATCTCCCCAAGGATTTTGTCCTCCGACACCTCCACGTTCTCCAGAGACACCTCACAGGGCTTGTCGCCGAAGACGCCCGTGGGCAATCCCATCACCGGGATGTGCCGCTCTATGTTGAAGCCCGGCAGGTCGGTGTCCACCAGGAAGCAGGTGATCCCTTCTCTCCCCTCGGTGCCCCGCATCCGGGCGTACATCAGGAGGAAGTCGGATTCGTCGGCGCCGGAGATGAATGTCTTGCGGCCGTTGATGACGTATTTCCCGTTCCGGTACTCGGCGTAGGTCTCTATCATAGAAGGGTCGGCCCCGGTTATGGGCTCGGAGATTCCGGCATGGGCCAGCTTCAATCCCCACAGGGCGGGAATCAGATACTCTTCCTTCTGCTCCGGCGTGCACAGGGCGAGCCCTTCGTAGACCGGCCGGCCGAAGGCGCAATAGCCAACCAGGGTGGCGTGAATCTCCTCCTGCACCGCGACCCGCTCCACGAACCCGATCCCCGGCCCTCCGTACTCCTTGGGCACGAACAGGCCCCCGAGGCCGATGTCCGTCACCTGCTGGAACAGCTCGGCCCGCTTCTCCCGGGGGAGGTTGACCTCGTCATATTCGTACTCGCGCTCCAGGGGCAGCAGTTCTCGTTCGACGAACTGCCTCACCGCACCCCGCATCATGAGTACTTCTTCCGAAAGCCCAAATTCCATGGTTCTCTCTCTGCGGCCTCTCGGCCAATTCCAGCCGGGGCCCTCAATGCCCCGGCGCGGGTTCGTTATTCAATCTTCAGTAACCGGGGAACCAGTACCCCTTGGTGAGGTTTCGGGCGATCACCACCCGGTGGACCTCGTTGGGGCCGTCGACGATGCGGTCCGCCCGAGCCCCGCGGTAGATCTGCTCCAGTGGAAAATCCTTGGAGATGCCGATGGCCCCATGGATCTGGATGGCCCGGTCCGAAACCTTTTCCAGGGTCTCCGAGCCGTGGACCTTCAGCATGGCGATCTCGGTTCTGGCGTCGAGGCCCTGGTCCAGCTTCCACGCGGAGTGGTAGCTCATCCAACGCAGGCTCTCGATGGCGATGGCGGAATCGGCGAGCATCCACTGGACTGCCTGCCGGTCGGCCAAAGGCCTGCCGAAAGTAACCCGGCTGGTGGCGTAGTCCCGGGCCATCCTGAGACACCTTTCGGAGAGGGCCACCGTGCGGGGCCCGAAGCCGAGTCTGACCCCGCCCAGGGAACTCTGCAGCACGTCCCAGCCCCGGCCCGGCTTTCCGAGGATGTTTTCCGCCGGCACTTCCACGTTTTCCAGGGACACCTCGCAGGGCACGTCGCCCCCGGAACCGGTGGGAACTCCCAGTGTTTCGATCCGCCGCTCCACGTTGAAACCCGGAAGGTCGGTGTCCATCAAAAAGCAGGTGACACCTTCCCGCCCCTCCACTCCCTTCAGTCGGGCGTAGAACAGGAGGAAATCCGCCTTGTCCGCGCCGCTAATAAAGATCTTGCGGCCGTTGATGATGTACTTCCCATCCCTCTCTTCGGCATAGGTCACCATCATCGACGGATCGGCCCCGGATATAGGCTCGGTAATACCGGCACAGGCCTTCTTCTCTCCCCAGAGAGCGGGAATGAGATACTCTTCCGTCTGCTCCGCGTTGCACTGGTATAGCCCCTCGTAGACCGGCTTGCCGAAGGCGGTGTAGCCCACCATCGCGCCGTGAATCTCCTCCTGCATCGCGACTTGGCCCACGAACCCAATACCGGGCCCTCCGTATTGTTTCGGCACGTACAGGCCGGAGAGGCCGGCGTCCTTGACCTTCTTGGTGAGTTCGGCCCGCTTCTCGTCGGGTAGGTAGATCTCATCGAAGTTGTACTCGCGCTCCAGGGGCAGCAGTTCTTGGCCGACGAACTGCTTAACGGCGCCCCGCATCATCGTCACTTCTTCTGAGAGTTCAAAGTCCATTGTATCCTTTCCTAGCCTTACTGCGCTTTACCGCGATTATAGCCGGGTATCTCCTAGCCCCAGCGGGCGTGCCCCATGTCTCCTTCCCGGTCCTTCCAGCCGGGGTCGAAGGCAAGCTTGTCCAGCTTCATGCTCCCATTTTCTTTCTTGATGGAGATCGAGTGGAGCCAGTTGGCATCGTCTCGGTCGGGGTGGTCCATGCGGTTGTGGCCGCCTCGGCTTTCGGTGCGCGTCGAAGCCGCCCTCGTGGACATCTCCGCCACGGTGAGCATGTTGTCGATCTCCAGCGCCTCCACCAACCCAAGGGGGCCGTCCACGGACAGCTTCGGCAGACTCTCCTGCCGGATGCGGGCGGCCATCTGGAGCACCCGGTCGAAGCCCTCGGGCGTCCGGACCACCAGCATGTCTTCCCACATTCGCTGCTGTATCTCCTGCTTGACCTTTCGGACGGAGATACTGCCTTTCTGACTCTTGAGGCGGGCAGTGCGCTCTTGGGCCTGGCCGGTGATATCGGAAGGCACGCCGGAGACGCCCTGGGACTGGGCGTACCGGGCTGCGTGACGGCCGGACCTCGTGCCGAACACCTGGCCGCTGGCCAGCATGTGGCCGCCGAGGCGGTCCGCGCCGTGGTCGCCGGCGGCTGCCTCGCCGCCGCTGGCGTACAGCCCCGGAATGCTGGTAACCCCGTCTTCGTCGATCACCAAACCGCCACCGGCGCAATGCCGGCCGGTGAGGATCTCCAGGGGTCGCTCGTCGGGATAGATGCCCTGTTGGTTCAGCCAGGACTCGGCATATTGGTCCCGGAGGTTAACGTTAGCCTCGGTCAGGTCTAGAAACACGCCACCGTTGGGGCCAGCCCGGCCCGCGATTATCTCCTGGGTGGTGGCGACGTCGAAGTATTTCCCGCAGTCCCGGGTGGTGAAGGGGTTGTATTCGGCCCGGGTGTCAAGCACTTCCTGGGCCGTCACCCCTTCCGGCAGGTAGTTGGACAGGAACTCCTCGCCCCGGCCGTTGGTGAGCTTCGCCCCCGGCGATCGCAGCAATCCGGTGTTGGGGTGTCCCTTGCCGGGCAGGGCGATCAGGAAGAACTGGCCGAACTCCATGTTGGTCAAGGTGGCCCCTGCCTGATAGGCCATGGCGTGGCCGTCGCCGGTGACGCAGGGCGGGTGGAAGTTGTACCGGTACAGGGCTTCGTCGCCCCCGGTCGCCAGGATAACTGCCCCGGCCTTGATTACTATGCTGTTGCCCTGGAAATCCACCCCGGTGGCGCCCATGCAACGGCCCTGGTGGATGAGCAAGTCAGCCGCCATGACCTCTTCGAGGATCTGGACCCCGTTCTCTTGCAGGAGCCTGTTGAGCGTTGCGATTATGGGCACGCCGTGATGCAGTAGCCACCTGCCGTGGAACTTGATGCCCCACTCCTGGAGTTGGTAACGGTGCGACATCGCGTCCTGGACCAGGGTGTGGACCAGTTTGGGATCGGTCATCCCTTGCCCGGCCTGGATGATGTTACGGTAGTCGCCCTCGACAAAGTCCTCAACCGTGGACTTGCTGACGTCCATCCAGGGCGCCAGGTGAGCGGCGCCGGTCTCCGGGTCCAGGAAGAAGCCGCCCCAATCGGATTGCCCCGAGTTGGTGGCGCCGCCGCCCCGCATGGCCATCGCGTTGTGCAGGCCCTTTACCGCCAGAATGACTCGGGCGCCCGCCAATCTTGCTTCGAGGGCGGCCCGAGAGCCCGCGCCGCCACCGCCGACGACCAGTACGTCGGTCTCTAAAACTTCAGGTTGCGCAACCATTGCTGATCTCCCAAACGATTCCCCGCGCCTCGGCCGTTTCAGCTTGCCCGCGCCGGCAGGGATACGGTGGCGGTCCCCGGAGATAGGGTCTCCCCGCTCTGGTTCTCCGTCCACATATCGACGTCCGCTAGGTTCTGGCCGTCCTCCTGGTACATCCGCACCACTTTCCCCTGGCAGGTGACGATGTCTCCGCGGCCGTTGTTGGCCCGGTATTGAACACCGAACTTGAGGATGTCCCCGGACTCACCGATCCATTGCCGAAGCATGTTGTGGAGGTAGGCGAATTGAAGCAGCCCCATTCCGTCCACGTCTTTCTGCCCCCGGCTGTTGGCGATGTCTGGATCTTGGTGGTGGTACACGTATTCATCGTTGACCGCAGCGTAGCGGTTGTAGTTCATGAGGTCGGTATATCGCCGAAAGATAGGCAGGGTGCCGCCCTCCTCGATCTGGTCGAAGGACACGCCTTTGGGATCGAAGAGCATCGGGGTGGCCCATTCTTGGTGCGGGTTGCCGGTAGGGACTACCCGGACCTGGTCCAGGCCCTGGGAGGGGGCGTCAGGCTGGTCGAAGATGAACACCCGCAGGTGCCGCAGCAGCTTCACCAACTCGTTATTCTGGTTGGTCAGCCGGGCTTCGTTCAGGCCGAAGAGCAGTATGCCGGACCGGCCGGTCTTCTCGTAGACGCCTTTCATCTCGCTGGTGCCGGTTATCACGTCGCCCACTCGGATCGGCGCGTGGTACTCGGCCTCGTTCCCGGCGCTGAAACTCCGCACCGCGAAGCCTTCTTTAGACCGGGGGTCGCGCAGTCCGGCGCCACGATCGTCTCCCGCGATCTGGCCCATGTCAGGCCAGATCGGCAGGTGGCCGAGCGCCAGGTGGCCGCTGTCATCCAAGGGCCAAGCGAAGGGGTTGAACTCCGCGGGAGCAACTATGCTGCCAAAACGGGAGTTCTTCGCGTACTCCTCGTCCCAGAAGAGTCGGGGAGGCCTCTCCGGCCAGTAGACGGCCATTCCCCACCGGCGCACGTCGGTGGCGGTTACCGGCGCCGACGTGATGGTATGAAAGGGCTTGCCCATCAGGCCCTCAATCTTCGCTCGGATGCTCTCTTTGGTCGCCAAAGTGCTCGCAACCATCTCGATCTCCCGGCCAGCGCCCTATGCTGCTGACCCTCGCATTTGAAGTTCACGCGTTAAGCTTTCGCGCCCGATTCCTTCCCCGCATGCCGTCCTGTGGCGTGCCCGCCGGCGGGGAAAGTCCCCTCATCACATCGGGAAACCCGGCATCGGCGCCGGGACCCGGTTCCAAGCCGTCCCCGACGCATCAAAGGACTCAACCGGACCTGCCGAAGGATGGGGGACGCAACTCCTCAGACATTCCTGGACCGGCTCCCGGTGCCCTTGTTCAAATTTTCCGCTACCCGCCAGCTACCCCTTCCTATGCTTACTGATTAACGCCCCTGCCATACCGGGCGGCGCTTCTCGGAGAAAGCCTTGGCGCCTTCGGCCCGGTCCAAAGAGAGGCCCACCTGTTCGTGTATCGGGTAGCGGCGTGCCAGTGCTGCATCCAGGGGAAGGTCCGCGCCCATCGTGATCGCTTGTTTACAGGCCTGGACCGATAGGGGAGCGCACTCCACTATCTGAGCGGCCCACCGGTCCGCCGCCGGGATGAGGTCCCCGAGGGGGACCACCTCGTTGACCAGTCCGGCCGTCAAGGCGTCCTGGGCGCTGATGCGGCCGCCGGTAAGAATCAAACCCATCGCAATCTTCAGCGGCAGTTGCCGGGGCAAGCGTTGAATACCGGTGCCGGCTACCCTGCCCCACTTGGGCTCGGTGAGGCCGAACTGGGCGTGGTCCGCCGCCACGATGATATCGGAGGCCAATGCCATTTCGAATCCCCCACCCAGCGCGTATCCGTTGACCGCGGCAATAATGGGCTTGGTCAGGGGTTCGTACCTTTGGGCAATGGCGCCGAAGCCACCTTTCTCGACGGGGTGCCCTATCTCAGTGGTGTGCTCCGCGGCATACTTCAGGTCGTTGCCGGCGCAGAAGGCCCGGTCGCCGGTGCCGGTGATCACCGCCACTCGCACGTCCGAGTCACCTTCCATATCACTCAACGCGTCGTATAACTCGGCGCTGGCGGCGGAATGAAGGGCGTTCATTCTCTCCGGCCGGTTGAGGGTTATATAGGCCACCTGGCCCCGTCTCTCATACAATATGTACTGGAACCGCATCCTCCGCTCCAACACTGCCTGGAAGTCCCACTTTGGAAGAGGTAGTCCCGGGACCCCGCGATCCCGGACGCCGTGTTTCCTTGGAAAGGGACGCCTTGGCTAGGTCTCCCGTATTCTGGGGTCCACGTAAGCGTACAAAATATCCACGATGGTCGCCATCAAGATGTACAGCCCTCCGGAGGTCAGGACCGTGGCCTCCACCACGGTGAAGTCCCGCTGGGTGACAGAGGTCAGCATCAACCTTCCCACGCCCGGCCAGGCGAACACCACCTCCACCACGATGGAGCCGTTGAGGAGCCCGCCAAGGCTTATGCCGGCGAAGGTCATGACGGGGATGACGGCGTTCTTGAGGGCATGCTTCCAGATGACCAGCCAATCGGCCAGCCCTTTGACCCGGGCAAACTTGATGTACTCGCTGTCGAGTACCTCCAGCATGCTGGACCGGGTGAGCCGCACCATGCCCGCAATGAGGAATAGGGACAGGGAGAAAGCGGGCAGAACGAAGTGGCTGGGCCCGCCCATCCCGAAGGTGGGGAGCCAACCTAATATGGCCCCAAAGAGAAGGATGAGCATTACTCCCACCCAGAATTGGGGGGCGGCCATCCCGACGATGGCGAGGGGTGTCACCACGCGGTCGACCAAGCCGCGCCGGTTTACCGCGGATATGATTCCTAAGGGAATGCCGATGATCACGGTTAACAGAAACCCGGCGGCGGCAAGCTTGATGGTGTTGGGCAGGCGTTCCGCCAGCAGGTCTCTGGCCGGCACGCCCCAGGTTGGAGAATCGCCGAAATCGCCCTTAACCATGTGTCCCAAGAACTTGGCGTACTGCACGTAGACCGGCCGGTCCAGACCCAGCCTCTCCCGCATCGCCTGCCGCTCTTCCTGGGTATCCTGGGGATTGGTCAGAAAAGACACCACGTCTCCGGTTATGTTCACGGCGAAGAAGACCCCGGCGCTGAGGGCCAGCAACGTAATGGCGGCCTGAAGCAGCCGGAAAAGGATAAAGCGGCCCATGCGGCAATGCCTCCAGTCTTCTCACCCGGTGGCGGGTGCTTGTTCTCGAAAATGGCGGCCCCGTAGGGCCGCCATGCCCGGTTTACAGGGCACGGCGGGAAGCCCGCCGGCCCCTTTTCGATGCCGATGCCATCCCAGGGGGCCCAGGGTCATTGGCAAGCCAACTCACGTGGGCCAACCTGGGAACTTCCACCCAAGAGCGCGGGGGCCGGGGCCATGCTGACTCCCCGAACCCCCGCTCAAAGGGTTCTAAAGATTATTGGTTAAGCTCGACCGTCCAGAGGGCGCTGGCGTAGGGCACCATCGCCGAGGGCGACCAAGACTTGACCTTGGGACCAGCTGCCCAGGGGGAGTTCGTGTAGAACAAGCTCCACTCCCAGTGCTGCTCCCGCGCGACCTTGTTTGCCTGGTAGTAGGCTTCATGCCGCTCTTCCATGGTGCCGACGAGTTCGGTGGCCTTTTGGACCACAGCCTTCAGGTCGGCGTTCATGCCTCTGGTGGGCTGCGGCGAGGCGTAGCCACTGAACATGATGCTGCCGCCGTCGAACCGGGCCTCGTTGGGCCGTGCGGTGAAGAAACCCGCGATCTCGAAGGAGTGCATCTTGTCCTTGATGGACACCGAGTCACCCACCTCGACCTCGCAGTTGATGCTAAAGGCTTCTTCCCACTGGGCGCAGACCAGCTGGGACACCTCGGGCACGAAGGGCAACTCCCCTGCCTCCCAGGTGTATAGCTGGTACGGGTCGGGGAAGCAACTGCCCTCGGCGCAGCCGATAGAGGCCATCAATTCCCGGGCCTTTTCCACATCGTAGGGCCAGGAGTCCAGTTCCGGCTTGTATCCCAGGGACGCCGGGGTGACGTGGGCCCATCCTTCGATGATCGCCATTTCGCCGCCGTAGATCTCTTCGGCGATCAGTTCTTTGTCGAGGGCGTAGTCCAGCGCCTGGCGGAACTCCTGCTTGTCACAGGGTACGTCCAGGGCATGACCAGTCCCGTTGTCCGGCCAGCAGCCCTCGCTGAGGAACCACAGATACAGGGCTTCGGGGCCGAAGATGATCTGCCCGCCGGCGTCTTCTACCTGGTCCCGCACCTCAAGGTTGGCCTCTACCAGGTCGGCCTCGCCGGCGCGAAGGGCCGCTACTCTGGTGGACAGCTCTGGGATCAGCCGCATGTCCAGGTTCTGGTAACTGTGGTTCCGCTCGTAGAGCTTCCAGTAGTCGGCGAACCGCGACCACAGCATCCGTGACCCCTTGTCATGTTGTTCCAGCATCCAGGGACCCGTTGTGCCTGGGGTGGGGTCGTCGTTGTACCCGTCCCGTCCCACGCTCTCCCGGTAAGCCTTCTGGAAGATCGTGCCGCGGGGACCGGCAAACATCTCCGAGAGGTAGAAAGCGAGGAAGGTCTGGGGTGTGTCGGTAGTTACGCTGATGGAATTGGGCCCCGAAACCACCCAGGGCTCGGTGACCCTGGACATATTGGCGTTGGTGGGCGAAACGGACTCCGTCTCCGCCCGTGGGCCCAGGTTCTCCTCCATGGCGTAGGCCGCGTCCTCCGCGGTCATTATATCCCCGTTGTGGTACTTGACACCCTCGCGCATTACGAAGGTCCAGGTGAGCCCGTCCGGAGTGAAGCTCCATTCCGTGGCCAAACCCGGCACCACTTTCTTACCGCCTTCACCCTGGAGGATGAAGTCATGGGCCAGTCCCTGGTAGAGGCCGCCCTCACCACGCACGTCGTGGTCGGAGAAAAGCTCGTTGCCCCAGTCTGACGTTGCCAGAATAAGGCTACCGGTGGGGCCGGTGGCCGCCGGCACCTGGGTGGCTACCGGAGCCGATGTTGGTACGACCGGCACCGCCGTGGCTGCCGCCGGCACTGCCGTGGCTGCTACCGGAACTGCTGTATTGGTCGGTCTAGGGGTTGCGGTCGCCGAGGCGCCGCAAGCTACGGCAAACAAGAGCACGAGGCCGAGCCCCAGGCCCATAAGCCGTAGTATGTACGCCCTGCTTTGGTCACCAGATTTCATGGTCCACCTCGCTGCCTAATTTTGGTCATCTGCCCTGGCGTCAAGGGACTGTGGTAAAAAGTGCCGGTGCTCCGGGGTGCAAACAGGGGCCTGTTTAACACCTCTGCCGCTCCCAGTGGGCGATTCAATGCGGAGCGCCAGCAATCACCAAGCACCCGAGATACGGGGATCCGAAAATACTATACAAATTCCTCCAGCTATTAGCGTTCAGCGTCGGCCATTGCCGTCACCGGCCCCATCCGCCCCGGGAAGAGAGGATCACCTGCAAACCCCGAGGCCAGTTCAGGCTAGGCCCGAGTGATGTCTTCCTCAATTCCACCGATCGTGAGACCTGGGCTTTCTACCAAGATGGCGACCAGCGCCCTTCAACCGGCGCCGTCGCGCCAACCCTGTCCGAGCCTCAAAAGAGCGGTCACCTGGCTGAGGATTTCCGGCGCCTTTGTTCTAAGCTAACGAGCATACGGGAACAGGCTTCACGCCAAGTCCCATCGAAGGGGGCATTATACTATCCTCATAAGGATTTGACAACTGTGGGTGTTCGTACAGCAGATTGGTGACACATTCTCTCCTTGCTTGGGGTTGTGTATGGCCGCATCCTCTCCTCTCCTCTCGCCCGATGGTACCAGCTCATCAGTTCCCGCGGGCAGGGCCCGTGCCCGTTGGGGTTTCAGGCCTTGACTCCCCTGGCGGTTGGGAGTTGGCGGAGAGGATCGAAAATGCTTCACCTGCGTCCTTGAGATTTACCGGAGATTTACCGGGATGCTCGAAGCGGGTCAGGTCCCCCGGTGACTGGTGGGGCCGCATGTAGTTGTACACCCGCTCCCTGAGGCCCCGGTTTGGAGGGGCGAACTCCAAATCATCGGGGCAGACCTCATAGAACTCCTCGGTATGGGTCCGTGGGGCTTGTTACGCATGACCTTCAAGCTTGGGGGCCTGGAAGGCAGGACCGAGAGGTGAATTCTGCCCAGTTTGCGGGCTCGTTAAAACACGGCTTGGAACTCGCTGCCGCCATCCGGCTGAATGGCCTTCAGAGGGAAAGGCAGCCGAGCCTGGAGGCCATCTAGGAAGGCGCGGGCCGTGCTAGCCGTGGTCCGAGTGGGCCTCCAGCACATCCCAGCGGGAGACTACATAATGGGCGGTAAGGTTCTTGAGGATGACCCCGGGCAGAGGACGCACATCCAGGGTGTCCGCCTGGACAATTTCGCCCGTCTCTCCGGTTTGGTACGCCTTGGGCTTAGGTACAGCGTAGGGCCGTGGCCGCTGGCGCATCCGGGCCGAGGTGTTCGGTCGGCTGGGGGCTCCCGCGACCCACCCTTGGCCTCCAGGCAGGTCAGAATGGGTCAGGGTAAACCCGGCCCGGGTATTAAGCCCCAACCGCTTGCTCGTTGCGCCCGCTAGGGCGCCTTTGCGGTTTCCGCTGGGTATGCTCCGTTTTCCGGGGAATACAGATGGCAGGACAAGACGTGTCCCGGGGCGATCTCGCGAAGCTGGGGAGTCTCCACGGAACACCGGTCCATGACGAAAGGGCAGCGGGGATGGAAGGAGCACCCCGAAGGGGGATTGAGGGCCGATGGGACTTCCCCCGAAATGACCATCCCATCACGCTGGGAGTCGGGATGGTAAGGGAGGGCCGCGGCGATCAAGGCCTTGGTATAAGGGTGCATCGGATTGTTGAACAGCTCTCGGGTGGGGGCCTTTTCCACAATCTTCCCCAGGTACATCACCCCAACGTCGTGGCTCATGTAGCGCACGGTGGCCAGGCTATGCGCGATCAGAAGGTAGCTTACGCTGTACCGCTCCTGCAGGTCCCGCAGCAGGTTCATGATCTGGGCCCGTATCGAAACATCCAGGGCAGAAACCGGCTCGTCCAGCACGATCAGCTTGGGGTCCAAGGCCAGGGCCCGAGCAATGGCGATGCGCTGGCGCTGTCCCCCGCTGAACTCATGGGGGAAGTAATCGGCGTGGAAGGAGTGTAACCCTACATCCTGAAGAAGCTGCTCTAGCCGCTCCTTGACCTCTCCTTTGGAGGGGCGTCGGTGGTGAATCAAGGCTTCCATGATGATTGAGCCCACCCGCATGCGGGGGTTCACGGAGCCCCAGGGATCCTGGAAAACAGCCTGCACCGAGGTCCTGTACTCGATATATTCGGCGCTGGTGAAGTCGGCCAGGCTCTTACCTTTGAATTTGATAGCGCCCGACGTTGGCTTCTCCACCTGAAGAATCAGCCGGGCGGTGGTGGTCTTGCCGCAGCCCGACTCTCCCACCAAACTGAAGGTCTTACCCGGATGGATCTCGAAGGACACTCCATCCACCGCTTTAACCAGGCCGACCAATCTACGTAGCAACAACCCCTTGGTCACCGAGAAGTGCCTCCGGCAGTCCGCTACCTCTACCACGGCATCGTTGGATTGGGCTGTCGGCAGCTGGGTCATGCCAGCTTCCAGCAAGAGGCGGAGTGGCCTTCGGACACCTTTAACTGCTCAGGGTACGCCTCCCGGCACCGGTCGTAGGCGTGGGGGCACCGGTCGGCGAAGGCGCACCCCTGCGGCAGCTTGTCCAGGGCGGGGGGTTGACCTTCGATGGAGTACAGGTGGTCCACATCTTCCTCCACGTTTGGCACCGACCGCATCAGCGCCTCGGTGTACGGGTGGGCGGGATTATTGAACAGGTCCCGCACCCCGGCGGTTTCCACGACCTTGCCGGCGTACATCACCGCCACCCGGGTGCACATATGGGCTACAATGCCAAAGTCGTGGGTGATGAAGATGATGGACAGCCCCGTATCCGCCTGCAGGTCTCTCAGCAATTGCAGGTACTGGTATTGAATGGTGGCATCCAGTGAGGTGGTCGCCTCGTCGGCGATTAGCACCTTGGGCCCACCGGCCAGGGCGATGGCGCCCACGACCCTCTGGTTCATGCCCCCGCTCATCTGATGAGGAAAGCTGCCCATCCGTTCCGCGGCGGAGGAGATTTTCACTCTATTCAGCAGATCGATGCCCCGCTCTTTCAAGTCACCGAGCCGGGACCCGGTTCTCATCCGCAGGGTCTCGACCACCTGC
>JASMCQ010000006.1 GCA_030753265.1 Dehalococcoidia bacterium
GAGGGGCAAGGCGGAGAAGGCGAGATCAGGGAGAATTCCTCAGGGCACTGGCAAAGGTATCTATGGTTACCGCTACATCCAGGAGACCGGTCAGCGGAAAATAAATGAAGACCAAGCTGTCATAGTTAACCGCATTTTTCAGCAATTCTGTAAGGGAGACGGATGCAGCCGGATAGCGGGCGAACTCAACCGTGAGGGTTTAACTGCGTTCGGTGGAGGGAGATGGCACCCACTGACCATCCGGCGCATGCTCATGAATGAGACTTACACCGGCCGAACAGTGTATCGGCGGACTCGGGCAGAAAGAGTTCGAAACGGCCGGGACGGTAAGAAGCAGCGTCGTATTGTGACTCAACCTGAGAGCGCGTGGATCGACATTCCGGGTGCAACTCCGGCCATCGTTTCAATTGAGATATTCGCTGTTGCACAGCAGGTCCTTGGTGACCCACAAAGGCGTTTGAGAGGCCGTCCTTCACGGGATTACAGACTACGGGGGCGCCTCCGATGCCTAGCATGCGGTACCCCTATGGTAGGCCAAGCTATGGCAAGAGGACGATACGCTTACTACCGTTGTAGGCATTCCTATGCAGGCAACTTCGAGGCAACTTGCGACTCCAAATACGTACCTGTGGCGCAATTAGAGCGGACGGTCTTGGAGCAGGTTATCAAGATTCTGGCTGACCCCGGAAGAATCCTAGCTGAGGCGAAATATCTGAGTGAGCAAGGGGTAGACCTGTCAAAGGCAATATGTATCGGTAAAGAGATCGAGAAGATTGAAGAGCAGCAGCGCAGACTCGCTGACCTGTACATCAATGGGTCACTGCCACAGAATATTCTTGAGTCGAAGAGCGAAGAGTTAAGCCGGCACCGCCTTCGTCTCGAGTCAGAGAACAGGGTTTTAGATGTGCCTCGGCCCCAGGGCTTGGACCTCGACCTTTTAGCCGAGACCCTACCTGAGGCCGCGACGAGGATCAGGGAGTGGGTGGTACAAGCTTCAGAGGAGGATATGGCGCTGATCCTTCGAGCGCTAGATATCCAGGTTGCAGCATCAAGGGAGGAAGTTCGGATAGAAGGGAGTGTTCCTGCCTTGGTTTCTCAAGATGCGGATTTAGTCACCATTGTACAAACATCGGCATGACCACGTGGATGTAATCTTCCGAGTCGATGGGCTTGAACACGCCGGGGCTGGATGAGGTGGTTGTCTCCAGCGCCACTTTACCGCGTTCCAGCACCTGTAGCACATCCAGCAGATACCGGCTGTTGAAGGCGATCTTGCCCTCATCGCCCTCAATGGCTTCGACATCAACCTCATCTTCGTTGTCGCCGACCTCTTCGGACCGCGCTGAGATGATGAGCTTCCCGGAACCTTCTCCACCATCGGCCGGCACAAGCTGAACCCGGATGATGTTGCTGCCGTCCCGGGCGAAGATGGCTGCCGTTCGGGCCGCCCGCAGCAGCGCCGGTAAATCCAGCACGGCGCGGGTCTGGTAGCCCTTGGGAATCAGCTGTTCGTAGTTGGGGAAGGCGCCCTGAAGCAGCTGCGAGACCACCTCAACTGTCTCGGCGCCCCGCACGCGGAACATCACCTGTCCTTTGGCGGGGGTCATCATGATCTCCACCGGTTCTTCCTGGTCTCCCAGCAGCCGGTTCAGCTCGTTCAGCGTCCGGGCTGGAACGATGACCTTGATCTCTGCCTCCACCGGTTGCTGCAACTTGCCGTGCTGGACGGCCAGGCGAAACCCGTCGGCCGCCGCGAGGCTAAACCGGTCGCCCTCTAGCTTCATCTCCACCCCGGTCAGGACCGGCCTGGATTCCTCGGTGGCCGCGGCGAAGGCGACCCGGGAGATGGCCGACTTCAAGGCCCGCGAGTCCACTCGCGCCGCGATGGCTTCGTCCACGGCGGGGATCGGCGGGAACTCGGCGGCGTCGGTCCCATGAATGGTAGCCTTCGAACGGGCGCAGGAAAGCTGGAGAATGCTGGTGCCGGGCTGCAACTCAAGGTCGATCCGGTCGTTGGGCAACGAACTCACGAACTCGGTCAGCAGCCGGGCCGGAACCGTCACCGACCCTTCATCCTCTATCATGGCGCCGGTCCAAGTGGTGATGGCCACCTCTAGGTTGGTGGCGGAAAGTTTGAGCATCGACTGATCGACGCTGAGCAGCACATTTTGGGTCACCGGCAGGGTGGCGCGGGTGGCTACCGCCCGGCCCACTATGGCCAACCCACGGCTTAGGTTTTCCTGTAAGCACGAAATCTTCATTCTCGGACCACCTGCTGAAATGCTGATATTTGGCGCTCTGGAACAGTAGTTCCCTGCCCGGCCAGGCAAGAACCCTGCTAGCATCGGTATTATGTCACTCCCGCAAGGCAAAAACAACGCATTATTGCGAGAACCAAGGCGGATATGGGCAACCGGCAACCTTCGCCGGGGCCGGTCTCCGGCCAGCCGATAGAAGACACTTTGAGTCTGCTATAATACCATCCGGCGCCACTGAAGAGATCGGCCGGCGGTCATCGAAGCTTCGCCTACGGCGGGTTTCCTCGCGGGCGACTGTCTTCAATCACTCCGGCACTCCGGTCAAACGACTGACCGTCGCGTCAATATCCAACCATCAACCGCTACGCCCCCTGAGCCGGAGCGCGTGGCGCGTTCGGCCACCGGGCCGGCGCGGCAAACTCGGGGCCCCAGCCGAGACTCAGCAAGTCCGAGGGGCTTTTGAAGGGTTCGGCCGCTGGGACGAAGCTCCGGTGTTACCCCAATTGGCGGCGCAATCGGCGGGTTCCGGCCATACCCTTCTACAAGATGCGAGGCTGCCCGCGAGAAAACCAGGGAGATAGAGGCAACGGATGACCAACCTTCTGTTCCATGACGACAGCTACTTGAAGGAGTTCTAGGCCACCGTGACCGAGGTGGTGGAAGGTGGCGTGGTGTTGGACAGCACCGCCTTCTACGCCGGCGGCGGCGGTCAGCCGTACGATACCGGCGTCCTGATATCCGAGGATCAGGAACATCCGGTCACCCAGGTGGGCCGGTCGGAAGGTAAGATAGTGCACCGGATTGAAGGGCCGGCGCCGGCGGCTGGGGCCTCGATCACTGGCCGGATCGATTGGGAGCGGCGCTATCACCTGATGCGCACCCACACCGCCCTGCACATCCTTTGCGGCGTGATCTGGCGCGACTACGGAGCCAAGGTAACCGGCGGAGACATGCGCCCAGGCGAGGCCCGGATGGACTTCGAACTGGAGCAGATGAGCGCCGAGTTCGCCCAGGAAGTGGAGGAGAAGATCAACGCCGAGGTTGCGGCGGCCCGGGACGTGCTGGTGGGCAACTTGACCCGGGAAGAAGCCGAACAGGTCCCGGACCTGATCCGCACCAAGATAAACCTGCTCCCACCCGGCATCCGAGAGGTGCGGACCATCGAGATAAAGGGGCTGGACACCCAGGCCGACGGCGGCACCCACGTTGCCAACACCCGCGAGGTAGGCGTCATCAAAGTGGTGCGTCACGAGAGCAAAGGGCGCATCAACAAGCGGCTGAGGATCGGCCTGGAGGACTCTCAGTAGCCGGCTCACCTCTCCATTGGGTCCGGCTTTGTTTACTGAACTATGCACAAATTCCTGAGCCCTACATGGGCATACCCTGTCAGGAACACTCCCCAGTCTCCCTTCGGTGAAAGGATACAGGGAGATATTGTTCACCATCGATGCCTTGGGGTAATTAGCTGCTATGTCAACCAAGCCACGGAATCTCGAAGACCAAGGCGTCTAGCTCGATGACCAGGACCATAGTGGGCATCGACGTCGGCGAAACCTTCACCGACATCGCCGTGCTCGAAGATGGCCGGCTCCGAGTCCACAAGCTCCCTTCGACCCCCGACGACCCCACCCGGGGCATCCTCCAGGGAGTGGCCGAAACCGGGGTGAGGGTGGGTGAGGCCGACTTCGTCCACGGCTCCACCGTCGCGACCAACGCTCTGCTGGAGGGCAAAGGCGGCCGCACGGCCCTCGTCACCACCCTGGGCTTCGAAGACGTGCTGGAAATCGGCCGCCAGGCCCGCACCGAGCTTTACAACCTGAATATGGACCGGGCTCCGGCCCTGGCGCCCTGGGAGCTGCGCTTCGGGCTGCCGGAGCGGGTCGACCATACCGGGACCATCATCGAGGACCTGTCCCCCGCGGCTATAGAAACAGTGGTCCGATTGATACAGGAAGCCCAGGTCGATTCCGTGGCCGTCTCTTTCCTGTTTTCATTCCTCAACCCGGCCCACTAAGAGATGGTTCTCAAAGCTCTGCAGAAGCTACCCGAGCCTCCCTTCATCTCCATTTCCAGCCGCGTACTCCCCGAGTTCCGCGAATACGAGCGCACCGGCACAGTGGTGGTGAACTGCTACGTTGGGAAGCTGATGGCACACTATCTCGGCGAACTGGAAAAGTCCCTCGGTAACGAACTGCGGATCATGCAATCCTCGGGGGGCAGCATCACCGCCCGGTTGGCGTCGGAGCAGCCGGTGCGCACCATCTTGAGCGGCCCCGCCGGCGGAGTCGTGGGCGCCTTCTACGCGGGGGTCCAGGCCGGTTACCCGGACATCATCACCCTGGACATGGGCGGCACCTCCACCGACGTCTCCCTCTGCCCGGGGACTATCAAAGAGACCACCGCCTCCAACGTTGGAGGGTATCCCATCAGCGTTCCCATGATCGAGATCCACACCGTGGGGGCCGGCGGCGGTTCCATCGCCCGGTTGGATGCTGGTGGCGCGCTGGTGGTGGGGCCCCAGTCGGCGGGGGCGGACCCCGGCCCGGCTTGCTACGGCAAAGGTGACCAGATCACGGTCACCGACGCCAACCTGACCCTGGGGCGGCTGTTGCCCGACCAGTTCCTCGGGGGGCGCTTGACCCTGGACCGGGCCCGGGCCGAAAGCCTGATGTCCGGCCTGGCGTCGCAGATAGGCGCAACGATCCAGGAAACGGCCCTGGGTATCAACCGCGTGGTCAACGCCAACATGGAGCGGGCCATCCGGGCCATCTCCCTGGAGCGGGGCTACGACCCCCGCCGCTTTACACTAGTGCCCTTCGGCGGCGCCGGCCCGATGCACAGCTGCGAGCTAGCCGAAGAGCTGGGTATCCCGAGGGTGCTGGTGCCCCCCAGACCCGGCATCCTCTCGGCCCTGGGGGTGGCCATCGCCGACGTGGTCAAGGACTACTCGCGAACGGCGATGCTGCGGGGCGACGACGTGACCCGGCTCCGCCTGGACGAGGAGTTCCACGGCATGGAGCGTCTGGCCCGCGAGGAGCTGCGGAAGGAAGGCCTGCCCATTGACCGGATGGAAGCTCGCCGCTTCCTGGACGCCCGCTACGTCGGCCAATCCTTCGAGTTGACCATCGACTACCCGTCACCATCCGGTAGACGCGACCTGCAGCGCGCCGTCACCGACAGCTTCTACCGGGCCCACCTTCAGAGATTCGGCTACGCCGACCGGGGCGAACGCGTGGAGATCGTCAACCTGCGGCTGAAGCTTCTGCTGGCCGTCGACAAGCCTCAGGCCACCCCGGAGCCCCCCGGAGCGGCCGATCCGTCCGCCGCCAAGATGGGCGAAGCGGAGGTGGTGTTCCGCGACGGCTCTCTGGCCACACCCCTGTACCAACGGGAAATGCTGCGGAGCGGAAACCAAATCCAGGGGCCGGCCCTGGTGGTGCAGATGGACAGCACCATCGTGGTGCCACCCGGCTGGGGCGGCGCCGTGGACCCCTACGGCAACCTGGTGCTGGAGCCGGAGTAGGGGGACAGAGCTTGCTCCAACGTGACCCATGTGATCCCCGGTTCGGCCGGGTGACAAACTCTGAGCAGGAATTCTTGAACGGCAGGATGCGATAGTGTCGAACGAACCCGCTCAAGACCTCCACAGCCTCTCCGTGCTGGCCGCCTTCGCCCACCCCGACGACGAAGGCTTCGGCTGCGGTGGCACCCTCGCCATGCTGGTGGAGCGAGGAGCCCACGTTACCCTGGTGTGCACCACCAACGGAGACGTGGGCGAGATCAGCGACCCCTCCCTGGCTACTCCGGAAACCCTGGCCCAGGTGCGCCGGGAGGAGTTGCGCCGGGCCATGTCCGTAACCGGCGTGCAAGACCTGCGCTTCCTGGGCTACCGTGACTCCGGCATGGCCGGCACCGACGACAACACCCACCCGGACTCCCTGTCCCAGGCCGACCCGGAGAAGGTGGCCGGCGAACTGGCGGAGATCATCCGGGAAACGCGCCCAGAGATGGTCTTCACCCACGACCCGACGGGGGGTTACGGTCACCCGGACCACACGGCGGTCTACCGCCACGCAACCCGGGCCTTCGCCCTGGCCGGTGATCCTGGCCACGAGGGAGACTCGACCCACGCCCGGCAGGCCTGGTCTCCGCGGCTGCTCTACTACGTCTGCTTCCCCCGCAGCAACTTCCGGCGGATGTGGCAGCAGATGCTGAACGCGGGCATCACGCCGCCCTTCGCCAGCCTGGACATCGAGACCATCGGGTCCCCGGACGAAGACGTGACCACGGTGGTGGACGTCGGCGCCTACGTGGAGACCAAGGTCGCCTCGCTTAACTGCCACCGGACCCAGATTGACCCCAACGGGCCTTTTGCCAAATTGCCCCAGGAAATGATGCGGGAGATCATGAGCACCGAGTACTACACCCTGGCCGTTCCCAAGGAAGGGGACAAAGGGGCGGACCTGCTGGCCGGGTTGTAACCGCGGCATTGACTAACGAGAAGGGGTGACCGATGCCCGTCGACCCGATAAGCCTGGAAGTCTTCAAGAACATGTTCATTTCGGTGGCCGAGGAGATGGGCGTGGCCCTGCTGCGCACCGCCTACTCGCCCAACATCAAGGAGCGGCGGGATTTCTCCTGCGCCATCTTCGATCCCCAGGGGCAGATGGTGGCCCAGGCAGCCCATGTGCCGGTACACCTCGGCGCGATGCCCGCCTCGGTACAGGCGGCGCTGACCGCCTTCCCCAACACCCTCCGCAAAGGGGACATGGTGATCCTCAATGACCCCTACCTGGGCGGCACCCACCTTCCGGACATTACCCTGGTCGCCCCGGTGTACGCTGAAGAGGATGGCGCCAAGCGCCTGGCCGGCTTTGTCGCCAACCGGGGCCACCACGCCGACGTGGGCGGCATGACCCCCGGCTCGATGCCTCTGTCCACCGAGATGTACCAGGAGGGCACCATAATTCCGCCGATCAAGCTGGCCCGTGGCGGAAGGCTCAACCGGGAGGTCATCCAGCTCATCTGCCGCAACTCCCGCACGCCGGAAGAACGCAAAGGCGACCTGGCAGCCCAGATGGCTTCCATCCGAGTGGGGGAACGCCGCCTCCAGGAGGTGGTCCAGCGCTATGGCAGCAGCGAGACTCTGGAGCACATGGAAGCGCTGCTCGATTACTCGGAGCGGGTGACCCGCCAGGCCATCCAGCGCATCCCCGACGGGGTGTACCGGGTGTTGGACTACATGGACGACGACGGCGTCACCGAGGAACTCGTTCCCATAGCCGTGGCCATAACGGTGGACGGCGACCGGATCACGGTGGACTTCACCGGCACGTCACCCCAGCGGCCCGGCTGCATCAACGCCCCCCATGCGGTCACCGTGTCGGCCTGTCTCTACGTGATCCGCTGCCTGGTCGGCGGCGATGCCCCGGCCAACCAGGGCTGCCTCCGACCAGTGCACATTATCACGCCGCTGGGCTCGCTGGTGAACCCGGAGCCCCAGCGCGGAGTGGCCGGAGGCAACGTCGAGACCTCCCAGCGCATCACCGACGTGCTGCTCGCCGCCCTGGCGCAGGCGCTCCCCGAACTGATACCGGCGGCCAGCCAGGGCACCATGAACAACATGATCATCGGGGGGCACGACCCAATTCGAGAACGGCCCTACGTCTACTACGAGACCATCGGGGGCGGGATGGGCGCCCGGCCCACCAAGGACGGTATCTCGGGGATCCACACCCACATGACCAACACCATGAACACCCCCATCGAGGCGATGGAGTTTGCCTTCCCCCTGCGCCTGAAGCGGTACGCCCTGCGACGCGGCTCAGGCGGCGATGGAAAGTACCGGGGCGGCGACGGCCTGGTGCGGGACGTGGAGTTCCTTGCCCCGGCTCGGGTCACCGTTCTGTCGGAGCGCCGGAAGCGTCCGCCGCCGGGCTACCACGGCGGCCACCACGGCCACACGGGCGAGAACGTGCTCTTCCGGGGCGGCTACGAAGAAGTAACACTGGCCGGCAAGGAAATACTGGACGTGGAGGCCGGAGACATTCTGAGCATCCGCACCTCGGGAGGTGGCGGTTGGGGCACCCCAGGTACAGACGAATAGCCACCCTCATGGTCTGGTCATTGGGGGCGATAATCGCCTTCCTGGCCGCCTGCTCGGGAGGGCAACCCGAGGTCCGGGACCTGCTGCTGAACGCCGGTGATTTTTCCGGCCTGGCGGTCACGGAGAGCAAGGCCCTCGTCAGTGAAACGACGCAGGGCGAACCGTCGGCCCAGTCGGAGCTTACCGGACCGGACTTCGTGCTCGGCCAGAGCTTGGTGTTGTTCGAGAGCGAGGATACGGCCCGGGCCGTTCTGGCCGAAATCAAAAGGGGTCAGCTTGCCCGGAGCACTTATCCAATAGAGCAAGGCAATTTCAAAGACGTCGCCGAGGTTCTGATCGAGGACCACGGAGGAGATGAAACGCTGACCCTGATCTTCGTCGAGGGCCGGGCGCTGGTGCGGGTTACGCTCTCCGGCCCCGACCGGCGGTCCCTATTGCCGGTCTACGCCGAAGAGGCGCGGTTGAAGGCCGGCAAGCAGTAAGTAAGCATCCCAAGATGTGGTTCGACAAGCTCACCACGAACGGTGGAGGGGGTCTCCGTCAGTCCACGTACTCGGTTGTCGGATTGTCCGTGGGGAATATGGTGTACATCCTCGCCGGCGCGCCGGAATTGTTGATCAACCGATGGGGCGTGCCCGGCGGCGCCAGCAGGGTATGCCCCGCCACCACCACCCGGTGCTCGTCCCCCACCACCATCTCCACCTGCCCCTCCAGCAAGAATATGGCCTCGTCGGTGGGATGGGTATGCAAGCGCAAGGCGGAGCCGTCCTGCATCACCAGCTCGCCGATGGTCAAGTTGGCCGCCCCCGCCTCTTTGTTGACAAACCGCCGGGAACTGCGCCCGTCTTCCGGCTCCGGCATCGGTGTAGCGTTATTGTCGATGATGGGCATGGGTATCACCTCTTCGTCAGCGGCCGTCATCAAGGCTGATGATCACCGCGGCGTTGACAATAACCATGGCGTCATTACCGTCCTGATCGGGCACTTCCAGCCCGCCTTGGACCGCGCGGACCGTCCCTTTGCCGTGGGGGAGGGTCGCGGCCACCTTGGCGCAGTCCACCGCCTCAGGCTTGGGCACTCCGATGGTTATGTCAATAAGCATCTCGCCGCCCTCCGGACCCAACAGGCGTTGGAAACCCAGACTGGCGTGATGCAGAGCGTCGTCCACCGCCCGCGTGGCGGCGGAAGTGTAGTTGCGGCCGTGAACATCGACCCCCATTCCGATTTCGGTCAGGCAACGTACCAGCGCCATGGCTCGCTCACCTCCCTCGAATGAAATGCTTCTGCCCTTCGCAAAACGGTTGTTCCCGAAAACCTCTTCGCGGATTGTCCTCTCCCGAGCCCCTCAACTCGGCCATCAGATAAATTCCCAAGGCCAGGAACGGGAAATGACGGAACTCCGGCGAATGATGCACCGATTCCTCAGCCGCGGGCCTTCGCCCTCTGGCTGAAAACCCATTAAACCGCAGAAGTGATGCCCAGTCAAGACTCCGTGGGGTGTCAAAGCGCCTGCAGGTGATTTTCTTGCTGATGCCGGCATTAGTGAGCGAGGTTTCTGGGCTGGCCCTCACCCTCGGTCCCTCTCCCGAAGGGCGAGGGATGCCGTTAATGGGAGCGGGGCCTATTCAAAACTACAATTCGTTCCAAGAAGGGATGACTGTGGCGAGCCTGTCTGTGGGCGATACGTGGATAACCCTGGGGCGGGTCAGGCTCCCGACACCGGGAGGCCCATGCCCGACACGTCGTATCCCCCGAGGGCCTCGACCCGGCGGCGAAGCCCGGGCCGCCGGAGCAGGTCCAGCAGGGCCTGCACACCGGGCTCGTCGATCAGGTGGTTGGGGATTACCAGGTCGTAGCGTTCTTCCTCGATGGGGACGAAGCCCAATCCCAGGGCAGCGGCAGCCGCCTGCACGCCGATCCCGGCGTCCGCGTTCCCGGAGGAGACGGCTCGGGCCACCGCCAGATGTCCTCCCGCTTCCCGGTCATACCCGGCCAGCGTGTCAGAAGGGATACCCAACCGCTGGAGCAGCCGGTCCAGCAGCGACCGGCTACCGGACCCAGCTTCACGGTTGACGATGGTGACGTTCGGCGCTGACAGGTCTGCCACGCCCTGGATACCCTTGGGGTTGCCCGTCGCCACTATCAACCCCTGCCGCCATGCGGCAAATGTCACCAGGGTGCAGGCGAAGGGAACCAGCCGCCGCACCCAGGGGACGTTGTAGAGGCCGGTGGCCTCATCTTTCAGGTGGCACCCCGCGACATGGGCCTCCCCCCGGGCGAGGCCGGCCAGGGCCTGGCTGCTTCCCTCCTCGGCCCACACCAGCTTGACGCCATACCGGCGCAAACCCGGCTCCAGCAGGACCGCCGCGGGGTCGCATCCCAGCAACACCAGGGCGGGCGCCTCCGCCTCCTCTTCGTCGAAGGGTTGGACGTTCACCCGCTTTCCACCTCGGGAGGTGGAAACGATCACTCCTTCGGCTTCCACCAGAGAGTGACGGGCCGCGGCCGGGCCGGTCAGGGGCCGGGCCATCAGCCGGCTGCCCACCCGCGCCAGACGGGCCCGCCGGGGCCAGGGGGTGAGACGGGAGCGCTGCTCCGGGTCCGCGGCTTCCACCAGGTCGGCCTGCACTACCCCGGGACGCTCCTCAGCCAGGGAAAACAGCTCTTCGACCGTGGTCCCCAGGGATCGAGCCAAACGCAGCGCTACCTCGGTGGAAGGGCTGGACCTCCCCGACTCCAGACTGGCGTAGGCCTGCCGGCTGATGCCGGCCCGGCTGGACAACGCCTGTTGAGAGAGGCCGGCGTTCCGCCGGTGGGGCTTCAGGTGGTTGCGCAAATATGACACACCGCTAACGTACTTCAAACTTGTTAATATATCAAGTATACTTTACAATCTTACGGAGCCAACCAGACCGGCGTACTCGCTGGCCCACCAAGTAGCCCGGTTCAGCGCGGAGCCACGGCCGAAAACCCGGCATCGGCCTCCCGAAAGCGGGCCGATACCAGGGCAAGGCCAGCTACGTAACAGGAGATTGATCCTGGACATCATTCCGCGCATCGGCCGCTACCGGCTGACCACTGGCGAACTAAGCGGGGCCTTCGCCGATCTGGGCGTGCTCATCCCTCTTGAAGCCGCCCTTATTGCCATCAACGGCATCAACCCC
>JASMCQ010000007.1 GCA_030753265.1 Dehalococcoidia bacterium
CACAGCTTGAAATACCGGGGCGTTCGCGCTGCCGCCCCGGAGTTGGGCCGCCTGCTGGCCAAATTTCTGGCCGGCCATCCGGCGGCGGGAGAGGTGCTTGTGCCGGTACCGTTGCACCCCCGGCGATACCGGAGCCGCGGCTACAACCAATCGGCGCTGCTGGCCCGGGAGCTGGCCAAGGTCTCGGGCCTGGCGTTTGAGGAGGGGCTGCTGGCCCGGATCACCAACGCACCGCCGCAGGCCGGCGCGGCCTCCCGGCAGCAGCGGAGGGCCAACGTTGAGGGAGGGTTCCGGTGCACCGGCGAAGTTCGAGGAATGAAAGTGGTGCTGGTCGACGACGTGGCCACCACCGGGAGCACTCTGTCGGCCGGCGCCGCCGCCCTGAAGGCTGCCGGCGCCGCCTCGGTCTGGGGGCTGGTCCTGGCCCGGGAAGGCTGAGGCCCGGATCCGGACCCATCGGGCTGGAAGGAGACCTGGTATGAAATATGGGTTCACCATCCCGGGAAGCGGTCCTCTGGCCGCGCCGGAGGCCATGGTGGCCGCCGCCAAGCGGGGCGAGGAGTTGGGGTACGACTGCCTCACGGCCTCCGACCACATTGTTCTGCCCCGTAACGTCGGCTCTTTGTATCCGTACAACCAGCGCCGCGTCCATCCCAGCACCGTGAGCGGCTCCTGCCTGGAACAGCTTACGGTGTTGTCGTTCTTGGCCGGTCAGACCGACCGTCTGCGGCTGGTTACCAGCGTCATGATACTGCCCCACCGCAATCCCATAATAGCCGCCAAAGCGCTGGCCACCCTGGATGTCTTGTCTCAAGGGCGCCTGACCGTGGGCGTCGGCGTGGGTTGGATGCGAAAGGAGTTCGAAACCCTGGGGCTCTCGTATTTCGAGGAGAGGGGCGAGGTCACCAACGAGTTTATCCGGGCGTTCAAAGAGCTGTGGACCAGCGATAATCCTTCTTTCGACGGCCGGTACTGCCGGTTCTCCGACATCGGTTTCCTGCCCCAACCGGTGCAGAAGCCCCATCCGCCAATCTGGGTGGGCGGGGAAAGCCGCGCGGCCATTCGCCGGGCGGCCCGGCTGGCGGACGGCTGGCACCCGGTAAGCTCGAGAATCAACCCTCAGTCCGGCGGCCCGGAGCGGCTGGTGGCGAGGATCAGAAGTTTGCGCCTTCAGGCCGAAGCGGTGGGCCGAAACCCGGACGAGATCGCCGTCATCTACCGGGTCCACGGTTACGGCCTGGAGAACGGCGCGGGCGCGGCGGCATCAAGCAACGGAGACCGCCACCCCTTCTCCGGCAGCGCGGACCAGATCGCCTCGGACATCCGCCGGTATGAGGAGCTAGGGGTCAGCCAACTGGTGGTGGACTTCGCCGGTCCCGGCAGCTCCCGCCGGAGCGATCTGGGGCAGGCATTGCAGGACATGGAGGACTTCGCCACCCAGGTGTGGCCCCAGGTATAACCGCCGGCCGCCACGGGACACGATACCCGAAACGACAACCTTGGACGGCCGTTTACCTTCGATTGACCCCCGATTGACCCCGGCCGAGGTACAGAATACAATTGCCCCACCCTTGGCGGCAGCGCAGACCAGACGCTTTTTCCGGCACATTGCTCCATCCGCCGGAAAGCCCGTAAGTCGATCGGGCTCGATGCCGCCCAGGCGACCGATCTTGTATCTGATACTTCAACCCTCAGGAGGACCTTATGGCTACCGGCAAGAGAGACCCGGCGGAGGCGTATGGGAGGCTTGGGCTCAAGCCCATCATCGTCGCCACCGGCGCGACCACCCGGCTCGGCGGGACCAGGACTCGCCCGGAAGTGTTGGAGGTGATGGCCGAAGCCGCCACGGTACTAGTGGACGTGGGCGAGCTGAACGATAAAGCCGGGGAGGTCATCGCCCGGCTCACGGGCGCCGAAGCGGGGTTCGTCTGCAGCGGCGCCGCGGGGGGGCTGCTGCTGCAGGCCCTGGCGTGTATCGCCGGCAGTGACCCGGTGAAGATGCATCGTTTGCCCAATACCGAGGGAATGAAAGACGAAATCGTCATCCAGAACATGCATCGCTTCCCCTACGACCAGGCGTACCGGGCCGCCGGCGGCAAGCTTGTCGGAGTAGGCGGCGGAAAGCGTTGCCACGGCTGGGAGCTGGAAGGAGCGATCGGCGAGAATACCGCGGCGGTGGCCTACCTCTGCGCTCCATTGACCGACCGGCGCACGTTGCCCCTTGACGAAGTCTGCGACATCGCCCATCGGCACGGGGTTCCCGTAATTGTGGACGCCGCCTCGATGCTGCCGCCCCGGAGCAACCTGCGCCGGTACGTGGCGGAAGGGGCCGACATGGTGGTCTACAGCGGGGGAAAGGGGGTCCGAGGGCCCCAGGGAGCGGGCATTCTCTGTGGGCGGAAGGACCTCATAGCGGCGGCTTCAGCCAACGCCAGCCCCAACCAGTTCCTCGGGCGTCCCGCGAAGGTGTCCAAGGAGGAAATCGTGGGGCTGATCACGGCGTTGGAAATCTTCGTGGATGAGGATGAAGAAGAGGAGACTCGCCACTACCGCCAGCTAGCCCAGCAGGTGGTGGATGCCATGTCCGAGTTCCCCGGCTTGGATGTGACGCTGATGCACGACGATTTTGACTACCTGACCCCCAGCGCCGTGATTCGGTTCAACGGGGAGTGGCGTGGCCCTTCTCGAAGCCAGGTGGCGGCGGCCCTGGAGCAGGGCGACCCCGCCATTCACCTCAATCTACTGGGCCGGCCCGACGAACTGGCGGTGTCGCCGCTGAACCTGCTGGATGATGAGGTCCCGATCGTGGTGCGCCGGCTTCGAGAGGAGCTGCTGCGATAGTCGCGCCGGGAGCTACTTCAGCTCGACCAGGAGGACGTGGGTTTAGCTGGTCCCCAAGACCTCGGTGGAGTGGGAGTGAGCGTCATAGTACATCGCCTGGCCCGCTTGTAGCTCGGCTTCGAAGGATGCGCCGTCGCCCAACGTGAACTTGAACTTGCCGCCTGTGATGGCAATAGCCACCAGGTTTGGATGCGTGTGCATCTCGGTCTTCATTCCAGAGCTGCCTTTGAATTCAAGCACTCGTACTTGGTCGTTTTCCAGCAAGACTTTAT
>JASMCQ010000008.1 GCA_030753265.1 Dehalococcoidia bacterium
TAGCTGAGCATACGCACGATGGCTTATAATTAGACGATAGTTGAAAGAGCATCGACGAATTACTGATAGAGCTTTTCAATCATATGGGAAATGTGGGATGGGACACATTAGGGTGTAAGAAAACCCGAGGGTCTGGAAGTGGCGTGAGCTCGTGGGGTGAAGGTAAAGTACTCACAGAAAGGAGCAGGTGTGTCCCAGTCAGTAATCAGCAAAGACACGGCCGTCGAGGTGAAGACTACACTACTGATCCTCAGGGAGTTCACCCAAGCTCTTCCCCACCCCTGATCTCTCGGGTCCCTAACTGTCCCATTTGTGCTGGTTGCCAACAGACGGGCCCTTGAGGAGCAGGCTCTTGGGGAAGCCCTGGCCCCGGAGTCCTTGGCCCAGGCAATTCCGTCAGACGAGATTTGGTTCGACCAAATCCTGGGCTCTGCCTCGGTGACAGAGGCAGACGCGGAGGCTGTTGCTCGCTTTGTGGCCACGGCCATCTTCGATCCGGGAAGCACGGCCGATGTGGCTTCGGACAGTTCCAGCACGGACGCAGCCCCGCGGATGGTCTTTATCTCTATCAGCGATGGGGCTTCTGTAGCCAGGGTTGTGAGGGGTTCCGGCAGAGGCGTTGCCGCGGCCGTCGATCAGGCCTTAGAACAGGCACGCGCCTTGGTCGAGGACGGGTACCAGCCCAGATGGATCAAGGTTGACATCGTGCAGGAGAGCCTTCAGCTCACGGATATCGATCCTGAAGACTCCCTAGATCATGAGCGAAGCCTCTACGGGCTAGCCTTCGATCGCGCATCGGGGCTGGCGTTCTTGCCGGAAGAGCTGGTGGCCCATACCCTGGTGGATAGTGACCTGGACCTTCGATTCGATAGAATCGCGGATTACCTCGAGGAGAGTTCGGTATCCACCAACCACCTTCGAAGACTGGAACTGTCACGACCGCTCCCGATGTATCGGTTTGTCACCACCGGTTTCTTTTCTGACGGAGAGGAGATCGTTCAGCTCTTCCGGGGCCATCGTCGTTTTGGCCGGCTCTCAGCGGAGGGGGTGCTTTCGGCCGCCATAGCTGGCGGAGAGTATCTCACCGAGGCAGTGCGCTCGAATGGAAAGTTTGTTTATAGCTACTTGCCCAAGACCGACAGGGTACCGGACCGCTACAACATCCTGAGGCACGCCGGAACAGTCTATTCCATGCTGGAATTGTACGAGGTCACGGGGGACGTGGAGCTTCTACAAGCGGCCGAGCGAGCAATTGGCTATCTTCGGACATCATCCTTGCCTTGCGAAGTGGACGATGAGAGCGTGCTCTGCGTGGTGGAAGACGAGGAGGTCAAACTGGGAGGCGCCGGACTGGCGGCAATCGCGCTGGCGAAGTACACTGAGGTTACCGGCGACGAGCGATATTCGGCTGAATTAGTCGCCTTGGGCCGGACGATGCAGGCCCTCCAACATGAGAGTGGCGAATTCACCCACAAGATCACTTACCCAGAGGGTGAGGATACGCATTTTGTGTCGCAGTACTACCCCGGCGAAGCCCTGCTGGCCCTGACACGCATCTACGCGATTGATCCTGACGAAGGCTGGTTGGATACGGCCGAGAGGGGAGCCCAATACTTAATCAACGTTCGCGACAAGGGATTGTCGATTTCTCAACTGACCCATGACCACTGGTTATTGTACGCACTGAACGAGCTGTATCGCTACCGACCCAATCCAACGTACCGAGATCACGCCGCGCATATTGCACGGGCGATAATGCAAAGTCAGAACCAGAGGCCAGAGTATCCAGATTGGCTCGGGAGTTATTACCGACCGCCACGGTCCACATCCACGGCAACCCGTACGGAGGGACTGTGTGCAGCCTACCGGTTGGTCCGCGATTTCGGAGACCCAAGGACGGCTGACTCGATTTTTCGAGCAATTGAGCTCGGGGTTGCCTTTCAATTGCAGACACAGTTCCTACCTGCATCAGTCTTGTACGTCAGTGATCCGCAGCGATCGCTGGGCGGATTTCATCGAAGCCTTACAAACTTCGAGATTCGGATCGACTACGTTCAACACAACATCTCCAGCCTCCTTTGTGCAGCGCACCTTCTTTCGTATATAATTGGGACTTAATGAACCCAGCACGCTGGTGAACATCCCGGAGAGCAAAGGGGAAGGTTATGAGCTTCCACGGCTACGCCGGACAGATTCTATACGTCGACCTGAGCAGCGGGGCCGTCACCAAGGAGCCGCTGGACCTGGACATGGCCCGGGCCTTCATCGGTGGCTTCGGGGTCAACCACAAGCTGGCCTATGACCTGATCAAGCCGGGCGTGGGTGCCCTATCCCCGGAGAATGCCATCGTCGTCGGCGCCGGGGTCCTGTCGGGCACCATGGCTCCGGGCTCCTCCAGGATTTCGGCCACCACCAAGTTCCCCCAGACCGGCGCCATCGCCTCGGGAAACGGGGGCCTCAGGTTTGCCGCCGAACTCAAGGCGGCCGGTTACGACCACCTGGTCATCACCGGCAAAGCCGACCGTCCGGTGTACCTCAACATCGTGGATGACAAGGTTGAGATCTGCGACGCCGGTAACCTCTGGGGCCAGGACCTCTGCGATACCACCGATGCCCTTTGGCAAAAGCACGGCGGGAATTCCAGCGTCATCGCCATCGGCCAGGCCGGCGAGAACCTGGTGGGAGTCTCCCTGACCCTGGTTGACCGGAGCGCCACCCTGGGCAAGGGCGGCTTGGCCGCCGTCATGGGCTCCAAGAACCTGAAGGGCCTGGTGGTCCGAGGCACCGGCGGCGTCGCGGTGGCCGATCACCTGCGTTTTCTCAAGCTCGTCGACCGCCACATGGAGCGCGTCAGGAAATACCCGCTACGCCCGGAGTGGATCGATAAGGGCATCAACTTCACCATGACCAAGGCCGACTGGGAGAATCCGCAGATCGGCATGGAGATCTACCTCAAAAAGGTCAAGCAGGGCAGGATGAGCTGCCCCTCGTGCACCATGGCCGACAAGGAAGTCCTGGGGGTCAGCGAGGGGGAGCACCAGGGCTTGTTGGTCTATACCGCCGGCTGGTCCGGCCGGTCCCGGAACTTCGCCTCCTGCTGTCCGGACAGCAGCTATGACAAGGTCATGAAATGCCTCGATACGGCCAACCGCTACGGCATCGACAGCCACTCCTTCAGCAGCATCTTCGTTCATGCCGTCCAGCTGTACGAGCAGGGAGTGATCACCGACGCCGACACCGAAGGCCTGGTCCTCAAACGAGATTTCGATACCACCATGGCATTGCTCCATCAGACTGCCCACCGGCAGGGCCTCGGCGACACCCTGGCCGATGGCATGATTGCGATGAACGAAAGGTTCGGGCCCGAGGCGGAGAATGAGGCCAACTTCGTTAAAGGCCTCGAGACCTCCCAGGACGCAAGGGTATCAGGGCTGGGAACCATGGAGTTCGAGCTGGCGCTCAACCCCAGGGGAGGCCACCACTCGGCGGGAGGGTCGCCCTCCTACGCCGGGGCCGGGGCGTCGGTCGACAAATTCGCCAGCCACTGCGCGCGCATGGGCGCCCCGCCCGATGCCGTCAAGCGGATACTGGACTCACCCTTCGGCTTCAACGTGGGCCGGCTCAGCCGGTACGCCGAAGACTGGTACGCCACGCTGAGTTCCCTGGGGCTGTGCAACCGGGCTCAAATAAACCGGTTCCACTCCATAGAAAGCTGCGCCGAACTCTACTCCGCGACCACCGGCTTCGAGATCAGCGCCGAGGAGCTGGAGACCGCCGCCGAGCGGATTTGGAACGTGAAGAAGGCCTCCAACGTTAGGGAGGGTTTCGACAGAAAGGACGACCGGCTCCCACCAAGCTGGTTCCATCCCCTGAAGGATGCCCAGGGCAAGGAGTTGAGGATTCGTGATTACTACGGCACCAAGGACCTGACTCCCGAAGACGTGGAATACCTATTCGACGACTACTACGATGAAAGGGGCTGGACCAGGGCGACCGGCATACCCTCCAGGGAGAAGCTGGTGGAGCTGGGGCTCGAGGAAATAGCCAGCGATCTGAGCCTAGCGGCGACCTAGCAGGCCCCGCGGACGCCGTGGCGACAGAGGGCACAACGCCCGCGACGGGCCGGGGATGCTGGAAGGCGACCCGGCCCTACGTTGCGAGCCACGAGCGGGTCCACCGGCATCAGATGTAACCCGCCCGTCCTGAGCCTGCCGAAGGGCCGGTGCCTGCCTACTGTTTCAACTCCCGAATAGCCTCCGGGCATGCCCTACTGAACGTGGGGCAGCACTTCCTCGACGGTCCGCCGGAACTGGCCGTTCTGGTCCCAAGAAGGGAAGCGCAACAGAATGTCCGTGGCCCCGTCGTCCACGAGCGACTGGAGCTGCTGGATGCATTGCTCGGGCGACCCATGGGCCACCCAGTTTTCTATCGCTCCCCGCTTGAAGTCCAGCGAGTAGTACTGGTCCAGGTACTGCTTCGACTCCTGGAAAGCCGCCTCCCGGTCCTCGTTGACGTTGATGTTGTAGTAGAGCGCGCAGGGTTTGTCTTCAAAGCTGCGGTCATAGTCCCCGGCATACTCCAGGACGCGCCTTCTCAGCTCTTTGAAGTCGTTGGTCGGGTTCGCGGTGGTCATCCAGCCGTCTCCCATTTGGGCGACCCGGCGCAGGGACCGCTCGATGATGTGGGGCTTGCCGGTGCCCAGCTTGGGGTTGCTGATGACCCAGATGGGAGGCGGGCTCTGTATCGGCTTGGGCTCGATGAACGCGTTCTCCAACCGGTGGAACTTGCCTTCGAAGTTGACGCGGTCTTCGGTCCACAGCTTTCGCAGGATTGTGATGTTCTCCTCCAGGCGCAATGCCCGGTCCACCCCTCGGATGTTCATGTTCCGGTACTCGGCCCGGTGCTCTTGGGCGCTGATGGGGCCTCCCATGCAGGCGCCCATAATCATCCGGCCTCCAGAGAGCACGTCGAGACTGGCCCATTGGTAGGCCAGGACGATAGGGTTCCGGGAAGGGAAGCTGGCCATGCAGGCGACCCCGATCCCCACCCGCTTGGTGCGGGCCGCGATGGCCGCCATCAGGGTTATCGACTCCAGCCTGGGCTTGGCCATTATGGTATCGCCCACCCAGACGTGATCGAAGCAGCCGGAAGCCTCGGCCGCCTCCGCCATCTCCAGTATCTCCTCCGGTTGCGTCAATCCGAGCAGTACGCCCCGATTGGATAGTGTCAGACCGAACTTGACCTTCTGTGCCATGGTCCCTCCTCTCGAATCTACTCTATCGGCCAGCGTTGAGGAAAGGACACGTTGGTGCGAGCCATCAGGTCCTCCCCCAATGTCTGGGCTTTCTGAATAAGCCGCCATTCGTCCACGAACACCGGCTGGTGGTCCTCGACCACCACCCTGCCGTCCACGATGACGGTGTGGACGCTCCGGCCATCCGCGTTGTACACCAGGTTGTTGACCGGATTGGTGATGGTCCGCCACTCGGGGCGCCGGGTGTCGAACAGCACCAGGTCGGCCTTCTTGCCCACTTCGACGGACCCGATCTCGTCCTTCAGCCCAAGGGCCTCCGCCCCCATTATCGTCGCCATTTCCAGGGCCGTCTCGGCGGGGATGACGTTGGTGGTCCGCCGGGCGTCCTTGAAGATCACCGCTATCAGGTACATGGACCGGGCGGTTTCGACCAGGTTGGAGTTGTTGCCGGCGTCAGTGCCCAGGCCAACGCAGACGCCCCGTTCCAGCATCTCCGGCAACAACGCCCGGGCCGAGAACCCCGTGGCCATCTTGAGGGCCGCCGTGGGGCACATCACGGCCTTGGTCCCGGTCCGGACCAGGCACTCGATCTCCGTCTCATCCAGCCCGATCGCGTGGGCCAGGAGGACGTTGGGCCCCAACACCCCGATCTCCTCCAGGTACTCCACGGGCCGTTTGCCATACAGTTTCAGGTGAGCGGCAACCGAAGCCGGGCTGTTGTTCTGGTGGAGGGTCATGTTTGTCTTGTACCGGTCGGCGATCTCCTTGGCCGCGACCAGCAACTCCCGCGAGCAATGGTCCGCCGTGAAGGGCATGGTCCAGGCGCGGACCCGGCCTTCCAGCCGCCCGTCGTAGGTCCGCACGGCCTCCTCCATCAGGGAGACCGACTCAGCCAGAGGAGTCACCGGGAGGTTCAGGGGATTCTCGGAATCCACCACCGCCCTCCCCACGATGATCCGGCAACCCGACTTCTCGTAGGCCTGCATGCAGGCGTCGAGGTACTTGGTGCTGCCGGGGTCGAGCAGGCAGGTGGTCCCATACTTCAGAAGCTCGGTGAGGCCCAGGAGCGATGTGTTGTATTCCTCCTCCTCGGTCATCTCCGCTTGCAGTCTGAACACGTTTGCGAGGTATTCGCCGGGGTCCAGGTTATCGGGGAAAATCCCCCGGACCGCATGGGCGTAGCTGAGGTGCATGTGGCCGTTGCAAAACCCGGGCGTCACCACCATCTCCCTGGCGTCGACGACCCGATCCGCAGGGACCGCCGCCAGCTCCGAGGCCTTGCCCACCCGGGTGATTCTCTGCCCCTCGATGATGATGGATCCGTCACGGATAATCCTCCGTTTGGGGTCCACTGTCAGTATGAAACGTGCGCCTTCGATCTTCAGGGTCCCATTGCTCATGGCGTTAAAACCTCAACGGCCGGGCCTAACCGGGCCGGTTCCAACATCTTAAGGCCGGACACGGCCCCAATCTTGCCTCCATGAGTATAATCCCTGTCCCGGCATATATCACCCCCACCACGCCACTGCGCCGCCGGCCTCCGTACCAGCCGGCCGGAGCCGGTGTTGAACGGGGTCTCAACCGCGCCTATGATGCAGTTGACCGGGCATTTACCCGTCCCGCCGGCCGGTTAACTTGCCTCCCCTGGCTTCGAACAACTTTCGTGAAGGGGGCTACCTTGAAGAAAGCCGATATTCCTTTCCTGACTGCGTCCGACCTTGCCGGCCTCATCAAAGAGCGAGAGGTATCCCCGGTTGAGGCAGTGGAGGCGTATTTGGACCGCATCGAGGCCCTGAATGATAAGCTCTACGCCTACTTGACGGTTTGCCGCGAAGAGGCGCTTCAGGCCGCCCGCGAATCGGAGAAGGCCCTGGCCCGGGGCGAAGACCTGGGACCGCTGCACGGGGTCCCGGTGGCGGTGAAAGACCAACTCCACACGGCGGGCATCCGCACCACCTTCGGCACACCCATTTTCAACGACTTCGTGCCCGACGAAGACGCCGCAGTGATATCGAGCTTGAAGTCCGCCGGCGCCATCCTGTTGGGAAAGCTGAACATGACCGAGTTCGGCACCACGAGCCTCTCCCATGCCTTCGAAACCGCCCGCAATCCCTGGGACCTGGAACGGTACACCGGCGGCTCCAGCAGCGGCTCGGGCGGTGCCACCGCCGCTTTCCTTTGCGCCGCGGCCTTGGGCGAGGATACCGGAGGCTCGATCCGCGCCCCGGCAGCCTGGTGCGGCCTGGTGGGGCTCCGGCCCACCTGGGGCTTGGTCAGCCGCTACGGCCTGAGAACGGGCATGTGGTCCATGGATACCATCGGTCCTCTCACCCGCACGGCCGAGGATTGCGCCATCATCCTCCAGGCCATAGCCGGCCACGATCCCAGGGACCGCTACTCGTCGACCCTCCCGGTACCCGACTACCGGCGGGCCCTGGATGGAAATATCCGGGGCCTCAGGGTGGGCGTGGTGAAGGAGCTAGCGCAGGCCGAGGCGGTCGTCCCGGAGGTAGGGGACGCCGTGTCTTTGGCCACCGGCGTTCTGGGCGAACTGGGGGCCACCGTGGAGGAAATCTCCATCCCCCTCGCCAGCCATGCCCGCACGATTTCCGACACCTTGAGAATCCAAGCACCGACCAACTACCGGGACCTGCTGCGGCACCGGCTCCGGGACATAAGACACGACAACCGGATCTCGTATCTCACCTGGAGCCTGATTCCGGCCCTGGCCTACTACAAGGCGGAGAAGCTGCGCGCGCTCCTCCGGCGGCAGGTGCTGGAGGCGCTTCAGAGGGTGGACGTGCTGGTTTCACCAACGTCGGCGGTGCCGGCTTTGAAAATCGAGCCGGACCAGGCCATCGACGGCAAGAAGAAAGGCAGCCGCAACCCCTGGGGCCTCACCCCCACTTTCAGCCTGGCCAGCGTTCCCGCTCTCAGCATCTGTTGCGGGTTCACGTCCGAGAATCTCCCCATCGGGCTCCAGGTTGCGGGGGCGCCCTTCCAGGAGGAGACGATGTTGAGGTTGGCCCACGCCTACGAACAGAACACCCCCTGGCACACCCGGAAGCCGCCCCTCTAGCATCATGTGTGGCGTCCCCGGCCTCACTTTTTTCAGGCAGGCCCGAGGGTCCGGGTAGCTCGCCGGTCAAGCTGACATTCGTGGCCCAAAAAGAGACATCTTCTCTACCGCACCGGGCCGCCGATGGGAGCCCTGGGGCCCTCACAGGACAGGAACCGGCCGTAGCCGGGCTTCTGCTCCAGTTTGCCCTGGTTCAGCAAAACCTGCCCCCGCAGCAGCGTCATCCACGGACGGCCTTTGACCTGCCACCCCTCGAACAAGCTGTAGCCCGCGTTGCTCTGATGGTCCTTGGCCGTGATGATCCGGTCCCCGGCCGGGTCCATGATCAGCAGGTCGGCGTCCGAGCCTACCTGGATTGTCCCTTTTCGCGGATAGAGGCCAAAGATCCGGGCTGGGTTCTCCGACATTACCCGAGCCAGCCACCATATGGGCAGCTCCCTCTTGACCACCCCCTCGCTGTACATCAGCGACACGATCGTCTCAATCCCGGGGGAGCCAAAGGGGACCGATGCGCCGTCGGGCGTCACGAAGATATTGTCCCAGCCCACCTGCTTGAGGTCATAGGGATACGGCGCGTGGTCACTGGAGACTATCGACGTTTGCCCGAGTTCCAGCCCCCGCCACAGGGCTTCCCGGTCGGGCCCACCATCAGGCCGCAAGGGAGGCCCGATTTTGGCCAGCGGCCCCTTGCTGGCCATCTCCGCGTCCGAGAGCAGCAGATAGTGGGGACAGGTCTCCGTCCATACTGTTTGGCCGATAGCCTGGGCCCGCTTTATTCGCTCCAGACCGAGCTGGGTGCTGAGGTGGACCACGTAGGTCGGGCACCTGGTTGCCGCACCCATCTGGATCGCCCGATTGATGGCCTCCTCCTCGGCCCAATCCGGGCAGGCCGCGGGGAAATCCGTGGGATGGGTGTGCCCTTCGGCAATTAGCTTGTTCTCCAGGTATTCAATGATGTTGCCGCTTTCGCAGTGAAGCTGCAGCAGCCCGCCGCCGGCGGCCACCATCTCCATGGTCTTGCAGATGTAGTCGTCATCGCACATGCGGTACGGGCGCTTCTTGTAGGTCATGAACATCTTGTAGGACTTGACCCCCAACTCCATGGCCTGGCGGAGCCCGTTCAGGATGCTGGGCCGGTTTTGCAGGATGAAGTGGAAGCCAAAGTCCACCAACGCAGCGGCATTCACCTCCTCCCTGGTGCGGTGAATGGCGGCAGGCAGAGGCTCATCGGCCTCTACATCGTAGTTGCCAAATGGGATCAGTGTCGTCAGCCCGGCGTAGGCCGCGGCCCGGGAACCCAGGGCGTAGTCGTCAATGCGGTCCAGGTGGACGTGACAGTCGATCAGTCCCGGCAGCACCAGTTTCCCCTCGGCATCGATGTACCGGTCCGCCGGGGGCAGCAGCGATTCAGGACCCAGGGCGACGATCTTTTCACCGGAGATGGCGATGGCTGCGTCGTAGACCTGAGACGAGGTGACCACTTGGCCGCCACGCACGATGGTGTCCACTCTAGCGTCGGGCATACTAACCCTCCCGGTTGGAAGCGCGCGGGGTAACCCCAAGCGGCATCCATATTCAGTTTCCAGGCTTCAGTTTCCAGGACCCGATTCCAAGTCCCGAGACTTGAAGAGGAGCATAACAAGAAAGTCCCGCCGGAATCAATTCAAGAAACTGCCAAACGTGCCCCCGGCGGCGCGTTGACACAGGGATGAGCCCGGCTTACACTCTGGAAAATGCTCAGCCAAGAATGGGGGCGGAGTGGTGTATGGTGCTGGTCAATAGGGTTGCCCTCGTAACCGGCGCCGCCCGCGGCATGGGAAAGGCTATTGCCCTGGCGTTGGCGGAGGCGGGAGCCCACGTGGCCGCGGTGGATATCGACGGCCCGGGGGCCGAGAGTACGGGAATAGCGGTGCGTGAGCTGGGGCGGCAAAGCCTGGCCATCGAGGCCGACGTGGGCAGCGTGGACGAGATCGACCGCATCGTCAAAGAGACGGTGGATCTCTTTAGCCGCGTCGACATTCTGGTGAACAACGCGGGGGTGACCCGCTATCTGGACCTCATGGAGGTCGCGGAGGCGGACTGGGACCGGATCCACCGGGTCAACGCCAAAGGGGTCTTCTTCTGTATGCAGCGGGTGGCCGGGGAGCTGATCAAACAGGGCGAGGGCGGGCGCATCATAAACATCGCCTCGATCGCCGGCAAGGGTTACTCCGGAACTTCCAACGCAGCCTACGCGGCCAGCAAAGGGGCCGTCATCTCCATGACCCACATCGCAGCCCTCCAACTGGGCCGCCACGACATTAACGTTAACGCTATCTGCCCGGGCATGACCCGCACGGCCATGTCCCTGACTACCATGGCGCAGCGGGCCGAATCCATGGGGGTGACGGCGGGGGAACTGGAGGCCCAGAGGGCCACCCGAGTACCCATAGGCCGGACCAATGAACCCGAGGACATCGCCGCCATGGCGGTCTTTCTGGCTGGGCCCGGAGCCCGCAACATCACCGGACAGGCGTTCAACGTCGACGGTGGTCTGGTGATGCACTAATCACGTTTTGGCTTCCGGCGCATGGGGGTGGAAAGTGACAGTAAGGCCAAGGCTCCTGGTTCTCACGATGGTAGGGCTCGTTGTAATGGCCCTCGCTTTCCTTGAATCGGGCTCTCTCGGACTCAAGCCGGTCGCCGGCTCTCCGGGGCCTAGGATTCTGGCCGCCACACTGTCGTTGGTGCCGTCCACGGCCATCCCAAACCAGTCTATCGTCGTGAACCGCTCCGGGTTCACCCTCTCTTCCATCCCTGGAGGCGCCGGGCCCAGCGGGGGCCATCAGATCACCGGGACGGACGCCAGTTTCGTCGTAGTTGCGGGCATTCAGTTGGGGCCTCCCCACGTAATCTACCCCATCAACCTGGATAGCGGCGGCTCGCTGACGGCCACGGTATGGGTGCCCGTCACTTTGGCGACGCTTTCGGCAGGTCCCGAGACTGTAACACTCACCGACGATCGTGGCGCAACCGCGTCGGCCACCCTGACCATTTCAGCGCGCACACTTACGCTGGACCCCAGCACCAGCACCCGGGGCAGCACCGTGACTGCCACGGGGACCGGGTTTCCCACCGGCGATCCCAACAGCCCGGGGTCCTTCCCGTTGAGTATGGATTACGCTGGAACAGCCTTGGGCCTGGTGACTGCCGACAGCACCGGCGCCTTCACGACCACTTTCACGGTCCCCGTCACCGCGAGCATACCTTCGACGAACACCGTGACCGCCCTGGTCCTGGACAAACCGGCCTCCACCACCGCCGCCCACACGGTGCCCGGGCCATCCGTCGAGGCGATCCCAGCTCTCGGTTCTGTTGGCGGATTTATCACCGCGGCCGGTACGAATTTTCCGGCCTTTTCCACGGTCAGTTCCCTCGCCATCGGCCCCGTCCAGGTCCTGCCCTTGCCCGCTCCCAACACGGATCCGAGCGGCGGCTTCGCCGTTGCCGTCCAGGTGCCCAACATCCCCGCCGGTAACACGACACTTCTGGCCAAGGCCGGAGGCATCACCGCCATAGTCTTATTCACCGTGGTGGAATCGGGGCAGGCCGCGGCGCCTACGAGGACTCCCACGCCGACTCCGGTGCCCTCGATCCCGCCGGCCGTCGCGTTGGAGCCGCTGTTGACCTCCGACAACCTATTACGGATGTGGACCTTTGACAACGCCACCAAGGTATGGTCTTTCTTCGACCCTCGCCCCGCCTTCGCCGATGTCAACACCATCACCGGAGTGCAGCCCGGCCTGGTCTTCTGGATCAATCTGGTCTTCGACCAGACGGTAATCCTCAACGGCAGGCTACGCAATCTGAACAGTGGGTGGAACTTGGTGTCCTGGTAAGAGCCGAGCGCTCCGGCTGCCGGGCTATCGGTGATTCTCCGCCTGCCATCCGAGCAAGAGCCATACCCGATGTCGGTCTTGGTCGCAAAATAGCGTGACTTTCGGTGATCGTCGCCCAACTTTTAGCGCAACCGGTGGAGGGTCACACACGGGCTGAACCTGCGGTATTGTTTAGCTCAGAGATTTTTCATGGGATTCTCGGGGCCGGCGCCAACCCGAAGCAACCGGAATCCCCGGGTCCCGCGGATTCATCAGGGGCGAGTGAGTGAGCGAGCAGGGTCACTAGTGTACTGTCTCGTAAGCAGCTTCACATCGGCGAATTTGTGCAGCATTCCCTCCCCACAATCGTCTTTCCGGCGAAAGCCGGAATCCAGGGGAGCGCTAACTGGATCCCGGCCTTCGCCGGGATGACGGATCGGGTACCGGGTCGGTAACGAGTTATTAGCCCAGGTGTTCTCCCGCGTCACCCCCACGGCCGTCTTTCCGGCGAAGACCGGAACCCAGGTAAGCGCGGACTGGACCCCGGCCTTCGCCGGGGTGACGGATTGGGTACCGAGCCGGTCACGAGATACTCGCCTAGATGATCTCCTGCTTCACCTGCCACAATCGTCTTTCCGGCGAAGGCCAGAATCCAGGGAAGCGCTAACTGGATCCCGGCCTTCGCCGGGATGACGAACTGGGTATCAAGCTATTTACGAGACACCAGACTAGCTGTTGCCTGCGACCCCCTGGCAGTAGGGACAACGCAGCTCCGCGGCATTGGCCACACCGTAATCGGCCGCCGCGCGAACCTCTGATACGTAGCCATTCACCACGTCGCTCGCCAGCCGGTCCACGTCCCGCCGGCCGGGGTCCCCGTATCCGCCGGCGCCAGCTATCTCATACCACACGCAGCTTTCGTCGGGGACGGGGAACGCGGGGCCTTTGCTGTTCAGCGGCCTCTTCCGGCCATCGGGGCCCACTAGATAGACCTTGGTAGGAGCGCCGGAGAGCCCGCCGAAGAGACCGAAGGGCGCGGACTTGGTGCGCTCGCAGCACACGGCGGCCACGGCGGTGTGGCCCAGGACGCGCCAGACCCGGCGCACGCCGCAACCGCCCCGGTACTCTCCGGCCCCGCCGCTATCCGGGATGATCTCGTACCGGTCGATGAGAACGGGGAACCGCATTTCTAGCTGCTCGATGGGCGTGTTCATGGTGTTGCTGATGCCGCTCTTCACCGCGTTGATCCCGTCCTGGTTGGGCCGCGCACCCATCCCGCCGCCCATGGTCTCGTAGCTCACGTACCGCCGCCGGGTCACCGGGTCCTGGCCGCCCAGGGTCAGTATGGCCGAGGTCCCCTGGGAGCAGGCGAGCACCCTGTTGGGGTAGCCGGGGGCCACCGCGCCGAAGACCATGTCGCAGATGCGGTGGGTCATCTCGTGATTGGCGTAGACCACGGGGGCCGGAGGCAGGACGTTGACCACGCTGCCTAGTGGAGCCGTCACGTCGATGGGCCGCCAGGCGCCCGAGTTGGGCGGGATCAGGTCGTTGGGGTCGACGATCATCTTGACGGCGGTGTACACCCCCGAGGCGGTAACCGCCAGGGGAGCGTTCATCGGACCCTCGACCTGGGGATCGCTGCCCGTAAAATCGATGGTCATCCGGTCTCCGCTCTTGGTGACCTTGAGCTTCACGTTGATGATCTCGTCCTCGGTCTGGCCCACGCCGATAATGCCGTCGCCGTCGCAAAAATCCTCGAAGTGGAACTCGCCGTCCTCCAACCGCTCTAGCTGAGCCCGCATCATGCGCTCGGAGTAGTCCTGGACCTCCTGCATGGCTGCCATCACCATTTCCACGCCGTATCTGCGTGAAATCTCCCGGACCCGGACCGCGCCCCGGTAGTTGGCGGCAATCTGGGCCCTCAGGTCGCCGCGCCGCTCCTCAGGGGTCCGTACATTGACGAATATGATGCTGTCGACGTCGGTGTTCAAGGCGCCGGCCGTGTAGAGCCGCACTGCCGGGAGCCGCAGCCCCTCGCCGTATATCTCCGAGACCGCCCCGTAGCTGCCGGGACTGGCGCTTCCGATGTCCGGCCAGTGGGCCCTCACGCAGGTGAACCCCAGCAGCATCCGCTCGTCCAGGTAGATGGGAGCGACCACGTTGACATCCGGGAGATGCGACCCGCCGAAGTACGGGTCATTGTGAATAAATATGTCCCCCGGAGCGAAGCTCTCGAACGTGGCCAGGATCGCCTTCACCGTCAAGGGCATGGAGCCCAGGTGAATGGGGATGTCCGGGCCCTGGGCGACCATGTTGCCCGAAACGTCGAAGATGCCGCAGGAGTAGTCGCCGGCCAGCTTGAGGAGCGGAGAGTAGGCGGTTTTGGCCAGGACGATCTTCATCTCCTCGGCGGCGGAGATCAGGCTGTTCTTGATCACTTGAAAGGTGATCGGATCAAGGTTGTCCCTCATGCTCCACTCCTCAGGGTGATCGTATCCCATTCGGTCACGGTGGCGGACTGGCCCGGATACACCACGACGGTGGAGCTGGCCTCTTCCACGATGGCCGGCCCCCGGATGGCTGCGTCCAACGGCAGCTTGGTCCGGTCGTACACCGGGCAAAGGGTGAACCCGGTCTCCTTGAAGAACACCCTCCGTTCCGCGGCAAGGGCATCGTCCAGAGGTCCCTCCGGCCTGGCGACCGGCCGCACGACATAGCTTCGGGAGAGCCAGCCGATGGCGCTGACCCGCAGGTTCACCAGCTGTACCGCTTCCCCCGGGGCGTTGTACCCGTACACAGCGAGGTGCTGATCGTGGAACCGCTCGGCGATGGAAACCAGGCCATCGGCCTCCAACTCGGAGTGGTCGACGGGAACGGTAAGCTCGTAGGCCTGGGGGACCAGCCGGAGATCCATGGAGTGCCGGATTTCCCACCGTTCACGGTCGATTCCGGACCGGGCCAGCATGTCTCCGGCCTCCCGCTCCATCTGGCGGTAAGCTTCCTGTATCCGGGTCAAGACGTCCCGGTCAAGGGGGGCGAACAGGGTCCGGACGTAGTCCTGTTTCAGATCGCTGGAGACGAGGCCGACGGCGGAGAAGACACCCGGATTAGGAGGAATAACTACAGTGGCGATGTCCAGTTCCTCCGCCAGCCGGCCGGCGTGCACTGGCCCAGCGCCCCCGAAAGCCACCAGCGTCAGGGACCGGGGGTCGTAGCCACGCTCGACGGAGATCATCCGGATGGCGTTGGCCATGCTGGAGTTCACGATGTCCACGATCCCCTGCGCGGCGCCCACGGTGTCCAACCCGAGGCGGCCGCCCACCCGGCGCTGAATGGCTTCCGCCGCTCGGTCCGGAGAGAGGGCCAGCTCGCCGCCCAACAGGTGCTGGGCGTTGAGATAACCCAGGATGACATCGGCGTCGGTCACCGTCGGCTCCTGCCCGCCGCCGCCGTAGCAGGCAGGCCCCGGCGCCGCTCCGGCGCTCCGCGGTCCAACCCGCAGCCCACCTCCGTCGTCGACCCAGGCTATGCTTCCCCCGCCGGCGCTGACCTCGGAAAGGTCAACAACCGGGACCTTGATGGGATGGCCGGTGCCCTGGAGCCAGCGCCGCAGGTTGCCGCCGCCCCCGACCTCGTACTCCGTCGTGACGCTGACCTGCCCGTCGTCGATCAGGCTGGCCTTGGCGGTGGTGCCGCCCATGTCAAAGGAGACCAGGCGGGAGAGAGACAGCGCGTTTCCCAGGGCGGCGGTGGCGATCACTCCGGCGGCAGGGCCTGATTCCACGAACATCGCCGGCATCCGGAGACCCTCATCGACGGTGGAAACGCCACCCCCGGAGCCCATGAGGTAGAGAGGAGGGTAGGCGTCCTGCTCCAGGAACTGGGTCAGCCGGCTCAGGTACCCTTCCAGCACGGGCGCCACGTAGGCGCAAACCGCAGTGGTGCTGGTGCGTTCGTACTCCCGAACCTCCGGCAAGACCTCGCTGGACAGGAACACCCGCACGTCCGGCAGGCTGCGGCGGACCGCTTCGCCGACGGCCCGCTCGTGCTCGGGATTGAGGAACGAGAACAGCAGGCAGACGGCCACCGCCTGGACCCGGTGGCTCTTCAGGAAGGCGATGATTTCCGAGAGTTCATCCTCGGCCAGAGGGGTACGGACCTGCCCCAGGGCATCCACCCGCTCGGACACCTCCAGCCGCAAATGGCGTGGAATGAGCGTCGCTGGAGGCGGCTGGAACATGTTGTAGAGTTCGGCCCGGGCCTGCCGGCGGATCTCCAGCACGTCGCGAAAACCCTGGGTGGTTATCAGGGCCGCCCGCGCCCCCTTGGACTCCAGGATGGCGTTGGTCACCACCGTGGTGGCGTGAGAGAGGAAGGAAATGGCGCCGGCGGAAACGTCCTGGCCGGCGGCCAGGGCCTTGAGGGCCTCGATCACGCCGGCCGCATAGTCCCCGGGGGTGGAGGCCACCTTCAGGACGCCGGTCTCCGCCGTCGCCTCGTCGACGAAGGCCAGGTCGGTGAACGTCCCCCCGATGTCTATGCCCACGCGTATTCCCATAGGGGCTGCCTCCTGGAACAACGGGATTTTCACCGGCCGGGCAGGCCGTGATGGGCGGCCGCGGACTCCGAGCTAGAGCAGGTTCTGCTCCAACTCTTCTGCCGCCTTGGCCCCTTTCTCGGCCTCTACCTCGTCAGGCTCGCCGGACCGGTTTTGAGGGTACACGTAGATGCGGAGGTCCGGCATCCCCAAAGCGGCGGCCTGGGCGTGGGCCGCCCGCTCGAAAACGTCGTGTACGTAGACCAGGGTAGGATGGCCGGTACTCAAGAGTGCGATCCCGTCGCGCACGGCGGCGGAGGTGCAGGACCCTCAAGCCCCAACCCCAACCAGGGCATAATCCGATTCCCGAACCACCCGGTCGATTTCCTCTTGGGCCGCCGGCGTGGTGTGGCTCGGCTTGTATACCTTCACGGTACCGGAAGGCTCGAGGGAACTCTCCACGTTCTCCTCCAGGTGCTTCCAGAACACGTTAGACGAGATGTGCTGGTTGAATACGTAGCCGACGGCCTTGCCTTTGAGCGTGTCCAGAACAATCTCCTCGGCCCGCTCGGGCAGAGCGATATCTCCTACTGGGTCGAACAGTCGCATACTCATGGCTCTCATCTCGCGTCCTGGGAAAACGGATCAGGCGTTGGGAAAACGGACGGCTTTGCTCTGGGTCAGGCCTCCGTGGCTACCCCAGCCGGGGAAAAGGGACGCAAACCCTCCTCCCGAACCCCAACCTCCGGTGGTGAGAATGACCAGGTTCTCCGGTTTCCGGATGAAGGGTACCAGAGCGTCATCGTCGTCGGGATCAGCTAGCTTGTTCCAGTGGTGCGGGCTGACTTCCGCTATGTTCCGTTTGCGCCTCATGTCGTGGACCGGGCGCAGGGCCAGCTGCATTAGCTCTCGGACCACTTCCTGCTTACTGAGACCGCTTTCGGCCAAGTTTTGGGACACCAACGGACTGAGGGCCAGAATCATGTGCCCGCCGGTCACGTTGTTGCTGCCCAGAGTTGTTATGGCGTCGGCCAGGACGAAGAGCACGTCCTCGGCAGGGCTGTATCCGGCGCCCGTGCCGATGGAGTGGGGCCCCTCCACGGCGGTCACCGTGACCACCGTCTCGTCCACGCTAAACCCTCGCCCAACGTGGAGCGGCTCCCAGGGGTTGACGTCCTGGTTCTCAGCGATGCAGAAGCTGTAATAGCCGGGGTGGCCGTGGGTGGTCTTGCACGGCTCGCCGGGCAGACCGCCCCCGATGTTCCAGAGGATGAGACGCACCGCCCGCCCGATCGTCGCGTTGGCCCGGGAGCCATGGCCCAGCGCCCCCTCCGTGGTGTTGAAGTCCAGCTTCTTCACCGCCGGACCGCTCACGATAACCAGCGGGGCGCAGCAATGGGTTGTCGTCTGCACGCCGTTCAGGTTGAAGGGCTCCTCCAGCATCGCCTCCAGGGCGGCGATGACGATGGGAACGTACTCCACCAGGCAGCCGGCCATGACGCAGTTGATGGCGATCTTCTCGATGGTAGCGATGCCGTTTCGAGGGGTGACGATGCCCACCACTTCTTTGGGGTCTCGGCCCAGGTAGCCGATGATCCGTTCGATCGCTTCCTGGGTGGGAGGCACCACCGGGAGCCCGTCGGTCCAGCCCTGTTGGTAGCAGAATTCCACCGCCGCCGCTGCGTCCGGCACATCGAATGTTCTCGATCCCAGTTGCAAGCCAACCCCCTTCTGCCAGCTAGAACGGCGGATAGCCCGGACTTGGGTTCCCCGGTGTTCCCCTCACCAAGCCGCCGGGTCCAAGCAGGTACCTCTTGGATAAGAGCCATCCTAGTATCACCCAGGAATGCTGTCAACCATCTCGTCAAGCTCGCAGGGCCGTCCTCCGGTGTCGTCAGCTAGCCCGCGTGGACAAAGGTTACGTCTTACACCACAAATACACCGCCGGGAGCAAAGTTGCAGCTAAACACGACATAAGACGAACCCACCTGCCGGGTGGCCCAGCTCTCCTGCCGCGACAATCGGCGTCACCGCTTCCTGCCGCGAGGGCTCGCTGCCCACCGTGGGGCGCCGAGTCCCCTACGGCGCGCTTATAGTCGAACCCGCCAGCCTGTGCGATAATGTATGCAGTACAAAACAGCGTCCCTCGCCAACCCGAGGGGCAAATTTCCTCTCCAAATCGCCAGGCCCGCCCGGCGGGCAGCTTCAGCTACCGCGAGTGGGCGGGCAAAGGCCGGCACATGGAACTGACAGTGAGGTTTTTCGCGTTGTACCGGGAGCGGGCCGGCCGCAGCTCCTTCCCGTTGCAGCTCCCCGAGGGAGCAACGGTGGCGGACCTGACCGCGGAGGTCCGCCGGCATTTCCCCAAGCTGGCCCCACCGCAAGTGCAGATCGTGGTGGCGGTCAACGCCGACTACGCCGGGCCGGAGGCGGCCCTGCACGAGGGCGACGACGTTTGCCTGATACCCCCGGTCAGCGGAGGATAGCGTGACAGTCGAGCTTACCCACCGACCACTGGATCCGGAGCGAATCACCGCCCAAGTGCGGCGGGACACCAACGGTGCGGTGGTGACATTCCTGGGCACCACCCGCGACAGCTTCGAGGGCAAGCGGGTGGTCAAGCTGGAGTATGAAGCCTTCGAAGAGATGGCGCTGAAGAAGCTGGAAGAGGTCCGCCGGGACATTCAGGCCCAGTACGAAATCGAGGACATCGCCATCGCCCACCGCATCGGGACGGTGCCCATCGGCCAGATCAGCCTGGTAATCGCCGTCGCCTCTCCCCACCGGGAGAAGGCCTTCTTGGCCTGCCACAAAGCGGTGGACCAGCTCAAGGCGACAGTCCCAATCTGGAAGAAAGAGGTCTTCGAGGACGGCTCCCGCTGGGTGGCCTGCGAGGACCACGAGTTTCAACCGGCGGAGACGGCCGACCGCCACGCCCACGACGGGTAGCGGGGCCCCTGCCAGAGGTCTCTGCGCCGCCCTACACCCCACTCTACCAACGCATGATTATTCGCGCCATTTCGTCGACCTGCTGAGAATCACTCCTGTTGTAGAGCGTAGGGGTTTTGCCCACTTCCATCACTACCTCCACCCCTAGGCGCCTGCCCTCGGGCGACCCTTCGGGACGAACACTAACCACCATTGCTTCGTTCACTAGACAGACGGTTTACCCTGAGGAACCACAGGAACACAGGAAGATGCGCTCGCAATACGATTAGGCTCACGAGCGGTTCTGAGCTTCCCGCGAAACATTGGCAATGCCACCTGGTCCCGAGCCCTGCGGGCGGTCCAGGAATTCGATCAGTCTGGCTCCTGAGCAGGTTCTTCGGTGGGTTCCACGTTTGGCCGGCCCCTCCCCCCGCCCAGCGCGGCCCGCAGGGCTTCTCTCAGGGTCCGGACCGGGGACAACTTCACTTCCGGCGGCGCCGTAAGCCCGTCCAGGCCCGTCGCCGGCAAGACACAGCGGGACAGGCCCAGGCGCGCGGCCTCCGCGATCCGCCGCGCCATTTGGGGCACGGCCCGCAGCTCGCCGCTGAGGCCCACTTCGCCGAAGGCCACCAGTTCCGGGTCCACGGCCCGGTTGTACAGGCTGGAGGCGATGGCCAGCACCACCGCCAGGTCGGCGGCGGGCTCGCCGACCCGGAACCCGCCCGCCACGCTTACGATGATGTCCTGGCCGGCCAGCTCCAACCCGGCCCGCCGGCCGGCCACCGCCGTCAGCATCAGCAGCCGGTTGTGGTCCACGCCGTTGGCCACCCTACGGGGTATGGGCAACTGGCTGGGAGAGGTTAAGGCCTGGACCTCCAGCATCAGCGGACGGCTGCCTTCCAGCACCGGCACCAGCGCGGCGCCAACCGCCCGGTCGTACCGTTGGGAAAGAAGGGTCCGGGAGGGGTCCGGGACCTCGGCCAGCCCCTGGCCCGTCATTTCGAAGACTCCAACCTCGGTGGTGGGGCCGAACCGGTTCTTCTCACTGCGCAGCACCCGGTAAGTGCTGAAGTCCTGGGACTCCAGGTAGGTGACCACGTCCACCATGTGCTCCAGCACCCGGGGTCCGGCGAGCGTGCCATCCTTGGTCACGTGCCCGGCAAGAAACACCGGCACGTGGCGCATCTTGGCCCAGCGCATCAACCGCAGGCCGGCCTCCCGCACCTGGACCACACTTCCCGGACCCGAGGGTACGTCCTGACTGTACAAGGTCTGAATGGAATCGACGATGGCCAGGGCGGGCCGGCGCTCCTCCAGCCGGTTCACCACCTGGCCCACGTCGGTTTCCGCGAGGAGGAAAACCCCCTCGCCGTCGAAGCCCAGGCGCTCGGACCTCAGCTTGATCTGCTGGGGAGATTCCTCGCCGCTGACGTAAAGTACGCTCTCGCCACTGGAGGACATGAATTGGGCTATTTGGAGGAGAAGCGTGGACTTGCCGACCCCGGGTTCCCCGGCCAGCAGCACCACCGAGCCGGGCACCAGGCCCCCGCCCAACACCCGGTTGAGTTCTTGAGAGGGAAACTCGATACGAGCCTGGCCGTCCAAGCTGAGCTGGGATAGCTCCTGAACGGGCTCAGTCTCGGTGGCCACCCACCCGGGCCGGCCCGGTTTGGTCACCGCGGCCTCGGCTTCCACGAGAGGAAGGGTCGAGTTGCAGGAAGGGGCCGGGCAAAACCCCATCCATCTGGGGCTTTCGTGGCCGCATTCCTGGCAAAAGAAGATGGTGTGTTGACGGCTTCGGGAGCGGCTCACCCGTGGCCTCCCTGGTCAGGCTGGGCCAAGTATAACAGCAGAAGGCCCCGCCACGGCGGGGCCTTCTGTCAGTGCAAACAGTGCAAACCTGTGGGCGTTGAAGCCTACGGTTTTGCCACGGGAACGACGGCCGCCTTAGCGTGGACCACGATCTTGCCATCTTCCAGGTCCACCATGGCGGTATCACCGGCGTTCAGCCGCCCGCCCAGGATCTCGTCGGAGAGGGTATCTTCGACTTCGTTCTGGATGAGGCGGCGCAGGGGCCTGGCCCCCAACACCGGGTCATAGCCCTTCTCGCCCAGGTAATCCCGAGCGGCATCCGTCAACTCCATCTCCACCCGCTTCTCCTTCAACTCCTCACGGACCTGGTCTATCATCAGATCGACGATGGCCAGGATCTCCGAGCGGCTTAGCGCATGGAAGACGACGGTGGCGTCGATACGGTTGAGGAACTCCGGCCGGAAGAAGCGCTTGACTTCGTCCATTACCTTGTCCTTCATCCGCAGGTAGGAGCTTTCCTCGGTCTGGGCTTCGTCCGCCTTGATGCTGAAGCCCATGGCGGTCTCCCGCTTGATCAGGTCAGACCCCAAGTTACTGGTCATGACCAGGATGGAGTTACGGAAATCAACCCGCCGTCCCCGGGCGTCGGTCAGTTGTCCGGCGTCGAAGATCTGGAGCAGGATGTTGAACACCTCCGGGTGGGCCTTCTCGATCTCGTCCAGTAGGATGGCGCAGTAGTTCTTCCGGCGCACCCCTTCGGTCAGTTGCCCGCCTTCGTCGTAGCCCACGTATCCGGGGGGCGCTCCAATCAGCCGGGCCACCGTATGACGCTCCTGGAACTCGGACATGTCCAGGCGAATCATGTTATCTTCGTTGCCAAACATGAACTCCGACAGGGCGCGGACCAACTCGGTTTTGCCGACGCCCGTCGGGCCAAGGAACATGAACACGCCGATGGGCCGCCGCGGGTCCTTGAGCCCCGCCCTGGCGCGGCGAACCGACTTGGATATGTTGAGGATGGCCTCGTCCTGACCGATGATCCGCTTGTGGATCTCCTCCTCCATGCGAAGGAGCCGGTCCGTCTCTTCCTGGGCCAGCCGGGTCACCGGAATCCCGGTCCACATGCTGACCACCTCGGCGATATCCTCCTCGGAGACGATCTGGCGCTCTTTACCTTTGCCTTCTTGCCACTCTTTTTCCAGCGTGTCGAGGTCGTCATTGGCGTGCAGTTCTTTGTCGCGCAACTCCGCGGCAGCTTCGTATTGCTGGGACGCGATGGCCTCGTCTTTCTCCTTGCGTACCTGCTCCAGCACCTGCATCGCATCCTTCAATGCCACGGGAGTGACGCTGCCCCGCAGGCGTACGCGGGAGCCGGCCTCGTCTATCAAGTCGATCGCTTTGTCGGGCAGGAACCGGTCCGCGATGAAGCGGGCCGCCAACGACGCCGCACTCCTGATGGCTTCGTCGGTTATGTCAACCTGGTGATGCTCTTCATACCGGCTTCTGACACCCATCAGAATCTGTACCGTTTCATCCTGAGAGGGCTCGTCCACCCGAACCGGCTGCAGCCGGCGCTCCAGGGCCGGGTCTCTTTCGACATACTTGCGGTAGTCGTCGAGGGTGGTGGCGCCGATGCACTGGAGTTCACCCCGAGCCAGGGAAGGCTTCAAGATGTTGGAAGCGTCCACCGCGCCCTCGGCGGCCCCGGCGCCAACGATGGTGTGTATCTCGTCGATGAACAGGACGCAGTTGCCTGAGCCTTTGATCTCCTCGATTACTTTCTTGAGGCGCTCTTCGAACTCTCCGCGGTATTTGGTACCCGCCACCAGGGCGCCCATATCCAGGGTGACCAGGCGCTTGCCCTGAAGAGTATCGGGCACCTCACCTGTGCCGATCCGCTGAGCTAATGCTTCGACGATGGCGGTCTTGCCGACACCGGGCTCTCCGACCAGTACCGGGTTGTTCTTGGTCCTCCGGCTGAGTATCTGGATGACCCGCTGGATTTCCTGCTCGCGGCCAATGACCGGGTCCAGCTTGTCGGCCCGGGCCGCCACCGTCAGGTCCACCCCAAGTTGATCCAGGGTTGGCGTGCGGGTGCTGCTGCGCGCCCCGGTTCCACCGCTGCTGGCGCTGTGACTCAGGATACGGTGGGTTTCGGCCCGAACCTTGTCGAGGGTGACTCCGAGGCTTTCCAGAACGCCAGCGGCCACGCCCTCGCCCTCCCGCAACAAGCCAATGAGCAGGTGTTCGGTGCCGATGTAGGTGTGGTTCATGCGGCGGGCTTCGTCGACGGCCAACTCCACCACTTTCTTGGCTCGTGGCGTCAGTCCGATCTCACCTTGGGTCGGTTTCTCGCCGCGCCCGATGATGAACTCCACCGCGGACTGGACCTTGCTCAGGTCCACTGCCAGGCTGGAGAGGACGCGCGCCGCTACGCCTTCGGTTTCGCGCACCAAGCCCAGTAGAATGTGCTCGGTTCCAATGTAGTTATGGTTAAAACGCTGGGCTTCTTCTTGGGCCAGCGATAGGACCCGTCTCGCTCGTTCGGAGAACTTTTCGAATCTGCTTCCCATGTTACCGCTCCTGGTGGGTGAAGGTGAGGGCTTCTCGTCCGTCTGAGCGTCTCTGGGCTAAGTTGCATTCCCCGGGCAATTACATCAATCGGTCCCCCGGGTCCGTGCGCCCCCATCCTCGTCTGCTCTTCCACCGCCCCACCCAGGGGTGTCTACTTGCCCACGAAACCGTCTAGTCATACCCAATTATAGGCGACGCTTCAATCTATGTAAAGGCGCTCTGGGTGTGATAGATGCCAGTAATGTCACGACTCGGCCTCGCCTGGATTCCTGCCTTTTCGCCGGTTGGCGGCGGGGCGCCGGGAGGGGTTCCCGGCCGGCCGGAGTCCATGATGATGCAGCAAGGTGAGGTTGAGTAGCGTGGTGGTGCAGAAATTGAAAATGCCTCCCGGCGGTGACCTATTTTCCCGCCCCGTTACCAAGGAAGTATCGTCGGCGCTGAGGCGTTTCACTACCGTGTTCGGGATGGGAACGGGTGGGACCGCCTCGCTAGAACCACCAGGAAGCTATTTCCCTACCAGTATGAACTAATTCTCACAACCCTGCAAGGGGCCGTGAGGAATCTATCGATTGTCACGTTATTGTTGCAGCTCCCGCCGTCAGAGGACAAATGCCCGCTCTGTTGACTTTCCTGCGCAATTCCTGCTAAATTCAACTTCAAATTATCGCCTTAGCCCGAGGTAAACAGGGATGGGAAGACGCCTTTTTAAAGAACTGGAGCGGGCTTACGGCTTCGACGAGGTCGCGATCGTTCCAGGTCAAGTCACCATTAACCCGGACTTGACCTCTACCACGATGACCATAGGGGATCAGACCTTCGAGATACCGGTGTTGGCCTCGGCCATGGATGGGGCCGTGTCCCCCCGATTCGCCACCTTGATGAATCAAATGGGCGGGCTGGGTGTACTGAACGCCGAGGGCCTGTACACCCGGTACGAAGACCCCTACTCCGTGCTTGAAGAGATCATCTCCGCGCCCCAGGCGGAGGTAACCCACCACCTCCAACAGGTCTACTCCGAACCCATCCGGGAGCACTTGGTGGGGGAGCGGGTCCACGAGATCAAGAAGTCCGGCTCGGTCTGCGCCGTCTCCTTCACCCCTCAAAACGCCAAGCGGATGTCCCCGGTTGCCGTGGAAGCTGGGGCCGATATCGTGGTGGTGCAGTCCACAGTGACCACGGCGAGGCACATGTCCCGAAGCTACCGGGGTCTGATCTTTTCCGAGATGATAAAGACCCTCAACGTCCCGGTGATGGTGGGCAACTGCGTGACCTACGAGGTGGCCCTGGAACTGATGGAAACCGGCATTGACGGGATCCTGGTCGGAGTGGGACCCGGCGCCGCCTGCACCACCCGCGAGGTGGTGGGGGTCGGGGTCCCCCAGGTGACCGCCACCCTGCAGTGCGCCACCGCTCGGGATGACCACTTCCGCCGCACCGGGCGCTACGTGAACGTCATTACCGACGGCGGGTTTCGCACCGGAGGGGACATCTGCAAGGCCCTCGTCAGCGGCGCCGACGCCGTGATGCTGGGAACTCCCTTTGCCCAGGCCGAGGAAGCGCCGGGACGGGGACACAACTGGGGCATGGCCAACCCCCATCCCGAGCTGCCCCGGGGCACCCGCATCAAGGTGGGCACCAAGGGGACCCTGCAGCAGATACTGTTTGGCCCGACGTCCGCCACGGACGGCACCCAGAACTTCATCGGCGCCCTGCGGGTTGCGATGGGCATGTGCGGCGCTTACACCATTCGAGACATGCACCGGGCTGAAATGGTCGTCGCCCCGTCGATCAAGACCGAGGGCAAGTACTTCCAGTTGGGTTTGTAGCGCCGGGGGCGGCCTTGCCCGCTACCGGAGAGCCGTTCGCTCCGGCTCGCGCCGCCGGGGCGAATCTTCCTCAGCGTCTCATTCTCAAACGGAGAGCCAGGGGACCCACACCCCTCCACCACCGATGATGGCCACAGAGGCGCAGAGATACAGAGAAGAAACCGCTGGTCCTCTGTGCCTCTGCGCCTCTGTGGCTATCGCACCGAAAAAGAGGTCTGGACAGATGATCTCCTTTCCGCTATTTTAGTGTTTAATGTAGTGCAACCTTCGACAAGGAGGCATCCGGAATGGCAGATGACATCCGCACGGTCCAAATCCTTGACCCGACCGCCGAGGACGTACCCGAAGAGCTGGGCCTCAGCCCGAAGCTCCCCGACCTGAAGGGAAAAGTGGTTGGCCTCTTGGAAAACCGCAAGTATCATGCCGACGCTTTCCTGCAAGAGCTTCAGGATGTTTTGGTCCAGGACTACGGGGCGGGCAAGGTAGTGTATACCACCAAGTTCACCTACAGCGCGGCCTGCGCGGAAGAGACCCTGGACACCATGTCCGCCGAGTGCGACGTGATTATCCACGGAATCGCGGATTGAGGGTCCTGCACGGCGTGGGGTCTCCACGACACCGTAGCGACCGAGTCCAAAGGGGTTCCGTCGGTCAGCGTGATAACCAGTGCCTTTACCCGGGCGGCGCATGCCCGGGCGACCTTCCTGGGAATGCCGGGCGCCCGCATTGTGGTCCTGCCCAGCCCTCTGGCCACCCGCAGCTCTGACGAAGTCCGCCAGATGGCCCACGAGTACGCCTCGGAAATCGTCGGTCATCTCGCCGGCGACTAGCCCGCCACCGGCGCCGAGCCGGGCGGAGCCGTCAATAAACCTCCGAGGACTGACATGGCGAATCCGTTAGCCCTTCAGTCGCGTCGCGTCCAGGTCCAGGACTCGTTCGACGCGATCCAAGACTACTGTTCAGAACAGGGCTGGACCGATGGCCTGCCGGTGGTTCCACCCACCGAGGACCTGGTGCGCCGGACGCTACTGGCCTACGGCGAAGATCCGTCCCTGTCCCTGGGGGTTATCCAACCGCGCAATGCCAAGGTCACCCTGGAGAAGCTGGCGGTAAACGCCGTCATGGCCGGCTGCCGGCCCGAGTACTTCCCGGTGGTAGTAGCGGTGGCCAAGGCGGTCCTTAAAGAAGAGTTCAACGTGGCCGGGGTATCGGCCACCACCGGCGGCGCCACCCCGGCCATCATCGTCAACGGGCCCGTGGTTGAGGAGCTGGGCATCAACGGGGATGCCGGCTGTTTCGGCCCGGGCTACCGGTCCAACGCCGCCATCGGCCGCGCGGTACGCCTGGTCATCCGCAACCTGGGAGGATTGATCCCCGGAGAGATGGACAAGGCGACCCTTTCGCTGCCGGCCCGGTACACCCTCTGCTTCTCCGAAAATGTGGACCGCAGCCCCTGGGAGCCGCGGCACGTAGAGCTGGGATACGACCCCTCCGCCAGCATCATCACGGTAGCCGGCATCAGGGGCATCCATATCGTGATGGAGAACACGGTTTCCACTGGCATCGGGGTCCTCCAAACCATCGTCGGCAACATGAAAGGGACCGCGGTTTCCAACTACTGCCAAATTGGCACCGGCACCCAAATCGTTCTGGTGCTGTGCCCCGAGCACGCCGCCGACATTCACGCCTCCGGGCTGTCTAAAGCCGACGTCCGGGAGTTCATCCACCAGAACGCCCGCATGCCGATTCACCAGCTAAAAGACATCGGCCACTACGGCAACCGCAACTGGCCTCTCTGGATCGACCAGACCAACCCCAACACCCTAGTGCCGATCGCCCTGTCTGCCGACGACATCGTGGTCGTGGTCGCCGGTGGCGATGGCCGCCACTCCGCCTGGCTGTCCGGATGGGGAGTCACCCGAATAACGACCCAGGAGATCACCCGCCCGGCCTGAACGTACGGGCGATGGCGCTCTCCTGAACCCTCCACCCAAGGCCGGGAAAGCACCCGGTGCCGGCCGAATCGTCTTCTCCTGCTCTTCCTGATTCTTCCGTCCCCTCCGAATCGTCACCCTCCACCTCCCATTGGGCCCTCGGGCGCGCCATTGCCCTTCGCGGCCGGCGCTCGAGAAGACGCCCGGCGCCAACCGGGGCCTCGAGCCATCCGCTTCGAACCTCCGGCCCGCCCGACGCATCAAACTTATCAGTGAAAGACCGGCAATCCTTCAATCCTTCAATCTTCGACCGAAAGGCCGGCAATCTTTGGCCGGAGCCGATCCGAAGGGGGCAGCCGGTTGGATTCTCCGGGGTAGATGCCAGAAATCGTCCATGTTTCCCGGTTATCGCGCCTGAGTACGCTCAACAAGAGAATGTTTGACTGATATGAACTCCGGGATATTGACGAAACCCGGCAAGGCATGCTACAATAATCGTCGGTCAATCATAAGGAAAAACGAGATGACACAGACTACGACAATCAATCCGCCAGCGGAACTAGAAAGTACCCCCCAGTGTCGGCATCATTGGGTAATTCAGCCAGCCACGGGGCCTATGAGCCTGGGGGTCTGCCAGACTTGTGGCACGTCCCGGGAATTCAAGAACTACGTTGAAGCCGCCGCTTGGGGCGATTCGCGGCAGGCCGCCCGTGCCAGCACCGCAGCCTCGGAAGCGGTTTCGCGGGCCGTCGCCGACTACATCGACCACGAAGTAGAGGAATAAACTCCGGGCCGCCGCGAGGTTAGCGGCGGCCCCGGCACTCCGGCCATTCCTCCCGATTCCCGACCGGTTCAGGCGCCGCCTCTCACCGGGCCAAGTCCCGGCATCGGTTTGCCCTGTGCTGGCTGGCCCTTCCGCCACCACCCTCCCTGCTCCAACCCGATTCGCCCATGAATCGTGCATCCCAGTGCATATAATCGATGCGTCGCGGCTGCCCGCCTTCGGAGCGATTTGGCGTCAGCGGAGAAAGTGCCCGTCTCTCCACCTGGTATCCGGCCCCAACTCAATTACCACATCTTGTGCAATTTGTCCTTATTGCCTTGACAAAGGGATAGTCGGGCAGGGGTTATAATACCCTCTACCGGAGGTCCCATGGCAAACTCAACTCCAGACACCCGCTTTACCCACCTCCACGTCCACACCGAATACAGCATGTTGGACGGGATCAGCCGCATCCCGGAATTGGTGGCCCGGACCAAGGAACTGGGTATGGACGCCCTGGCGATTACCGACCACGGGACCTTCTACGGCGTGGTGGACTTCTATTCGGCGTGCCGGGAAGCGGGGATCAAACCCATAATCGGCTGCGAAGTCTACGTGGCCCACGGCAGCCGGTTGGACAAACACGGTGGCGAGCGCAGCCCCCACCACCTGGTGCTCCTGGCCCGCGATAACACCGGCTACCACAACCTGATGCGCCTGCTGACCAAGGCACACGTCGAGGGCTTCCACTACCGGCCTCGCATCGACCGCGAGCTGTTGGAGAGCCACCACGAGGGCCTCATTGCTCTCTCCGGCTGCCCCTCCGCCGAGGTACCCCGCCTGATCGGCGATGGCAACATGGAAGAGGCCTCCCGCGCCGCCCAATGGTACAAGGACCTGTTCGGCGACGGCTATTTCCTGGAGTTGCAGCGCCACCAGCACGTGCCCCGGCTTACGGAGATCAATGAGGGACTGGTAACGCTGAGCCGGGAACTCGATATTCCGTTGGTTGCCACCAACGATTCCCACTACACCCGGCAGGCCGACGCACCGCTACAGGACGTCTACATTTGCATCCAGACCAACACGACGGTCAACGACGAGCGCCGGCTGCGCATGGAAGACGACTCCTACTACATCAAGAGCCCCGAGGAGATGGCCGAACTCTTCCCCGACTTTCCCGAAGCCCTGGAAAACGCCGGGAAGATCGCCGATATGTGCAACGTGGAGCTGGACTTCGGTCAGACCCACCTGCCCAAGTACCCCACCCCCGACGGTATGGACGCCGACCGATACCTGGCCAAGCTCTGCTGGGAGGGATTCAAGGGCCGCTACCCCCGCTCGGCCCCCGAGGCCGAGGAACGGCTGCAATATGAACTGGGAGTTATCGAGCAAACCAAGTTCGCCAATTACTTCCTCGTCGTCTGGGACATCATCAACTTCGTCCGGCGCGGCAACATCCTGTACGGTGTCCGGGGCAGCGCCGCCGCCAGCGTGGCCCTCTATTGCCTGGGGATCACCAACGTGGACCCGTTGGAGTACCGCCTGGTCTTCGAGCGGTTCCTCAACCTGGAACGCAAAGAGATGCCCGACATCGATCTGGACTTTCAGGATGACCGGCGCGACGAGGTGCTCCACTACGTCATCGAGCGGTACGGCCGCGACCAGGTAGCCCAGATTATTACCTTCGGCACCTTTGGCGCCAAGGCCGCCCTGCGCGACGTGGGCCGGGCCCTGGGCATGGCCTACGCCGACGTTGACCAGGTTGCCCGCATGGTTCCCTTCAAGGCCCGCACCCTGGAAGATGCCCTGAGGATCAATCAGGAGCTGCAGGCCCAGTACGAAACCAACGACGCGGTCCGCCGGCTCGTGGACACAGCCCAGGGACTGGAGGGAATTACCCGCCAGGTCAGCACCCACGCCGCCGGTGTGCTGATCGCCGATGAGCCGCTGACGGAGACGGTACCGCTGCAACGCCCGGTTCACGGCGACGACGACAGCCCGGTGCTCATGACCCAGTTTTCCATGGCGCCAGTCGCCCACCTGGGCCTCCTCAAGATGGACTTCCTGGGACTCACCAACCTGACCATCCTGGACCGGGCCATCAAGCTGCTGGACCTAACCCAGGGGATTCGCATCGACCTGGACCGCCTTCCCCTAGACGATGGTCCCACCTTTGAGCTGCTCTCCTCGGGAAACACCACCGACCTGTTCCAACTCGAAAGCACCGGGATGCAGCGGTACATCAAGGAGCTGAAGCCTTCGAGCCTGGGCGACATCGCGGCCATGATCGCCCTCTACCGGCCCGGTCCCATGGAGCATATTGATACCTTCATCGACTCCAAGTTCGGCCGCACTCCGATAACCTACCCCCACCCCAGCCTCAAGGAGTTGCTGGACGAGACCTACGGCATAATCGTCTACCAGGACCAGGTGTTGCTGATACTCCAGCAGTTCGCCGGATACTCCCTGGGCGCCGCCGACATAGTCCGCAAGGCCATGGGCAAGAAGATAGCCTCCCTCATGGCCCAGGAGCGCGACCGGTTCGTCGCGGGCGCCGAGGCCAAGGGGTACGACGCCAAACAGGCGTTGGACATATTTGACCTCATCGAGCCCTTCGCCGGGTATGCTTTCAACAAGTCTCACAGCGTGAGTTACGCCCTGATCTCCTATTGGACGGCTTACTTCAAAGCCCACTATCCTCTGGAATACATGGGCTCGGTCCTCAACGCTCGCATGGACCACCCCGACAAGATGATCAGCTGCATCAACGAGTGCTTCCGCCTCGGCATACCGGTCCTGCTTCCAGACATCAACAAGTCCGAGGAGTTCTACACACTCGACCGGGAGAGCGGCCCCACCACGGGGCTGCGTACCGGCCTGGCCGCCATCAAGACCGTGGGCGAGGCGGCTGTACGGCCCGTGGTGGAAGAACGAAAACTGAACGGCCCCTATCAGTCCATCGACGACTTTTGCCGCCGCGCCGGCTCGAAAGGCCTCAACCGGCGCACGCTGGAAAGCCTGGTACGGGCCGGCGCTTTCGACTGCCTCGGGCCCCGGGGGGCTATTTTGAACGCCGTCGACCAGATCATCGCCACCGCTCAGCTTGAAGCACGGACCCGCAACTCCGGCCAGACCAGCTTGTTCGGCGGCCAGGACGGCCAGCCAGCGCTGAGCCAGGTTCCGGGCATCTCCATCGGCATCTCCGATGTACCGATCGAGCAGAAGGCGGCCTGGGAGAGAGAGCTGTTGGGATTGCCCCTGTCCCACAACCCCGTCTGGGAGTTAGCCTCCATTGACGCCGGCGATGCTATCAACTCCCTGGCCCAACTGGACGAAGGGATGCAGGGGCAGACCCTGTCGCTCCTGGGCCATGTTTCAGCCTTGACCGAGCGGTACACCAAAGAGCAAAAACGGTTCATGGTGGTCACGCTGGACCTGCTGGGCGGCCCGTTTGAGGTGATCGTCTGGCCCGACGTGCTGGAGCGCACTCAACAAGTGTGGCAGGAAGGGAAGGTGGTGCGGGTCACCGGCAAGTTGCGGCTCCGGGCAGACCAGTTTTCTCTGGCCTGCGACCGCGTACAGGAGTACTCCGCCAAAGAGCCTGCGTCAACCAACGGCTCCGGGCCGCCTTCTCAGAACGGCGGCAAGCCCGCCCGCTCAAACGGCGCCCGGCAGGCCCGTGTCCCGAAACCCAGGACCGCGGAATCCGCCGCCGCCAACGGGGGGCGCTTCCGGACGGTCTTCGTGGGTGTCACCGAGTCCGAGGATCCCACCGGGGACGCGCATCTGCTGCGGGAAGTCGTCCGGGTCCTCCTGGAATACCCAGGCAAAGACCGGGTGAATCTGAACATCAATACCGGCGGCCGCAGGGTGTTGATGGAGCTGCCGGTAGTCAACACCAGCTACTGCGACAGCCTGCGAGAGCGGTTGGAAGCTTTGTTGGGGCCCGAAGCGGTTGCCTTCCAGGATAGTACCGGGCCGGTGGAGTAACCCCCACCCCTCGGGACCCTGCTCGCCGCCGCTGCCCCGGCCCGCAATTATCTCCCACCGGCAATGAACCTGCCTGCGACCCAAGGGTCGGCGGATGACTGCAACAAAGCCCGGCCGGTCGTCCAGGCCGTGGCCAGACGGCCTGCAGCCGGTGGGAGCCAGTGCTTCCATACAACAACTGGTCATTTATGCCGTAATCCGGCTTGGCTCCTCTTAAGACCAACCCGGATGTGGCGTCCGGGGCCGGTTCCCAGACTTTATTGTGGCCTCACGCGCTTTCGCGCAGTTGACGGCTATGATAGGGGCTGCTAAACTCCCTGCGCCTAGAGCCCGCTCATTGGGGGAGTGCCCAACCAAGGATTGCGGCTATCGCCAGAGTGGTAGACGCGCCTTCCCTGGCAGAGGTAATCGAGTGAAAACATCCAGCCTTCATCCGCTACCGGGTCTAGCAAGTAGGGCAGACGACCGCCGCATCTTAGGGGTACTGTCGTCGCCTGTTGCATGCTGTCCGTCCTGGTGCCAGCACGCCGTCCCCTGCGAACCATAGCTCCCTCCCCCTTCTCTGCGTTTTCCCGGCTTGATACCGGGCCCGTCCGCAAACTCCCAGGTTTCAACGACCCTCAGGCACATCGCAATCATTCTATCTATTGGATTTATCTGCGCGAGTGACCATGAGCCTTGGCACCGCTATAGCGTAGTTATTCCCGAGCTAGACGCTCGGGTTCTTATTCAAACGGAGGCAACCACATGGATCCAACTCAAGCGCCGGAGAAATTAGACGCCGAGCAGGTCAACGAGTTGGCGCCCGTGCCCCCACGCAACTCTCTCTGGTTACCGCGATAAGACCTCCGCTCCGTTGACCCAAGTGGGACCCGTTCTTTAACACTTTTTCGCCGGCCCGAGCAAGGACCGGTCTTAGAAACTTACGAGGTGAACTTGTTATGGCGTTCGCGAATGCAATCACGCCAGGGGAACGGCTTCAGGCGCTCAAGAAGTGTATCGCCCGCCAGGGCTTCGCCCGCATAATGGAGGCTCACAACGGTCTCAGCGGCATCATTGCTGAAACCGTACGAGCCAAGAAGGGCGGCCGGACCATCGAATACGACGGCCTTTGGGAAAGCAGCCTGACCGACTCCGCCAGCAAAGGGATGCCCGATTGTTCCATCGTCGGCTTCGATTCCCGCACCCAAACCGTTGACCAGATCCTCAACGTGACCAACAAGCCCATCCTCGTGGACGGCGACACCGGGGGGGAACCCGCCCAGTTCGAGTATCTGGTGAGGCAACTGGAACGCCTGGGCGTGTCGGCGGTGATCATCGAGGACAAGGTCTACCCCAAGCGAAACAGCCTGGACGCATCCGCCTGCCAAAACCTGGAAGACCCCCGGATTTTCGCCGGAAAGATCGCGGCCGGCAAAGACGTGAAAGTCACCGATGACTTCATGATCGTGGCCCGCCTGGAAAGCTTGATCGCCGGGGCGGGCCTGGAGGACGCCCTGTACCGGGCCGAATGCTATATCCGCGCCGGGGCCGACGGGATCATGATTCACTCGAATAACCGGGACCCCGCCGAAGTGCTCGCCTTCGCCGAAGCCTACGGCCCCCTCTGCGAGGGGCTGGGGAGACGCCCAGCCCTGGTGTGCGTGCCGACTACCTACAACACCATCTCCGATCAGGAGTTGGTAGCCAGAGGATTCAACGTCATCATCCATGCTAATCACCTCCTGCGCGCCGCCTACCGGGCCATGTGCGAGGTTGCCCTCAATATCCTGGAGACCGGCAGCAGCCATGAGGCAGACTCCCTCTGTTCACCGGTCCGGGAGATTTTTGACTGTGTGGGCCACGACCGCATCACCGAGAAGGACCGGGAGCGCGAGCAGGCCCTTCACCAGACCAGCGGCTCCGGGAGCGTCAAGGGAGACCCGCGGCTGGTCAAGGTGAAATATGTTGGGAGGACGACGAGCAAATCAGGCGCACGGGCGAGACTGTCGTCAACATCAAATGGACCGGCCCGAGGCGCCCGATAGCATGATCGACGAACTTACGATGGCCCGCCAATGAAAGCGCAAGCCTTCTGGGAGGTCCTGAAACAACGCGGCCTGACCTTTTTTTCCGGCGTACCGGATTCCACCTTTCATGAAGTGTATAACGCCATGGCCGGCGTTCCGGAGATCCGTTACGTCCCGGCCGTGCGGGAGGACGTGGCCCTTGGCGTCGCCAGCGCCGCTTACTTCTCCGGGCAGTTGGGGGGCGTGATCTTGCAGAACTCGGGAATCGGTAACCTCGTCAACCCTTTGACCTCCTTCAGCCTGATGTACAAGATCCCAGTGCTCCTCCTGATTGGCTGGCGCGGGTACGGGGGACCGCCCAACGACGCTCCGGAGCACTGGATCATGGGAGTCAAAACACCGGAGATATTGGACCTTCTGGGAATCCCCTACGAAATACTGGAACCGGACAATATGGAGCCCGCCCTGGACCGGCTGCTGACGAATATCAGGGAACAATCGGTGCCGGGGGCGCTGTTGGTCCGCGCGGGGATGGTAGATTGATTCCTCGATACCTGGCAATCGAGAAGGTCCTGGAACACGTTCAGCCCGCCGACCTAGTCCTGAGCACCACGGGAATGATCTCCCGGGAGGTGTTCGTGTCCGGCGACCGGGCCGGGAATTTCTACATGCTCGGGTCCATGGGCCTCCTGTCCTCTTTCGGACTGGGGCTGGCGCTCTTCAACCCGGAGCAGCGCGTCTTCGTGCTGGAAGGTGACGGCAGCGCCCTCATGAGCCTCGGTGCTGTGCCCCTTATCGGCTCCGAGGGCCCCGGCAACTTGATCCACATCATCCTGGACAACGAAGCCTACGAGTCCACCGGAGGGCAGCCGTCCATCAGTTCCGGGTTCGACCTGACCCGGGTGGCCGAGGGCGCCGGGTACCGCACCGTAGCCCGGACCGGCGATGTGGAAGGGCTTCAGAGCGCCCTCTTGGAGTGCGCCCGCGGTCCCGGCCCTCACCTGATTCTGGTCAAGGCCGGAATCGTCCCGGTCAAAGGTATTCCCCGGGTTTCGCACTCGCCCACGGACATCCGGGACCGGTTCAACAGCAGCGTTCACGCGGGGGAATGAAAGAGATGCTGATACTGTCACCAGGGCCGGCAAACATCTCGGAGCGCGTGCGCCAGGCCCTGACCGCCCCTGACATCGGGCACCGGGAGGAGGAGTTCACCTCCCTCCTCCGGGAGACCCGTTCCCTGCTTCTGGATATCTGCGGCGCCCCCGAGGGCTACTCCTGCGCCACCCTCAGCGGGTCGGGCACGACGGGCATCGAGGCCACCATCACCTCCCTGAGCGCCTCCAGCGGCGTGCTCATCTTTTCCAACGGGGTCTACGGCGAGCGGGCGGCCCAGATCGCACAGGTGTTCGGCATTCCCCACACCCTGGAAAAGCTGGAATGGACCCAACCCCTCCCGCTGGGCCGGGTGGAGGAGTTGGTCCGGACTACCCCCCATGATTCGGTCTATTTGATACACCACGAGACCACCACCGGCATCCTCAACCCCCTGCGTCAGGTGGCGGAGATCGCGAAAAGCAATCACAAATGGGTACTGGCGGACACGGTGAGCAGCGTGGGAGGTGAGGAGTTAGACCTACCGGGTTGGGGCGTGGACCTGGTCCTAGGCTCTGCCAACAAGTGCCTCCGGGGAGTCCCCGGGGTATCGTTTGTCGTCCTCTCCAACCAACTCCTAGAAGCCTGGTCCCAGCGGCGCCAGGTGACCTTCTCCACCGACCTGGTCAGCACCATGAGCAAGGAGGAGGACGGCGAGACCCCGTTCACGCCGCCGGTTCAAACCATGTACGCCCTACGTGAGGCAGCCAGGGAGTTGTTGGAAGAGGGGGTGGAGAACCGGATCGCCCACTACCGGGGCATCGCGACAACCCTGCGCGACGGCTTGACGTCTCTGGAGCTGGACTTCCTGGTCCCCCGCGAGCACCTGTCCAACACCATGACCACGGTGATGCTGCCCGAGGGCTGGTCCTACCCGGAGCTGCACGCTCCCCTCAAGGAGCGGGGATACGCCATATACAAGTCTCAGGGGCACCTGAGCCAGACCACCTTCCGCCTCGGTACGGTCGGCCTCATGAGTCAAGAGGATATACGCGGATTTCTAACCGCCCTGCAGCAAGTGCTGGGCCGGTAACGAACGAAGGGGGCAATGATGCCCGAGGAAAACAAGGTCCAGTGGGTGTACTCTTCGCGGAACAACCAGGAGCTGGAGGAGCGGTACGACCAGTGGGCGTCGGGATACGAAGCCGACCTCACCAGGGACTTCGACTACCTAGGCCCCCCGAGGGCCGCTGAAGTCCTTTCCCGCCACGTGCCCAAGGATGCCCGCATCCTGGACGCCGGGGCCGGCACCGGCCTGGTGGGTCAGGTCTTGGCCGGACTCGGATACGGCAACCTGACCGCCGTGGACCTCTCACAGGGCATGCTGGAGGAGTCCCGCGGCAAGAACGTGTACCGGGAATTGCACCAGATGGTCATGGGGGAGCCTCTGGACTTTCCCAGCGGCGCCTTCGACGCGGCAATAAGCGTGGGGGTGCTGACCGTAGGCCACGCCCCGGCCAACTCCCTGGACGAACTGGTGCGGGTGACCAAACAAGGGGGGCACATCGTCTTCACCCTGAGGCCCGACGTGTATGAAACCGGCGGCTTCAAAGAGAAGCACGCCGCGCTGGAAGCTGAAGGCAAATGGCGGCACGTCGAGACCACCGAGCAGTTTCAAACCCTGCCCAAGGGCGAGCCCGACGTCTACCACCAGGTATGGGTATATCGGGTAATGTAGGCTGGGTATTTGCCCCTGAGCCGGTTCTTCAAGATGGGTTTCAGGGGACCCTCTCTTGCCAGAAAGAGTCCCCTTGACCGTACCCGGCGTCACTCCCCGGCCAAGAACTCCCTGATGATTGTCGCCAACTCCCCAGGCTTGTCGTAGCCGATATCATGGATCGTCTCCGGTATCCAATGGACCCGGCATCCCGTCACGGCCGCGGCAGCCGCTCCCACCATGACCCGCCGCATCTGGGCGAATTCGGAGCCGGCCCGGTCGGGCGAAGGCCCGGCGGCGACGATCAGGGTGGGGCAGGTTATCTTCGGCAGGATGGTGGAGGCCGGCTGGTCCCACATCGCGCGGATCACCTGGGCGTGATTGTCTAGCTGCAGGATGTCGTGCATCTGACCGTCCCCGTCCTCGTAGACCATGGTCTGAACGATGCGCTCCACCTCGTCACTCCAGCAACCAGCAAGCTGGGACCGAAACCGGTCGAGGAGTTCCCGGCGGGTGCCGGAGACGTCTCGGGCGCGGACCCGGTTGGAGAACGCCTCCCAGGTGGCGCCGGGGTTCAGGCGGGGGTCGAGGAAGCCCCCGTCGATCATCACCAGGTTGCTGACCCGCTCCGGTTGGTAGGCCGCCATGGCTACGGCCACCTGGCCGCCCCAAGAGTGACCCATCACCACCGCCCGGTCCAACCCCAACCGGTCCATCAGCCCGGCCACGTCCGAGGCCAGGGCGGGCCAGTCGTACCCGCTACACGCCTGAGTGGTCTTGCCGTGGCCTCGTTGGTCCGGCGCAATGATCCGGAAATCTCCGGAAAGCAGGGGAGCGACCAGATCATACCAATGGCCGCTGGAGGCGAGCCCGTGCAGCGCGATAATGGGCAGGCCGTCTCCGCCCCAGTCCAGGTAGCGGACCCGCAAGTCCCCCACATCGACCCAGCCTTCAGTGGGGCGTTTCACCAGGGATTCCGAAGCAGTCAAATCAGAGTCTCCCATTCGAGCAAAATCATGCCCTCAACCCGGCCTCGATTCCAATCGTGACTCCCTTCTCCCTTTGGGAGAAGGGCCGGGAATGAGGGTCTTCAAGTACCGGCCGCTAATCCTAAGCCGCCGGTTCAAATCGCCTCTAGTGTCCGATACGCGGACCTGGAGCCGACATCGGCGCGATCGGGGTCGAGGCCGAGGCGAAGGGGGAAATCCCCCCAACCCCCCTTTACGAAAGGGGGGCTTTCAAGAGGGTCGAGGGAGTCGGTAAACCGGGCCATCAGCCGCGCTTTGCGGCGGCGACCCGTTCCCGCGCCAGCAGGTCGGCCTTCACCTTCAGGCCTCCCGCGCCGTAGCCCCGCAGGTCGCCGTCGCTGGCGATGACCCGGTGGCAGGGTACGATCAGAACGAAGCGGTTCCGCGCCATGGCCTGCCCGGCGGCCCTGACCGCCAGAGGGCTACCGGCCTCTGATGCCAGCCAGGCGTAGCTCCTGGTCTCCCCGGCGGGTATCCGCCGGCAGGCGGCCCACGCCCTGCCGAAAAATGGCGGGGCGTCCGACAAGTCCAATTCGATCTCATCCAGCGCCCTGGCATCCCCTTCCATGTACTTATTCAGGCAACTGAGGACCTCCTCGAAACCGGAAGGGTTGTTGTCGGCCTGGTCCACCTCCGGCCCCAGCTCCTCCAGTGCCTCCTGGGGAGTCGGCTTCAGACTCAAGCCAATCAGTCCCTTCCCACTGCCCAGAAGGGCAACCCAGCCCACCGGCGTCTGAATCATGTGATAGTTGAACCGGCTCATGTGCTACTCCTTTTGAAAACTCGCCACAGCAGCGGTAACCGCAACTTGAGCCAGGAATTGACCAACAGCTGGCTCTCCTCGCTGGCCAATTGCTTGGCGCCGTACCGGCTGCGAACGTATGCCCCAATCAACGCCGACACTTCCTCGTCGTGTCCGGGCAAGGCGGTACGTAGCCGCTCCCGGTACTGGTACGGCGTCTGGTGGACCGCCGGCCCGGCCGAGCCAAGGGCGCCCAGCAATCCCAGGCGGCGGTAGGCGGTCCGCGGGTCCCCGGAAGGGACCATATACCGCTTCCAGAGAATCCAAAGGGCGCCGGCCAGCGCCGAGAACAGAACTACCGCGGCCGACAGCCAGGGGGCGATGTTCAGCAGCCTCTCTCTCCACACGGCGGCCGCCCCATCCGGACCTCCCGGTTGAGGAGGTTCGACCTCATCCTCGCAAAGGTCATCGTCCTCATCGAAGCAGATGTCTTCCAAGCTGGCTCCATCCGCCGTACTGGCAAACTCAGGGGGTAGTTCTTCGGCCACGGGCTGGTAAGACGGCGGAAGTTCGGCGCCAGGGGTCGGCTCGAAGGGTATCCACCCGTATTTGGGAAAGTATACCTCTACCCAGGCGTGGCTATGGCTGTCGGTAACCACGTAAAGGTCCGTGTCGGTCACGTTGTCGCCGACGGTGTAGCCGGTGGCCAGGCGGGCCGGCACGTCCACCGAGCGAAGCAACACCGTCATCGCCGAGGCGAAGTACTCGCTATAGCCCTGTTTGAGGGTGAACAAGAAATGATCCACCCCATCGCTGTCGAAGGGTGGCGGATCCACTTTGAGGGTATAGGGGAGGCCGGCCAGGTGGGCTTCGATGGCTTTAGCCTTGTCGTATGGTGTCAGCGCCTCGGCGGTCAGTTGGGCTCCCAGGTCCCGCACCCGCTGGGGTAAGTCGTCGGGTAGCGCAGTGTACCTGACCATCGCCCAGGTGGGGAAATCGGTCCCGGCCCGCCGTAGCTGCAAGGGAGAGGCCCGGGATATCGAGGAGGTCACCGTGTAGCCATGCCCAGCCTTGATCTTGCCGCTGGTGCTCCGCAGTGAAAGCACGTCGGCCCGCTCCGGAAGCGCTTCGGCCAGAATGGCCTGCTGGGCCACTCCCTCACTGCGAATTACCTCCAGCAGCCGAAACCCGGGAGGCAGGCTGGCCGCCAGAGCGGAGTCTCGCGCGCCCGGTTGGCCGGTTATCCGGTAAAGCCCGTCGGCGGCGGCCGCCAACCCGGAGGGAAGCGACTGGAGCGCCTCCGGATCGGACAGGTCCAGGGTATAGGTGGGAGAATCGTAGGTCTCGACGTTCGCCTCCCGGCTGGTTGCCAGGGCCAGGCCTCCCGCGAAGAGGCTCCGAGTGGCGTAGTTGGGTGTCAAGAAGTAGGTGACCTCTATCCGGTTCAGGGGTTGTTGGCCAAGGGTGTAGCTGGGGACCCAGCCCATGGGTTGGAAAGTTGTATCCTGAGAAACCCATCCCTTGGAAGTATAGGTGCCGTAGGTGCGGGCTTTCCAGTACAAGGGCGCGGGAGACTCGACCCGAAGCACCTCGGCGGTCGTGGGTTGGATAGTCCCCTGAAAGGCCATCACGTCGCCCCATATGCGGTACCCCAGGGGACGCCGGGCCGGCAGACCGGCAAACAGGCGGTTGAAGTCGTCCTCCCAGTTTTTCAGGGGCGACCGGAGCGACTCGTAGACATCGTGGGCCGGTCCCACCTTGTTGCCCTCGGGAATCACGAAGAACGCCACGAACAACACCATGGCCGCCAGAAGGAAGCTGTCGAACGCGGACAAAGACCCCAGATGGCCGTCGAACTCAATATTGCGGCGTTGCCACTCCTGCCGGCGGCGCACCGCCTGCACCCTGGCCACCAGAAGCAGGGCGGTGAACAGGAAGAAGCCAAGGGTCTGGCTGGCGTCGGGCGGCAAGAAAGTCAGGTTGGAAAGCAGGCCGGCACCGCCCAGTATGAACACGCCCCAAAAGTTACGGTAGCGGGTGAAGAGCCAGAAGGCAAGAAAGCCCAGGAGCCAGGTTGCGGCGGTCAAACCAAAGGCAAAGGGCAGTTGGTCGATATTGATGCTGCCCTCTTTGGCCGCTCCGAACCAGAGGGCCAGCCGGTCCCACAACTCTCCGGCATTGGTTACAGACTCTTCTCCCCCTTGGAAAGAGGTTAGCTGCCAGACCACCACCAGGAGTCCAATCCCCAGTCCCACGGATAAAAGCAGCGGGCCCCAGACCGGCACCCGGGCCAGGAGCAGCCCCGTCACCATGGCCAGGAGAAGAACGAAAGACAAACTTGGCGTCGGCGCCCATTCAGCCTGGGTCACGGACCCAACCACAATCGTGAGGTTCAAGGCCAGCAGAAGCACCGCCACCCACCCGTCGCTGGGCCGCAGAATCCTGGCGAGCGCCATTAACCCGCCGATCGCGAATTCAGAGTTGATGCGGTCCCGGAGGGTGGTGTCCGCCGGAAGTTCGCGCACCGTCATGCGCTCGGCTCGCCGGCCGGTGGACCGGAGGCGGCAGGGGCCATGTAGGCACGCCGGGGCGCGGAGAAACGGAGGGCTTCGTTCAAGGGCGCTCCCCGCTGCACGACATAGGTAGGAAGTTCGTTCGCCCAGAGGGCCTCCAGGACGGTCTCGATGCCGAGCGAATTACCGAATCCCTGGGGATCGACCATGACCACGTTCACCTGCACCCCCCGTCGGCGCAGGGCGGCAAGGGCCGGCACCCACTCGGGCCGGGGTGACGGGCTGATGACCGTCAAGGTGTTGAACCTGCTCAAAGAAGGACGCAGATCGTAGATAAAACGCGCCAGTGGGGTCACTCCCCGGGCGCGCACCGCGGCCAACGCCTCCATCAGCTTCCCCAAATACTCCGGGCTGCTGTAGGGACGGAGGATGAAACTGGGGTCACCATTGGTCGCCAAACCCACCGGCAACGAAAAATCGGCCAGGCGGGTGATTAATGAAGCGGCGATGGTCACGGCCAGTTCTTCCGTGTTGTCCACGTCTTCCGGGTCGCTACGGACGTGGGCGGCCTCCTCCAGATCCAGCACCACCCAGGCCTCGGCGGAAAGGCCCATGTCGAACTCCTTGACCATCAGGGAGTTCATGCGGGCCGTGTAGGGCCAGTGGATGCGCCGCAAGCTGTCGCCGCTGCTGTAGGGGCGGACCGAAGCGACATCGGTGGTGATCTGGTCCCAGTGGCGTGTTGTGCGTCCGTCGCTGGGCAGGTTGGCGAAGCCGGGGTGCAGGTCCGGCAACGGTTCCGCGGCGGGCAACACCGTGTAAAGTTGGGGTTGCAGGAAGTGGCGCCGCAGCCGGAACAGGCCAAAGGGGTCCTGGCTGGTCACCAGAACCTGGCCGGTCTGGTAGACGCCCCGGCGGCTGAGGTAGGCCTCCGTCTTCCAGGTGCGGAACTGGTCCCGGACCATCGCCATCCCCCGCCCGGGAAGGTGGCCCGGCAGGTCTGAGACCTCCGCCACCTCCAGCCAGGACTTCGGCAGGCGGTTGTGATTCAGGATCCGGATCCGGCCTTCCAGGTATCCGCCGACCTGGCCCCTGGTGGCAAATCGGGTCAACTGGACCTCCAACCCCCGCAGGTTAAGCCAGGCCCAGATAAACCCCACAGGCAAGACCAGGAGCAGCACGTAGAGAAACCGGTAGAAGAACGTGAAGCCGGTGCCGAAGGCGTAAAAAGTTACAATAGCCAACAGCAAGATAATCCCGATGCTGCGCTTGCTCATTTGTCATCCTACTCCACTCCGTGGGGCCCGTTGGTCGGCCCATCCACCGGCGCGGAGGATACTTTACAGGAACGCCAGGTTTTCGCCTTAGTCAGAAACACAAAGCGAAATAATGTCTGGCGAAACAAAGGCGGGAAGGCTGCCTGTCAACGAGAACATTCAGCTTCGGACCGCGCGCCCGGTTATCACTGGGGAACGGGTCCCTTAGGCACACGAGGAAGGTCGAACCCGGCCCGGCCGCCTTTATCGGACCGCTCCCGGTACGGCCACATCATCAAGCAGTTCCCCAACCACGTCGGCGTTCCGCATGCCCCGCATCCTCGCGGAAGGGGAAAGTATGATCCGGTGGGCGATTACCGCCGGCGCCAGCGCCTTGATGTCGTCCGGGATGACGTAGTCGCGGTCCTGCACCAGCGCCAGCCCTCGAGCCGCCCGGAACAGCCCCAGCGAGGCCCGAGGTGAAGCTCCCAATGAGATGTCCTGATGCCGGCGAGTGGACTCCACCAGGCCCACCACGTATTGCCGCACCAGCCGGTCGACATAGACCGATTTGGCGGCTTCTTGCATGCCGACAATATCTTCGGGCGTCGCCACCGGCCCCAGGGAATCGATCGGGTGCTCCGTTTCCTGCTGCTCGATGATCGACATCTCTTCGCTGAAGTCGGGGTAACCCAAACTGACGCGCAGCATGAACCGGTCCAATTGGGCTTCGGGCAGGGGAAAAGTGCCTTCGTATTCGATCGGATTCTGAGTGGCGAGGACAATGAAGGGGTGATGGAGAAGGTGAGTCACTCCATCCACGGTGACCTGTAGCTCCTCCATCGCTTCCAGCAGGGCGGACTGCGTCTTCGGAGTTGCCCGGTTTATCTCGTCGGCCAGCACTACCTGAGACATGATTGGGCCCGGCCGGAAGTGGAACTCCCCGTTGCGCTGGTCGTAGACTGAAATGCCCGATACGTCGCTGGGCAAAAGGTCGGGGGTGAACTGGATCCGTTTGAAAGAGCAGCCAATGGACGTGGCCAGGCTCTTGGCCAGCATCGTTTTACCGACGCCCGGTACGTCCTCCACCAGTACGTGGCCTCGGCCGATGAGGGCGGCCAACGCGGTTTCGATGACCGGCGTCTTCCCCACGATCACCTTGGCCACGTTTTCGACGATTTTCCGTGCTAGTGCCGAGGAGGGAACGACTTCCCGCAAGCAGGGCCTCCTTGCCGGAAATACTGTGCCTCAAGTTTAAGCCTGCAAGGTTGAAGTTTAACACAGGCCTTGGCGAAAGGCACGAAAACTGAGGCTCCCGGGGCAGGCCGGCGAGCAACCGGATCGCTCCACCCTACATCTAATCTTCCGGAGATATCGTATTCAATTCATAACCAGTTCGCTCCCGGCGCCCGTCGCGGGCGAGCGGACGGAAACCCAGATAGTCCAGGCAACAACCTGAGAAATTGCGCCAGAGGATATACTGATGAAAGCCGTTGCAAATATCCGGCTCCCAGCTCTCGCGCTGACTGCCATCGCCGTGACCTTGTTGCTGGCCGCCTGTGGCAGCGGTAACGGGGTCCCAGACCAGCAATCGTCAGGAGTAGACAACTCGCCGGACCGAGGCGCGACCACAGCCGCTCCCGGAGTCCCGGCCATCGCGCCGGTTGCGGCGTTGCCTGGTCCGGAGGGAGCCTCCGCCTCATCGACTACCGCCGACCCGATAGGCGAGCCTGCCGCGGCGGATCAGTCCACTCCTGAGGGTTCGGGAGAAGACCGGCTGCCCGCCGAGTCACCGGCCCCGGCCCTCCGGGAGACCCCGGAGGCCGCTACCAAGGACCCCGGTCAGGCAGCGAACCAAGCATCCAGTCCCGAGCCGACGCCCAAACCGACAGCCGGCATTGAAATAGGGGGGAAGGTCGGCGACCGGGCCCCGGAGTTTCAGGCTATTGCCAACTGGATCAACTCCAAGCCTTTGACCATGGAAAGCCTGCGAGGCAACGTCGTCCTCATCGACTTCTGGACCTACACCTGCGTCAACTGCATCCGCACCTTGCCTTACCTGAAAGATTGGTACAGCAAGTACGCCGACGAGGGACTGGTCATCGTGGGCGTGCACTCGCCCGAGTTCGAGTTCGAGAAGCTGACCGAGAACGTGGTGAGCAGCGTAACCAGCTTCGAACTGGAGTATCTCATCGCTCAAGACAATGACTTCGGCACCTGGCGCGCTTACGGCAACCGCTTCTGGCCCGCCAAGTATCTGGTGGACCAGGACGGCACCGTACGCTACGTCCACTTCGGGGAGGGCGCCTACGACGAGACCGAGGAGCGTATCCGGACCCTGCTGGAGGAAGCGGGCGTCGACCTTACAGGCGTGGCTGTCAACGACACTCCACCACCCGAGACCGATCCTCGGGCCTTGGCCAGAGACCGGGCAACCGGGACCACCCGGGAGATATACGGTGGCTACCTGAGGAACGCTTCCTCGCAAGGCATCTACGTCGCCGACCCCGTCTACTATGACGAACCGGAGCGGGTTTTCGAGTACCACGATACCGGCGTGCACCAGAACCAGTTCATCTACCTACAGGGTCTCTGGTTCAATGGGCTCGAGGAACTGCGCCACGCCCGCCAGACCGAGGACTACGAAGACCACATCGCCCTCAAGTTCTTCGCCACCAGCGTTAATACCGTCATCAGCTTCGAGGGCGAGGAGCCCTTCGACGTCAACGTGACCATCGATGGCCGCCCTCTTCTGCCCGGGGAAGCAGGCACCGACATGATGATCAGCGAAGGACGCAGCTTCTTCGCCGTGGACCAGGCGCGCCTTTACGAGGTGGTGGCGCTGCTCGAATTTGGCGGCCATGAGCTGACGCTAAGCTCTAACTCCCCCGACTTCGCCTTTTTCGCATTTACCTTCAGAGCCTACACGGAGGGACTGTAAACGACGTGCAATCCAGGTTAATTCGTCTGACAACCCGCCGGCTCCTGCCGGCTCTGGCCGCCCTCGTTGCGTTGGCCGCGGTGGCCTGCAGCAGCGCGGCCTCGACCGCACCGGCGCCGACGCCCGTGCCTCCGGGTCCGGCCAGCGGAGAGATCAAACCGATCCTGGCCACCACAGTGTTGCGGGTGGGCACCCAGCGGGTCGCCTTCCTTCTGGCCTCCACCGAGGCTCTCATCAAGGCGCCTGAGGCCACCGTGACCTCGGTGTTCCTGGGGAACGGTGAAGGGGAGGGCGAGCGCAAGCAGGCGGCCTTTCACCTTTGGCCCTACGAGGTTCGCGGCGCCTACAGCACCCCGCTTACCTTCGACCGGCCCGGCCCCTGGCGCCTCGACATCACGGTGGAAGATGGGGCCGGCCCCGTCGCGACCCAACTGGCCATAGAGGTTGCCGAGAAAACAGGCATCCCCGAGATCGGCGCAATCCCGCCTTTGAGCCCAAATAAGACGCTCTACACCGTGGAACGCCTGGAAGAGCTGACCACCGACTACACTCCGGACCCGGACCTGTACCAACTCACCATCGCCGAAGCACTGATCACGGGCCGCCCCACCGTCATCGTATTCGCCACGCCGGCCTTCTGCACCAGCCCCACCTGCGGGCCCTAGGTCGATGCGGTCACCGAGCTGAAGGAGAGGCACCGGGACCGGGCCAATTTCATCCACGTGGAGATCTACGACAACCCGGACGAGATCCAGGGGGACCTCGACAAAGGGAGGTTCTCCAACCTGGTCCACGAATGGGGCCTCAGCGGGATTCCCCGCTGGTTCAACGAGTCGTGGACCTTCTTGCTGGGCACGGACGGCCGCATCTCCCAGCGCTTCGAGGGTTTTGCCACTGTGGACTAGATGGAGGAAGCCCTCGAGGCGGCCCTCCCCCCGGCCTAACCACCGTAGGCCCGTCCTCGGACCAGGGCTGACGGCCCGATCCGCCCAACGTTGGCCTGTGCCCTGCCTCGCCGGGGTCCCCAACCTCGCCAGCATCCCACCGGCCAGGCGTTCCGGCGCGGACTGGCGCCCCTGAGGCGACTCAAGAACCCTCCATTACCTCCGTCTGGCCACGGAGCAGCCCCAGAGCAGAGCAGGTCCGAGGCGCGCTCGCCGGTGTGAGTGACTGTTGCTTCAAGCCACCCGCGTGGCTTGGATGCCTCGAACCCCGAAACAGCCCGGCCGGGCCACCACGGGCACGCTTATGGATTCTGATTGCCCACATCTTGAAACTAGGGTCAATCTCGACCTGACTGAGACACCGGTCGAGGGGATCAACAGCCACACTGAACGCAAGAAGGGGATACCGCTAAGGAAACTTGAGATTCGCATATTGGGGGAAGCATGCCTATCCTGAGCACCAAGAACATTCTCGTTGTTGATGATGAAGCCAGCGCTTTGGAAATGGCGTGGATTAGCCTTGAGCAGATGGGTGGCTGGGAGGTGCTATTGGCGGCTACGGCCACCGACGGCCTGGCTATCCGCCCGAACCAGTCAACCGGACGCTATCCTCGTTGAGTTGAAGATGCGCCACGACGACGGCCCCGAAATTCTTCGAAATCTTCTGGCTGAGGAAACAACGAGGAATAGCCCCGTGATCTTGCTCTTGGAACGATTCGCACCCCGGGTGAGGAGAAACTTCGATGAACCGGGGGTGGTGGGCCTGATCTGGAAGCCATTCCACGCAATGGACCTGCCCCGCCAGGTCGCGATGCTGCTGGGTTGGCGACCGTGATCCTCCACTGACCTGCGGGCCGAGTGGGGCTGCCTGCACCCCGGCCTCACTATTGAAGACTGCCAGAAAACTTGACCGCGGCATGCGGTCTCACCACTGCAGCTCAACGCTTTGCAGAATGCCGGCCGCCGGCTCCCTATGCCCTCGGCTCCTGTGACGGCCTTCGTCACTCCGCCGTTCTCGACTAGCTGAGCGCTGGTCAACTCCCTGGGCCGGCAAGGCCTCGCTCCTTTCCGCGCCTACCTCCTTCCTCCTGGCGCACCTTGGCGCCCGTGAGGCTCCCTGCTAGCATATCCAGCAGTGGCCCGATTGGAGATCCCTCCCCCGCAATCCGGAGAATGGGCGCGAGAGCCTTTGCGGCTGGAGGGCGAGGCCGCCGGCCGAATGTAGCATTATGTCCGGATTTGGGTTTTTCCAAAAAATGGTCAAATTTGGTTCAAAGCCGAAACCTGTTGATCGCGAAGAGAAGCCTACAATAGTGATGAGCAAAAGGTTTTCATGCCAGGCGTTGTCTTGCGAGAGAACCTAAATCACACGCACAGAAGGAGAAAGGCATGAAGCTCGTCGTCGTAGGCGCCGGCCAGGGTGGATCGAACATCGCCGATGAGTTTGTTGCGATGGGGAAGTGGGTGTGGAAGAACAGGCGCATCCGAATCTTCACCGGGAATGAGGGTGACCCGATCTGCCGTGGGGTATTCGCGGTAAATCTCGGGGCGGGGGACCTGTACGGACTTCACCATATCCCCCTCACTGATGACCACGCAATCTTGTTGGGGACCACTGATGAGTTCCGGGGACGTGGGGCGGGCAAGGTCAATGCTGACGGGGCGGAACAGGCCCGGCGGGACGGAAGAAAAATAGTGTCGACCATACGGGATAACGGCGATGTCCCCACCGCCGACGCGATAATGGTGATCGCCACCACCGCTGGAGGTACCGGTTCCGGCTCGGTGGGTGTCATCGTGGACCTTCTCAAAGACGCGTTCAAGAAGCCCGTTTACGCCATGCTGATCCTCCCATTCGCTAATCAGTATGACGACCCCGATAGCCTGGTGAATACCGCCACATGCCTGAAGAAGGTACTCGACAACTCTCAGGCCGACGCCGTGTTTCTGATTGACAATCAGAAGTTTGTCCGAGGCAGCGAGACCATGAGCCACAACTATGCCCAGATCAACCGGCGGATCGCTGACTCTTTCATGGATATCTTGTGCGTGGGCGAGGAAACTGAACGCCGGTTTGTTGGCGAGGTCCTCGACGCCAACGACGTCATACGGATCCTCAACGGTCCCACGGCCCTGGGCGTGAGCCAGACGCGGGTGCCCAAGAAATCCTCTTCCCTACTTAATCGGTTCAAGCGGGATGGCTCGAACAGCAAACACTTCGCCACCTCCAAAGCGCAGATCGAGAGGGCCCAGAGCGTATTGAACCGGGCACTGGGTGAGCTATCCATCGACTGCGAGTTTTCGAACAGCGGGGACGCGACCTACGATGCCCAGCACGTTCTCGGCCTCTTCTCCGGGCCTTCCCAAGAAGCCACCGAAGAGATAGTCGAGATGATGGACAACTGTCTCTCGGAGCGAGTACCGGGGGCTGGGCGCCGGAAGGGGACCTATCCGGGAAGGACCTCGGACACGATCAGCATCACGGTAATCGTATCCAACCTCGGCCGCGGCGCCGCTATGGACCGGATACATTTTTTCTACACTGAAGCCACGAAGATGATGGAGGCGGTCCAGAAAAAGAAGCAAGGTAGAGAAAAACGTTGGGAAGAGGCCGCGAAGTCGGCGGCTCTCCTGCCCAGCCTCTAGCTCTTCCCTTTCGGTGTCGAGTCGCGGCTCGAAGCAAAGACCGAATCATAACGGGGGCTGAAGATGAGATCTTCGAGGGCGCCGGAAGGGCGCGGCACGAACACACGAATCCTGTTCTTCGCAGCAGCAATGGTCGCAATTATTGTGGGTGTTGTTTTCACCTATTTTTCATTTGGTCCCGGTTCCCTTTCGGCAAAAGATGACCAGTCCACCCAGCCGCTGGAAGCGGCCCAGGCCTCTCCATTGCCGGATGAAGGGGCACTAGCGCCAGAGCCAACTCCCACGGCACAACCTACGGCGACCCCCCAAGCAGCTCCCACCGCCACTCCAATCCCTACCTCAACGCCAAGGCCAACGTTGGCTCCCACCCGCGTGCCTCCTACCCCTACCCCTCAGCCCACGGTGGGACCTACTGCGGAGCCGGAATCGGCCACCATTCCCAGGGTTTTGCCTGACGCGGACTTCGGAGAGGTATTGGAAGAGGGCTTGGTTCAGATAAAGTTGCCCACCGGCGACCCGTTGGACACCTGGTATTCCTTCCAAGTTGATACCGAATCCCAGGACATCACCGTGTTCTTCGCCCTGTATGACATCGCGTCGAATGCCCTGGCCAGCACGGTAAAGATCGACGATTACTCCAAGGGCATCCCCTTGGATAACGCCGAAGTCACCCTCTATTATCCCGACGGGTCCGACCGCATTCTCTTCTTCGACGGGTCCGATGGAATCATATCCCTCATCCAGCAATACCGGTTGCCCTACGGGCCGAGCATGTTCACCTCCGGCCTGCGCCGGGCGCTCGTCTACTATGGAATGAAGCTCCAGGACGAGGCCGGCGAAGTGGATGTGGAACTCCATCTTGATCTCAGCGGGTTGTCGCAAAGCGAGGGCCTGGAATTCAAGCGCGCAGTGCCGGGCACGGTCGAAGACGTGCTCCGCGAAATCAGGGGTCTGGTGGAGCAGATCGAAGAGGGCCGCGGGCGTTAACAGCAGCTTTCTTTCCCTTCACCACGAAGACGTCGCGCTAGGGCGCGGCGTCTTCGTTCTCCCAACCTTTGCGTAGGGCTTTGGAAGGGTGGTCCCCTGGGCGTCCAGTTTCGAGATAGCCGGTTGGTATAAGAGAGAGGCGCCCGAGGCCGAGACCTGAAAGGATCGGACTAGCCTGTGAAGCTATTTCGCATCCGGTAGAGGGTCAGTTCGGGCTCGATGGGGGCCACGGGCATGTACTCCGCCTCCTGAATCTTGGCCACGATGAGCCACGGCCCGTCTTCATCGAGAGCGGTGCGAAATATCGATTCCAACTCCTCCAGGTTGTCAACCATGGCGGTGCGCCGTATGCCGCAGCTTTGGGCCACCTGAGCCAGATCGGTTCCCTGGGCCGTGTGGCTGGCTTGGTGGCCCGTCTGGCCCCACTGCTCGTTGTCCCACACCACCACAACTAGGTTCTTGGGCGCCTCCCGCCCGATGGTCGCGATGCCGCCCAGATTCATCAGCAGCGACCCGTCACCGTCCAGCGATATGATTCGCTCGGTGGTGGATAGCGCCATGCCCAGGGCAATGGAGGAGCACAAGCCCATGCTGCCGTAGGTGTAGAAGTTGCGGTCCCGGTGGCCGGCGTGCCTCAACTCGTCGGAGGTCGGCCCCAGATTGCCGACGATGGGGCTGTTTCCGGCATGCCGTAGAATCAGCTTGGTGGCCTCGAACCTAAGCAATCTTACCCCCATGGAGCAACTGAGTCATGCAGATGGCCACCGGCTGGCGGCCGGCGTGGCACAGCTTCAGAGCGCCGTCCATCAATAGGTCCATCTTATGCTCGTCTTCTAGGGTGAAGTGGACCAGGCCCAACAGGTCCAGAATCGGCCGGGTGGTGCGGCCCATGGCCACCTGGGCGATATTGAATTCGCCGACGCCGCCTCGAAGGTTGATGAAGAGTGGAATGGGCGTCCGGCAGGGGATGCACAAGCTGGCTAGGGCGTTGACACAGTTGCCGAACCCGCTGGATTGCATGAACACTGCAGAGTTTCGCCCCACCGCATAGGCGCCGGCGGCGATGCCGATGGCCTCCTCTTCCCGGGTGGCCGATACCAGGTGAAAGAACGGGTCGGCTTCGATCAAGCTGGTTACCTGATGAATGGAGATGTCCGGCACGTAGACGATCATGGAAGTGTTCCAGTCTTTCAACGCCTTCACAATGGTTTCAGCCCAGTTCATCGTTTAGATCCCACCTCCAGCCGAAGACAGACGCCTGGGAAGCCCACGCTTCCGCTTCGGGTCGTTTCCAAGGTTTCAGCGGGCCTCTGCGGGGTCGAGTGGCCGTTCGTCACCCTACGGGTCCGCCCCCCAAGTTCAATCGAAGTCACTTTGGGTCCGGTCCAAGCTCAGGGCCGGGCCGTCAAGCCACAGCAGGGGATGCAGAGCGGCATCGCCGAGGCAACAAACCCGCGCCTGATTGACCGGTTTTGCTGCGAGACGGCTAAACGATAGCAGCGCGGTCAACGAATGTCAAAGGCTCCGGTCGAAGCGGCCGCAAGGCCGTTGGAAGATCGTTCCCGCGGCGCCGGCAGAGTGGTTGACTGTACCCGGAGGCGCTACTACAATGCCACTATTGCCAAGTAGCGCCCGGAGCGATCGCACTTCTTGATAACAAATAGAGTCCTGGCCTGCTGTCGCTCGCGTGGCGCTGTCCGGAGCGGCGGGCCCAGCCGAAAGCAGGAGTGGTCATGGTACAAAACATCGAGGCGGATTGCGCGACGTGTCCAGACTTTACCTGTCGCCTGGGGTTTCGCGACCTGGGCCCAGACAGTTGCCCCATGAAGGGTGATTTCCCCACGCCACAGGAGCTGTATGGGGACCGGGAGGACCTCCTCGCCACGGCGCGAAACGCTGCCATGATTGAGGGTGAGGGATACCGGAGGTGGACCCGGTCAAAAGAGATTATCGAACTGGCCCAGCGCCTAGGCGTATCCAAGGTGGGACTAGCCGCCTGCAAGACCATGAAACTGGAGCAGGACATCTACGCGGACTGGCTCGCCGACGCCGGGTTCGAGGTGCTGCGGGGCCGGGACGCCGTTGCCGACGGCCAGTGCGGACCTCGGGAGCAAGCTGCTTTCCTCAACTCCGCTGTTACGGGCCTCAACGTGGTGATGGGAATGTGCGTCGGGCATGACTCCCTGTTCATGCACACTTCCCGGGCCCTGGTCACACCGTTGGTCTCTCAGGACTCCTTCCTGCGCCACAACCCGGCGGCCGCCTTGCATACCTCCCGCACCTACTTCGACGGCCCCTTGCACCACGCCCACAAGGAGGCCTACGCGTCCCCGATGGTCGAGCCGGGGACCTTGCAAGAGGCCGCCCGGGACCCCTCCGGCCCGGCGGCGGACCGTCTGGAAGAGCTGGCGACCCAGGTGGTCCAGGACGGTGACGGCAGGTGGTGCCGGGTGGAGGAACTGCTGGAATTCGCCGGCCGGGCCGGAGCAAAAACGCTTGGATTGGTTTTCTGCTCGGGCTTTCGTGAGGAAGCGAAGGTCCTCAACCGCCTGCTGGGGATCAACGGCTTCAAGACCCTTTCCATCCAGTGCAAAGCCGGCGCCGTGCCCAAGGAAGAGATGGGCATTCTCGATTCCCAGAAGGTGCGGCCCGGTAACAAAGAGATGATGTGCAATCCCTTGGCCCAGGCGGTGGTCATGAACCGGTCCGGCGCGGACCTCAACATCCTCTTGGGCCAGTGCGCGGGCCACGACGCCGGCACTATCGCCACCACCGAAGCCCTCGCCGTGTCCCTGGCGGTCAAAGACCGGGTCCTGGCCCACAACACCGTTGTGGAACTTTACCGGGGCGCCCTTCTGGATCGGGAATCGGCTTGATGCAGCACGCCGTTGTTCGTGCGCCGCGCTCGGACGGTGCCGGTGGCGATCAAAAGAGCCATCGGCGCCCGGACCCTCCGAATCCTGGTCCGCCCGTCGCCGCCCACAAGCTGGTTCGGTACTCTCCCCCCGCCCCCAACCTCTTACCTCAACCTCCAACCGAATTGGGGCGTAACCGACTTTCCAGGAACCCGCCCGCAGGCCGGCTCGCCAGGAGCGGGCGATTTCCGTTCGTGGTGAGCTTCCTGTTCGTGGCGAGCTTGTCGAACCACAGCGGCAGGGTCTCGATATGGCTCCGATTGAAGCGGGCGGCAGATGGCCGCTTGAAACCGACACCAGCAGTAGCGGGGTAGCCGATGGCGCTTGACTTTCTCGAAGGGATCAACGTCTTGGATTTGGGGCAGGGAATCAGCGGGCCTTTCTGCGCAAAGCTGCTCGCCGACCTGGGCGCCAGGGTGGTCAAGGTGGAGCCGCCGGTCGGAGACTCATCCCGAGGTGTGGGACCCTTCCCCGGCGACCTACCCGACGCTGAGAAGAGCGGCACCTATCTGTCCATGAACACCAACAAGCTGGGGATCACCCTGAACGTGGAGACCGCCGGCGGCCGGGAGCTTTTGCTGCAACTGGTTGATGGAGCCGACATACTGATCGAAAACTACCCGGCCTCATACCTGCCGGGGATTGGCCTGGACTTTGCCACCCTCCACACCCGGAACCCCGAGTTGGTGATGACCTCCATCACCCCCTTTGGGCTGACGGGCCCCTGGGCCAACTACCAGGCCGACAATCTGATCATATGCAATGTCAGCGGCCATTCCCGGGAACACCCGGGCCCGGTGGAAGACCTGGAAACGCAACCACCCCTGCAACTGGCGGCTCACCAGGCTGATTTTGTCGCCGGCCTGGCTGGGGCCACCGCCACGATGCTGGCCTTCAACCGGCGCCGCCTTGACGGCGTCGGCAGCCACGTCGACGTATCGGGGATGGAGGCCTTGGCTCTGCTGCCCCAGACCACTCTGGCCCAATTCGCGCTGGGCCAAGAAGCCCGCGGCCAGCACCGGGATGAGCCGACCCGCCTGGCCCTACTGGCCCTGCTTCCCTGCCAGGACGGTTACGTGGGCGTTTCACCCCGCCAGCAGGACCAATGGGATAATTTTGTGACCCTCCTGGGCAACCCCGAATGGGCGGCGGACCCCAAGTTTGCCACCCGGGACTCCCGTTTGGCCAACTGGAACGAGCTGGAGCCTCGGCTGATTGCCTGGTCATCCGGATTCAAGAAGGACGATATATACCGCCAGGCCCAAGCTCACCACGTTCCTTCCTTCCCGTTGAATACCGCCGCCGACCTTTTCAAGTCGGCCCAATTCGAAGCGCGGGAGTTCTTCCACGAGGTGGAGCACCCCGCGGCCGGGACGCAGCGTTATCCCGGCGTCCCCATCCAGTTGGCGTCCGGCAAGAAGCTGGAGTTGACTCCCGCCCCATTGTTGAGCCAGGACACCCAGGCCATCCTGGGAGACGGCGGCCTGGGGCTGAGCCGGGAAGAGATAGCCGCGCTACGAGTCGCCGGCACGATCTGAAGAATGCGAAGGGGGTGAGCCCAGTGAGGATAGACCCGCAGAATTTCGAAGGCTTCAACCGCGTGCTGACCGCGGTGGTGGTCCCGCGTCCCATCGCCTTCGTCTCCACCATATCCACCGACGGATTCGTCAACGTCGCGCCCTACTCCTTTTTCAATGTGATGTCTTACAATCCGGCGACCGTGGTCTTCTCTTCCTCCCGCCACACTGGAGGAGGACGAGGGAAACGTAAGGACACGCTGGCGAACATCGAAGAAACCGGGGAGTTCGTCGTCAACATAGTGGTCGACGACATCGCTGAAGCCATGAACCTGACCGCCGCCGAGTACCCCACCGAGGCCAACGAGTTTGAAATCGCCGGATTGACTCCGGCGCCATCGGAGTTGGTAGCCCCACCCCGCGTGGCCGAGTCGCCGGTGAACATGGAATGCCGGCTGAAGCAGGTGATTTCCCTGGGAATCGGGAAGGGCCGGCACGGCCTGGTCATCGGCGAAATCGTACTGATGCACGTCCGCGACGACCTGATAGACGGGCACCGCATCAACCACCAGAAGCTCCGGCCCACGGGCCGCTTGGCCGGAAATATGTATTGTCACACCGTCGATACCTTCGAGCTGGTCCGTCCCAATTACAAAGAGGGAGAAAGCCCGCAAATAGGCTGACCCCAGAGTCCCCAGGAATCGCGAGACCGGCAACATGGGCTCGCGGCCCGCTTGTTTCCAACCCGGGCGCCACCTTTTTCCCGAGGAGCCGGGAATGGGCAAGCCCTAGGAAAAGGAGCGTTCAACCTCATGCGCCAACTGCCTCTGGAGGGAGTAAGGGTTACCGACCTTAGCTGGCAAATTGCCGGCCCCACCTGCAACCGCTACCTGGGGATGATGGGAGCGGAGGTAATCCGCATCGAAAGCAACAAGCGCCCGGACCCCTACAGGGAGCGGGTCATCAACAATTTCATCAACCAGTCGAAGAAAAGCATCACGCTGAACCTGGGGCACCCCAAGGGTACAGACCTCGTCCGGAGGCTGGCCGGCCTGAGCGACATTGTGATGGAGAACTTCGCCTGCGGTGTCATCGAGCGCCTGGGGCTGGGCTATGACGAGTTGCGCCGGGCCAACCCGGACATCATCATGCTCTCTTCGGCCGGCCTGGGCCACTCCGGCCCAGACATGAAGCAGGTGGCCTACGGCACCCTGATCCAGTGTTTCACCGGCTGGAGTTCCCTGCAGGGCTATCCCGACGGGGGCCCGGAGATAGGCGGCATCTGGACCGACCCGGTGGTGGGAATGCTGGAGGTATTCCTGATTAACGCCGCCCTCCACCGCAAGTGGCAGCAGGGGGAAGGTCAATATATCGACCTCTCCATGGCCGAGGCCACCACCATGCTGCTTCCTGAAGCCATCCTGGATTACTCGATGAACGGCCGGATCCAGGAGCCGCGAGGCAACCGGCACCAGGCCCACGCCCCCCACGGCAACTATCCCTGCCTCGGCTACGACCGCTGGATCGGAATCGCCGTGACCGGTGATTCCCAGTGGGAGGCCCTGTGCCGGGCCCTCGGCTGCGTGGAATTGCTGGAGGACTCCCGGTTCTCCGACGCCATGGCCCGCTGGAAGAACCAGGATGCTCTGGACCGGGCCCTGGCCGCCAAAACGAGGGATCATGACGCCGATGAGCTGACGGCCAAGCTGCAAGAGGCCGGGGTGCCCGCGGGGCCAACACTGGCCGTCGACCAACTCTGGACCAACACCCATCTCCGGGAGCGAGGCTTCTTCCAGAGCTACGAGACTGAGGATGGAACGATCCGGGATATCCCCGGCGTACCCTGGCGGTTCGACGGCGCCGCCGACGCCAATATGACTCCTCCGCCCCTTCGGGGCCAGCACAACGCGTACGTCTTCGAGGACCTGCTGGGTCTGTCCAAGCCGGAGATCGAGGCCCTGGTCGAAGAGCAGGTAATCTACTGATACCGGGTCCGCCCGTTACCGTGGTTCGGAAAAGAGACTATAATCAATCCATGCCATCATGGGGTGACCACCACGACAGGAGTTCGAAACATGACGAGTAAGATTTCGATACTGAGCCCAGCCGCCGAGGCCTGGCGTCCCGTTGAGGCCACCGTTCCTCGCATCGATGACCTGAAGGGCGCCACCGTTGCCATCTTGAACAACCGGTGGACCAGCATGGACATCATCTCAGAGCAGATCGCCATCATCCTCAAGGAGCAGTACGGCGTGGCCGATGTGTTCGAGTTGGGGATACCCACGTCCTCCAAGGCGTCCCGGGAGACCTTCGAAGAAGTCTTGTCCCGGGCGCAGATGGCCGTGGTGGGCCTGGCCAATTGAGGGTCCTGCACCGCGTGGAGTGTCCACGACAGCGTTGAACTGGTGAAAGAGGGAGTGCCCTCGGTGGTTTTGGTTACCGAGCGGTTTGTCCCCCTCGCCAAAGCATCCATGAAGGGCAACGGCGTGCCCGACGCGCCGATGGTGGTGCTGCCGAAGACCGAACTCACCGAGTACGTCCCGCCGGAGACCGTCCGGGTGGTGGCGCGGGAGACCGTTGCCCAGATAATCGCCCAGCTGAGCACCGCCGCCGCGCCAAACGGCCCGTAGCGGACTACCCGAGCCCAACCCAAGGAGCGATGCTTGGCCCAAGTACGAGACCTCACATCATCCAGCCTTCCGGCGGACGACTCTCCCGAGTCGGTGTTCCAGCTGATGTTGGACCAGGACTGGTCCGACGGCTTGCCGGTAATTCCGCCCACCCCGGACCGGGTCCACTCCATGGTGGAGGGAAGCCGCCGGGACCCTTCTCACCTGGTGGGTTACATCAACCCCGAGGGGGGCGCCGCCACCGTGGAGAAGATCGCGGTCAACGCGGTGATGGCCGGGTGCTTGCCCGAGTACATGCCGGTGCTCATCGCCGCCGTGCAGGCCATAACCGAGCCGGGGTTCAACATCCACGGTATCCAGACCACCACCAACCCAGTGGCCCCCGCCCTCATCATCAACGGCCCGATCCGCAATCAGCTAGGCGTCAACAGCGGCCGCGGCTGTCTGGGCCCCGGCTGGCGGGCCAACGCCACCATCGGGCGGGCCCTGCGGTTTCTGCTCATCAACGTGGGGAACGCCAAGCCCCTGACCACCGACATGGCGATCCACGGGATGCCCGGCAAGTACACCTTCTGCTTCGGCGAGAACGAGGAAGAGAGCGTCTGGGACCCGCTTCAAGTGGAGCGCGGCCTGGCCCCGGACCAGAGCGCCGTCACCGTGGTCGGCTCCCAGGGCACCAGCAACTGTCTCACCCTCTACAAAGAGGCGGAAAGCATCCTCACGGTGATCGCCAGCGCCATGGCCGATTTCAGTGACAACAACTACCTGCTGGGCGGAGGTAATCCGATGCTGGTGTTGAGTCCGGGACACTCCCGGGTGCTCACCGAGCAGGGCTTCACCAAGCAGGCGGTCAAAGAATGGCTCTTCGAGCACTGCAAGATTCCCTTGGACCGGATCCCCCAGGAGACCTCGATCGTCCACTACGAGAAGGAGTTCGTCAGGGATGGTGATTTGGTCTGTCTCTGCCGCAGCCCCGAGGACATCGTGGTGGTGGTCGCCGGTGGCCCGGAGCCGTACCACGCCACCTACTGCGCCAGCTTCGGCGACACCCAGGCCGCGACCAAACTGGTGGCGACGGACTAGCACTTCCTCTCGAAAACCGGCGTCGCGAATACCGTTCGTGGTGAGCCTGTAGAACCACTGGCCCCGAGCCCTTGGACAAGCTCAAAGTGAACGGACTATCATAACGGCATTTTTCGATGTTGGGTACCAGAGCCCCGGCCTTCGTCGCAGCCTCCCCGGTCCCGCCGGCGATACGTCCTCGTCCCGCAATGAAAAACCCCGATGGGCCACACCCAGCGGGGCGAAATTATCGGGTCCGGAATACGGGCTGCCGGTCAGTAATTCGGCGGATTGTCCCGATCTTCTTCCACGATACCCTCGACGATACCCTCCGCGATTTCCCCGCCCTCGCCTGTGCCATTGTATTCCCGCATGGCCTCGTCCAGCCGGTCGCGAAACTCCTCGGGTTGGCGGGCCAGTATCATCATCCGCTTGCCAGAGACTAGGCGTACCCGCAGACGCTCGCCCAGCGGAGTGACCAGCAACTCGGGGTGAGATATCTGATCAAACGTGAGCACCTTGATCCGGGGCCGGCCGTAGGCGACCACCAGGGCATTGGTAAAAATGAGGTACTGCTTTGGGGTGGTGAACCAACTGTAAGCCGCAACCCCCAGGCCGAGGATCAACATAAGGGGGTCCAGCCCGGCTAGCAAGCCCATGGCGGCGATGCACAAAGCGAACAGGAACGTCAGATTGTATCGAGCCCGATATCTGTCCCAGTAAAGTGGCTGGATTTGCTGCGGCTGCTCCACGGGTTCCATTCTAGCACACGTCTTGGAAAAAAATAACTGGCTTTGCCGAAGATTCTGCCCAACTTCAGTGACCCAAACAAGACCGGGCGCGCTGCAACAGGTAAGAGCGTCCGCGGTTTCAAGCACGGCGACGCGCCGCCACGACGTTGATAATTGGTCGGGGCGGCCAGATTCGAACTGGCGGCCCCCTACACCCCATGCAGGTGCGCTACCTGGCTGCGCTACGCCCCGACTGAGTCTACTTTACCACAATCCAAATCTAAAATCAGGGTGTTGCCTATTATTCCCTAAGAACATCTGTCTTTAAGTAAGGGGTTGTACACCTTTTTGTACACCTTTTTCTAAAGGTTAGGTCTTAATCGCCACTCTTACTACATCAATTCGTTATGGGTGCCCATATCTTTGGTGGCGGCTACCTTACGTTTGATTGTAACCTCGTCACGGCCAATTTATTAGCCCGCATGGAGGTTTGATAAGGCCATCCTGAATCTCTTTTTATGGTCTGGCCTGGCTTCAGCATATATGTCTAAAGTTGTTGACAGTTGGCTATGACCCATCATTTGCCTGACCTCTTCTAGGTCAGTCCCAAACTTGATAGCCGATGCCAACAGGTCAGTGCCACAGTAATGCCTGAGGTCATGGGGAGTAACATTAGATAGGCCCATAGCTT
>JASMCQ010000009.1 GCA_030753265.1 Dehalococcoidia bacterium
GTACGCGGTGGCCGCCGGCTTGGACGACGATGGAATCAACTTGCTGGACCACAAGGTCCTGGTCGGTCTGCTTGTTGGGGCCATGCTGCCCTTCCTGTTCTCGGCCTTCACCATGAGCGCCGTGGGCCGGGCCGCCTTCTCTATCGTAAACGAGGTGCGACGCCAGTTCCGGGAGATTCCCGGATTGATGGAAGGCACGAATCGGCCGGAATACGCGAAGTGCGTGGATATCGCCACCCGTGGGGCCCTCCGGGAGATGATAATTCCCGGCCTGATGGCTGTGGTTGTGCCGGTATCCGCCGGTTTCATCCTGGGCACCGAGGCGCTGGGCGGTCTCTTGATCGGCGCGGTCGGCTCTGGGTTCATGTTGGCCATCATGATGGCCACCGCCGGTGGAGCATGGGACAACGCCAAGAAATACGTGGAACTGGGCAACTTCGGAGGGAAAGGGTCTGAAGCCCACAAGGCGGCGGTGGAAGGGGATGTGGTGGGTGATCCCTTCAAAGACACCTCGGGCCCGTCGCTGAACATCTTGCTCAAGCTGATGGCCATTGTTTCCCTGGTGTTCGCGCCGGTATTCCTGGACGTGACACCTCTCATCGACCGTATCTAACCCTGGCGACGCTGCCAGGCCACGTGGCAAGAGACTCGCGGGAACCGTGCAGAAACTGGGGCGCTCCAGGTAAATGGGGCACCCTTAACTTTTCCCTTCAGAGGGCCTTTGCCTCAAAACTGGCCTTCCGAGGAGCATTGCGACGAGGAATCTGGTGCGGGGTTCCTCCGTCGGAGCCTGGACCCACCACACCAGACCCCTCGCTTCACTCGGGGTGACATTGTCCAGAGCACTTTTGGGGCAAGGCTTTTCGGAGGGGGCTGGCGGTTCGTCAAGCCTGTCCTGAGCCCAGCCGAAGGGCTCACCACGAACGGTGGAGGAGGATTCCCATCTAACCAGGTGGTTCGAGAAGCTCACCACGAACGGTATTTGTTACGCCAATCGGCGTCACGCCAATGATCGAAGGGAAGTACCAGGTTTGTGGCGGGCCGGCCGGCTACAGGGTGGAAGCGGACAGGGCCTCTTGCACCGCCGCGAGCGGCGAGCTGATATCGAACGGCTTGACCAGTACCGCGCAGGCGCCCAAAGGCCTGGATACGGCCTGGGCCTCAACGTAGCTTGTGGCGGTGGTGACAATCAGCGGAGCGGTAGGAAGGATGCCGGCGTCCCGCAGCTCCCGGGCCTCTCCGGTGGGAGCCGAAGTTACTTCGTGTTCGAGCCGGCTCAAGACGATCTGGTACAGGGAGCGCAATGTGCTACGGTCCTCGACGACAAGTATCCTGGCCATCGGCGGCCTGGCTAGCCTCCGGGCCGGTCTTTAGTCAGGTAGAGCAGGCGAATCTGGGCCGTCCCCCCTTCGATCTCCAGCATTCCGAGGGTCCCCATTGCTTCAGGGCGGTAGTGCCGGCCCGGATAGGTTGGGCTGCCCGGGTTGACCAGCAGCACCCCGTCGTGATAGCAGACCAGCTCATGATGGGTGTCCCCGAAAACCACGATGTCCACCGGCTGCCCGAATTTTTGGGCTACGATATCCCGGCCTCGCCCTTCCGGGAAGATCAACCCGGTGCCGTCGGGGGTGGTGCTGATCCGTGGCCCCGGCCATTGGATGTCGTGGATCATGCCGATTGCTAATGCCTCGGCCTGGACCACCCGGGTGACCGCCGCCAGCCGGTCACCCGGCTCGGTGGGGTCCTCGTAGCCCCGCACCGCCAGCACCGGGGCCACCGTTTCCAGGCAGTCCAGGACGCCCAGGCACTCCAGATCGCCGCAATGCAAGATCAGGTCGACACCTTCCAGCGCGGTGAGCACTTCGCCGGGCAGGTCCAAGCCCCGGCCCGCCAGGTGGGTATCCGAGATCAGGCCGATCTTCATGACGAGGGGGTGGCCCGGGAGGTCACCCGGGGGGCGAGCGCATCCAGGGTGCGGAACATGGCCGGTAGGGAGGAGCCGCGGGGGAACGCGACCAGCGGCATGTCGGCCCCGCTACGCCGGAACTGGTCCAGCTTGGCCCGGCAGGTAGCCGCGTCGCCGAGAATGGTGACGTTGTTCAGCATCTCATCCGTGATCGAAGATGCCGCCTTGGCCCGGTCGCCGGCAACCCAGGCTTCCCGGAGGGCGTCCGCTTGGGCCTTGTAGCCGTAGCGGCTGAACAGGTCGTAGTAGTAGGTTCCCATGCCGCCGATGTAGTAGGTCATGTGGGCGCGGACCCGCCGCTCGGCGTCAGCCAGATCCTCGTCCCCGTCCGCCACGTGGCACATGATTTGAGGGGCGACGCTGATCTCCGAAATGTCCCGGCCGGCCCGAGCAGCACCTTTGGCGACCTGCTCTTTCAGCCCCGCGAGGTGTCCCTGATGGACCCAGATGGGTAGCCATCCGTCGGCCAGCTCTCCGGTCAGGTCTAGGTTCTTGGGGCCCAAGCTGGCCAGATAGATGGGGATCCGTTTTTGAATCGGAGAAGCGCCCAGGCGGAAGCGGCGTAAGTTGTAGAAGCGGCCCTCATGGTTCACCGCCTCGCCGGACAGGGCCTGGCGGATTATCTCGATGTACTCGCGGGTGCGTTGCAAGGGATACTTGAACGGTAGGCCGTGCCAATCCTCGATGACGATCCGCCCGCTGGACCCCAGTCCCAGCATCGCTCTCCCTTCCGAGACCAAGTCCAGAGAGGCGATGCATTGGGCGATCATGGAGGGGGTGCGGCTGTACACCGTTACGATTCCGGTGCCCAGGCGAATGGACCGGGTGTTACAGGCGATGGCGGTCAACACGGTGAAGGCATCCATTCCCCATGACTCGCCGGTCCAGAGTTCGTCGTAGCCTAGCCGGTCCGCATGCTGGGCGACGGTGATCATGTCCTTGAAAGGATGCCCGTCCGGCCTGGGGTTGAAAAACAATCCGGTGCCGCTCATCCGTTGATGCTCCTGTTGGTGTGGACTAGTTCCGGTGCTCCCATAGGGTGAAGTAATCGGGCGAATCTCCCAGCAAGGCTTCGGTCAACTGGGTTACATGCAGCTTCTGGAGGATGTCTGTCTCCTCGGCGACCAACCGGCTGAGCACTTTTTCCCACTGGGCCACTGCGGTCTCCCCGCAGTGAGACCTCACTAGCGTTCTCAAGCCGTCCAACACCCGCTCCGAGTGGGACTCCAGGGCCCCGCCGCTAACGATGAACACGACGACGGTGGGGATATCTTCCTCAGCGTCGGGGCTGACCCCCAGTTGGTCCAGGATGAAGGACATGGCGGTTTCCCGGATGGCCATCTCCACCCGCAACGGGAGGTTAATCAGGTGAGCGAATGTGAACTCGGTTTCCTCGCGAACCGCCTCGGAAAACTGATCTTCCACCGCCCTGAAGAACTCTTCGACGAAAACATCCGCCGCATTCAAGAGCACGATACGCGGTGGGTGCTCCCGCTGATCGATTACCAGAAACTCCTTCAGGTGAGGGAAAATGCAGAACTGAAGGTCCGGACGCTCTCCATCGGGCAGGTGCGTGCTGAACAGTTCTTCCATGTGAACCGGATGAACCGGCGCTCCTCCGTGGGCAGGAAAGTCACAACAGCTTGGCGATGTCTCTCAGTTGGCTGACTATCCAGTGGGTGATGTCTTCGCGGCAGACCGATGATACCAGCAGAGATGCCCGGTGCATGCGGTCCTCGGAGGACATGCTGATCGCCTGATACAACGCCTCCATGGTGCCCTCGATATCGGTGGGGGACACGGAGAGGGCCCCTTCCTTCAATTGGTCGTGGACCCCGCTGGTTTCCGACAACACCAGCACCCCGTCCCGGCCATTGACCACGGGACCTTCCTTGGCCACCAGGTTCATGCCTTCGATGATGGTGTTCACCAGCAACGCGTCATACAGCTTCATCCCGGCAATCGCCTGGGTGTAGTTGTTCTCGATAAAGGTCACAATGGGCTGCCACTCCTCGGTGGCATGGGCGCTGTTGATCTGGCCGACAACCTGCTGAATCTCGTCCATGTACCGTTGATACTGGCGGATGTGGGTCCGGGACGGCACCAGGAAGGCCAAGAAGCTCACCTTGCCTTGCAGGTCCGGATGGCGCTTGAGCAGCAGCTCATAGGCTTTGAAACCCCGGATGATATTCTTGTTGGGCTCGGCGCGGTCGATGCGCATTATGGTGATGTCATTGCACATCGGGGCCAGGCGTGCCTCGTAGTCTAGGGCGCGGGGAGAGTTAGCTATCCTCTGTACCTCGGCGACGTTGATGGAAATGGGGTAGACCTTGACCTGGGTCTGGTGGCCCCGCCATTCGATCACACCCGCTTTGTGGTCCACCTCCGCCTCCGGAATAAACTCTTCGATGGAGTCCAGGAAGCTCCGCCGGTCCAGGGAGGTTTGGAAACCCACCAGATCTGCGGCGCAGAGGGAGCCGCAGATCTGCTTGGTGATATAGCTGGGGATCATCTGCCAGTAGCGGGAAGCGGGCCACGGGATGTGAATGAAATGGTGGATGATGGCGTCGGGGATTTCCTCCCGCACGTACTCCGGCAACAGGTAGAGGTGGTAATCATGGCCAATGACGATGGGGGCCTGGCCGTACTCCCGGGCTTCCTCGACGATCGCCCGCGCGAAGGCCTGGTTCACGGTTACGTATCCGCCGTGCCAGGCGTCATGGACTGACGCGTCGACGTTGGGGTTGTAGGGCGGGTTCCACATGTAGTGCTGGAGGAACCAGAGCAAGGGGTTGCATAGCACGTTGTAGTATTTGTGGTAGACGCGGCGAGGCGTGACGACGTAGCGCAGGTTGATCTTGTGTCCGGGCAGTGGCGACTTGACGTGGCGGCCGTGGCCGCTGGAGGCAACGGTTCGGTCCCCCTCGCCCATGGCGCTGGCCACCCAGGTGAACTCCGCGTTCTGGGTTAGGGCGCTGAGGGCCGTGACAACCCCTCCGCTAGCCCTGCGGGCCTCGGGGTGGCCCTCCGGCGTCATCTGGTGCTCGACGGGCCCGCGGTTGCTGGCCAGGATGAGAGGCCGCCGGGAAAGTAAGGTGTCGCACAGCTCTCGTAGTTCGGCCATGCTGTTTTCGGGACCGGCCTCTACCATGGCCCTCTCAACGCGAGGAAGGTCTCAATTCCCCATTGATTCCGCTCTCATGGACACCAAAACCTCCGGTGATTTATCGGAGGAAGAGCGGAGCAAAGCAAATCTTGTTTCGGAGCAGCGGCAACTCGACGGTAGCATCCTGCCCAGGGCTTGTCAAGGCGCGGCTCCCGTCCATCAACCGGTCCAATAGATGGGCGACACCCCGCCGGTCTCGCTAATTATCATGGACCGGATCAGGCGCGTACGGACCGGGGCGCGGCCCACGCCCGGACAGCCCGGCAATCGCCGAGACGACCAGGCCCAGGTCCGCAACGGAGGCATCGGGCTCCGACTCTGGGTCCGACGGGTCCTCCCGCTCGTAGAACCCTGTGATCCACACGGTTTTCAATCCGGAACGCTTGGCGCCCACCACGTCGTTAACCACGTGGTCGCCCACGTGTACGGCCTCGGTAGGGGAAACGCCCATGGCGCGCAACGTCATCAGGAAGATCTCGGTGGAGGACTTGGCCAGCCTGACTTCGTCGGAGAAGGTCAGGATGTCGAAGTAATCCAGGATGCCGTGATGCTCCAGGAACGTCCGAAAGGTGGTGCCGGGAGTCATCCCGGTATTGGAGATCAGTCCGAGGCGCATCCCCATCTCATGCAGGGCGCGCAGCACGGGAACGGCCTCGGCGTGGGGCCGCGGTGGATGCACCAGAAAGGAGTCGGCGTATATCCGCACGATGTCTTCGAGGGTGCCCTGGTCCAAGCGGTCCACCAGACCGGGGCTGATGTTGTTGATGAAGGTCTCCACCTGTTCCCGGAAGCTGATGTCGCGCTCCTCATCCCGGATCTGGTGACACCGGCGGTAGCAGGCCCGGTAGGCTTGCCGGATGTGCTCCAGGTCGTAGTGTTCACCGAACCGGCCCAGGGCGTCTTGGGCCCCTTCCAGCCGCACCAGGGCCCGGGCCTGTCCCTGCTCCCGGTTGTCCAAGAGCAAGGTCTGCCACAGGTCGAAGGTGACCGCGGTTATCTTATTTGAAGTGGCTGGCAAATTGGCTTGCTTCGGGTTGTGTGGGAACACATCGGCTGGCGCGCCAGAGCTTGAATTGTACACGAAAACGGCGGACCGAAGAGTCCGGGGCGGAGCCAGCAAACTTGGCCAAAATTGCGACAGGGAAATCCCCCTGGTCCCCCTTTACGAAAGGGGGACCAGGTTACCATCGATACCTCAGTGCTTTGTCCACAAGGTATTCGGTGGCTGCCGTCTCTTCGGTCAGGTCTTTTGGCTGATGACGCCTTTCATCTGAGCGTTCCCCCCTCATTCTGGGCGGGTGGGCGGGTTCTTGAATGCCAACTGGTGAACGAGGCTCTAAACTTGAAAACAGCTTTCAGTACAACGCTCGGTACGTCGGCTGCAACGGGCCAGGTCCGAGCAGGCGAGGAAGTTCGACGGCGGCGCCGCTGGAGGGCCAGGCAACCCGGATTAGATGTTCTCTTTCCAGAATCTCTGTGTCCTCCGTGTCTCTGTGGCTAACCCCAAACGGGCCGAATCAGATTGGCGGCCGGCGCGCGTGCCAGTCGGTTGCCTGCTCGTAGGCGTGGGCGGCCCGGAGGACGGTCAGCTCATCGAAGGAGCGGCCCGCCAGTTGCAGGCTGATGGGCAGGCCCGCATCGGAGAAGCCGCAGGGAAGGGCGATGGCGGGAGAGCCGGTGATGTTGTAGGGGCGGGTGTACTGGGTTAGGGCCGCCACGGTTCCCACCGTCTGTTCCCCGGCCTGCACCTTGGTGGCCAGAAGCTTGGGCGCGGTTACCGGCTCAGTGGGGCCGGCCAGGAGGTCCACCTGTTCCAGGAGTTCGCGGAACTGGCGGTCGAACAGGGACCTGGCCTGCTGGGCGCGCAGATAATCGGCGGCGCTGACGAACAGGCCCGCTTCGAAGCGCAGCCGCACCGGAGGGTACAGGCTGCCGCCGTCGCGGGCCAGCAGGTCCCGGTAACAAGCCGCGGCCTCGGCCATCAAGATGGTGCTGGAGATGGCCTGCGACTGGTTGAACATGGGGAAGGACACCTCGGTCACGACCGCGCCCATGGTTTCCAGCAGGGCGACCGCATCCCGGACCGCCCGAGAGACCTGGGGGTTCAGGGGCGCCTCCAGGTATTCTTTGGGCAGCCCGATGCGCAGGCCGCGAACGTCGCCGGTCAGCGCGGTGGTGTAGTCGGGAACGTCCACCCTGGCGGACGCCACGTCCATGGGGTCGTGACCCGCGATGGCGTTCATCGTCAAGGCGGCGTCTTCCACTGTCCGCACGATGGGGCCGGGGTGGTCCAGGGACCAGGAAAGGGGGGCCAGCCCGTGGCGGCTGACCAGGCCGTAGGTGGGCTTGAGGCCCACGACGCCGCAAAGGGCGGCCGGGATGCGGACGGAGCCGCCGGTATCGCTCCCGGTGGTGATGGTGCACTGGCCCGCCGCCGCCGCCGATGCGGAGCCGCCGCTGGACCCGCCGGTGATAAGCTCCGGGTCCCAGGGGTTGTGCATGTGGCCGTAGTCCTGGTTCTCGCCCGTGGGGCCGTAGGCAAACGGGTGCATGTTCAGCTTGCCCAGCAGGATAGCCCCGGCGCGATGGAGCCGGGCGGCCACGGTGCAGTCTTCCTTGGGAACAAAGGTGTCGAAGATCCGGGAGCCCGAGGTGGTGCGCACCCCGGCAGTGTTGAACAGGTCCTTAAGACCGACGGGGATGCCGTGCAGAGGCCCCCGGTAATTTCCCCCTTGAATCTCACCTTCGGCCCGGCGGGCGGCGGCCCTCGCTTCCTCCGGCAAGAGGGTGATGAAGGAGTTCAGTACCGGCTCGGTGGCCTCGATGCGGGCCAAGAGGGCGTCCACGATCTCCACCGGTGATACTTCGCGGCTTTGCACCAGCCGGGAAAGCCCGCCGGCGCTCATGTAACACAGCTCAAGAGCTTCCATAATTCTCCCTGGTTCCCCCTTCAACTTGGGCGTCGCCGGCACCCGGAATGCCGCGGAGGTTCGGGCTCCCGGCCGGCTCAGGACTTGGGGACAGTGATTGCTCCCAGAGGTATGAAGGCCATGTCCGGCTCCGCCCCGGCCACGTCGATGTCCATGAGAGGATGGAGGCTGGCCAGAGTGGTCTGAACGAATGGATAGAGTTCCTCGATGTGGGGGGATTTGACGTCCAATCCCGCCGCGGCGGCCAGCGAGAGAAACGCTTCCCGCGGCAAAGGGGTTTCTGAAGGCATGGGCTGTCGCTCCTTACCCCGGCTCCGGTCGCGGGGTATTATGGCCTAAGGGCGGCCGTCGTGCAAACGCGCCCTCACCCTCGGTCCCTCTCCCAACGGGAGAGGGATGCCCTGGCGGGGCCTGGGCTGGGTGAGGGCCGGGCGCCTGGCCGAGGTTTGGGAGGCAGGCATATGCTGGTATACTCATTGCTGCCGCCACCCGTTTGGCGCTCCGCTCAAGGCCTTCCCGAGTAAGGGGGGTCACCAGAAAAGAGGTTCCCCAGAGGGAACGGGGCCGACACCGCATGGCATCTCTGTGTTGCCGGAAATCTGGGGCCGAAGAAAATCGGGCGAGCCTGTTCATAGAAGCCCTGGGAAACCCTGCGAAAACCTGGAGATTAACGGTTGTACTGCACCAACTGTGGCCGCCTTCGGGGCGAGGGTGCCTTCTACTGTCAGCACTGCGGACACCTCCTGAGTTCGCCCGGGCCATCACCCAGCGTGGCCGGAGAAGACCAGCGGGCTGAAGGGCCGGGCGTCCCCTGGCGTGGGGGACAGGTTGCGCTGGCAATCTTGCTGGTCGCGATCCTGGTCATCCCGGCATCCCTCGCCGCGTTTGGAATTGGCGCCCTGGCCGGGAGATATGAAGAAGCGGTGATCACCTGGTTCACCGTGCACCTGACGGGTCTCGTCATCGTCGGGGTAGTCTGGTATCTCGGGGTCCATCGCTGCCGGGCGCCGGCGTCGATGCTTGGGCTGGTACCCTGGGGAGTTCCCCGGCCAAAAACCGCGCTCATGACCGCCGGGACCCTGGGATTCAGCCTGGCGGCCACGGCGGTCTACGCGACCCTGATCAGCGCCGCCGGGCCGGAGGTCTTCTCGCCGCCGGACATTCCCTCCGACATCGCTTTTCCCGGTCTGAGTGTAGTGTTCACTTTTCAGGCCCTGGCGCTGGCCACGCCCCTGACCGAGGAGATATTTTTCCGCGGTTTCATCTTCGCTGGGCTGATCCCCCGGCTGGGAGTGGGGTGGGCGATGGTGGCAAGCGCGGCGATCTTCAGCGTCTCCCACGTGTCGGTGGGTGTGTTGGTGCCCATCTTCATTACCGGCTTGGCCTTGGCCTGGCTCTACTGGCGGACCGGATCTCTATGGACCAGCATCGCCGCCCACGCGGGGCAGAACGCCCTGGTTGTGGCAGTCCAAGCGTACTTGGCCTAGACCAGCATTCGGATGTAATATAGATTTGCGTAGTCATACGGAGGGGTCGTTCGAGGCGAGTGGGAATGAGCAGGCGGGTATGAATAGGATAGAAGAGAGTTTCGCCGCCATTAAACGGGAAGGCCGAACGGGCCTCGTTGTATTCCTGACCGCCGGATTTCCCGACCGGAAGGCGACCCTGGAACTGGTGCCCAAGCTGGTGGCGGCCGGAGCCGATCTCGTCGAGTTGGGGGTTCCTTTCAGCGATCCGCTGGCCGAGGGGCCGACCATCCAGGAGTCCAGTTTCCGGGCCCTGCAGGACCGGGTCTCCCTGGGGGACTGTCTGGGGATGGTGGAGGAACTGCGCGGGCGGGTGCCGGACACTCCCTTGATACTGATGGGGTATTACAACCCGATCTACCGCTACGGTCTGGCCCAGTTCGGCCAGGATGCCCAGCGGGCCGGCGTCGATGGGCTGATCGTGGTCGACCTCCCTCAGTTTGAAATAGGACCCCTGGCGGCCCAATGCACCCCTCGAGACATACCTATCATCCCGCTGCTGGCCCCCACCAGCACCGATGAGAGTATCCGGGCCTCCTGTGCCGGCGCAGCCACCGGCTTCATATACTGCATCAGTGTCACCGGGGTGACCGGCGCTCGGGAGCAAGTCTCGGACCGGAGCTTTCAGCTCGTGGATAGGGTACGGGCTCACACCTTGCTGCCTCTGGCCGTTGGGTTCGGCATCTCCCGCCGGGAACACGTGGAGGCGGTCGGCCGGAAAGCCGAGGCCGCGGTGGTCGGTAGCGCCCTGGTCCGGGTGATGCTAGAATCACCCCGGGACCAGCTCGCCGAGCGCGCCAGCCGGCTTGTCGGGGAGTTGGCCGGCAGGCTGCAACCGGCAGAGGGAGGACCTAACCGATGAGCGTTTGCCGCGGCATTAGAGGGGCGACGGTGGCCGAAGAAAACACCGAGGAAGCTATCCAGGGGGCCACCAGGGAGTTGCTTGCTCAATTGATCGAGGCCAATCATATCGAGGAAAGAGACGTTGCCGCGACCTACTTCACCACGACGCCCGACCTGACTGCCGGGTTCCCCGCCACGGCCGCCCGCCAGCTGGGCTGGACCTCCACGGCTCTGCTGGGCTCCTGTGAGATGGCGGTGCCCGGTAGCATGCTCCGGTGTGTCCGGGTCCTCATCCTCTACAACACCGACAAAGAGCCTCGGGAACTGGTGAACCTGTATCTCAACGGCACGAACGTCCTGAGGGGCGACGACGCCTAGTTCAACTGACGCCGGCGCATCGCCGCCGGTGAGGACGGGACACCCAGCGGCCCAGTGACCTGGTGCGGGGGACGGCTCCTCCTCTATATCCTGTATCCGCTATTCGGGTGGACCCACCGGGAGCCGGACCTCGAGGGAAATCCACCACCAAAGGTGAGCACAGATATGATCGTGGTAATGGCCAGAGACAGCTCCGCGGAAGACCTGGCCCGGGTCCAGGAACGGATCGAAGGCCGGGGTGTGAGAACCCAAGTCTTCATAGGCGTGGAACGCATCGTGGTAGGGGTCTTGGGAACCATACCCCCGGACTTGAAGGACGAGGTCGAGCTTCTGCCGGGAGTCATCGAGGTGGTCCCCATCTCCAAGCCCTATAAGCTGGCCAGCCGGGAGTTCCACCCGGAGGGTTCCACGATACAGGTGGGTAACGTCGTGATCGGGGGACCCGACCCGGTGATCATGGCCGGGCCCTGCTCCGTGGAAGACGAAGAGCAGATGGTTGCCACGGCCCGAGCGGTGAAGGCAGCCGGGGCCGGCCTGCTACGTGGTGGGGCGTACAAGCCGCGCACGTCTCCCTACAGCTTCCGTGGCATGGGCTTGGACGGGCTCAAGCTCCTCCAGTTGGCCAAGAAGGAAACGGGGTTGCCCATCATCACCGAGGTTATGGCGCCGGCGGACGTGGACACGGTGGCTCAATACGCCGATGTCCTCCAGATCGGAGCCCGCAACATGCAGAACTATTCACTGCTGGACGAGGTGGGCGCCACCAAAATGCCGGTCATGGTAAAGCGGGGCCTGGCCGCTCCCTACGAGGAATGGTTGCTGGCGGCGGAGTACGTCTTGGCGGCGGGCAACGACAAGGTCATGCTCTGTGAGCGGGGCATCAGGGGTTTCGAGCAATTCACCCGGTTCACCCTGGATGTTGCCGCCATCCCGGTGATCAAAAGGTTGAGCCATCTACCCATCATCGCCGATCCCAGTCATAGCACCGGGAAGTGGTATCTGGTTACCCCGGTAGCCCTGGCCGCCATCGCCGCCGGGGCTCACGGGCTGATCGTGGAGGTCCACCCCAACCCGGACCTGGCCAAGTGCGACGGTCCCCAGTCCCTCACCTTCGAGAACTTCCAAAGCATGATGACGCAGATTAAGGCCGTGGCGGCGGCTTGTCGGGAACCGGCTCCGGCTACCTGACCAGACGGTAAGCCAACGCCGACAAGGCGTCAACGGCGGAAACAACAGGGCGACGGCACGACCGTCGCCCTGTTCCTTTGCCCGTAGGTCTGTCGCTCGGGGTGTCCGGAGTCTCCGCTCCCGTAAGCGTGGGGCAGATCAGAGGGTTCTACTCTGCCGCCTCGACAAACTCCAGGGAGGCTTTTTCAGAGAATCGGTATACGGCACGAGGCTGGTCACAAGCTATGTAACCTGGTAAACACGGGCGCCCGCGGATCAGGACACCCTTTTGGTTCGGGCCAATCCAAAGCGGTTAGGCCTCGGAGAGGCTGAAGACCGTTACTCCATCCATCTCTTCGGCGCGAACTCGAGAGCCACGCGCGAGAGCGGGCTTTGAACTGTTGAAGAACTGCCCGAAAGGTCTCTGGGCGAATGCATACATTAGGAGTCCGTATGAGAATGCAATGCCTGAAAGAACGAAAGCCAGAAAATTCCACTCAGCCCCGTACATAGTTCCCCCCTGGTTTGTATTTTTTCCGGGCGACACTCCACCTTGGTCGATTGAGATGAGGACGTGGGAAGCCTTGCGCGAATGCCCTGAGTTCCACAATACCGAATCAACCCCTACGGTGCCATGGGGGCAGCACCCCGACGAATTCAGGGGTTCCGGGGCCTGGGTGAGACGGGCGTTTTCGTCAATCCCGAGATCCATCCAGGGGCGCCTGCCGATTGCGCTGCAATACTTGCGAGTGGAAAACCTGGTCTACTACTCCTTCGGCGTAACCAATCTGTGCAACACCTGATACCGGCTCCCCGGTCCCTGCCAACCGGCAATGCCATCACGGTACTTCCGCCGACTCCTTCTTGCCTGTAACGAGATCGAAACCGTGGCCTGGTAAAGTCAAGAATCCCCAGGGGCGCGGATTCCGAAGGATAGCGGCCTGGGCTGGCACCCAAATCGACGGCTCAGGTGGCTGGAACCGGTTTCTCAGGGGCCTAGAATTTGGTGCCTTTCAAGTGTCGAAAGTAGCAATTTCTACCGGGACCGCCGACGCGGTGCAGCGACGAGGCGGAGGCCTTGCACTACCTTTTTGGGTGTATCATTCTGGTAGTGCAAGGCTCTGTTAGCGGAGACGGACGGAATGGACAAGCCCGGCAGTGATGTAGTGCAAGACAGCCGGAGGCGGATTACGGTGGCTTCCGACACGCTGCCTGACGGGTTGCTCGTGCGGCTGGAGGGGCGCCCGCTGGCTACGTATTCAGTGCTCGCGGTCTGGTCTGACAGCACGGTGACCGTCTGGCGGTGCCACGGACCCGCGAAGGACAATCCGATGCGATTGGATGTCGCCGTCGGCTCCGTGTCGCCGTTGCCAAGGGCCGAACAGCCCCAGAGACTCCGGGGGACGGCAGGGCTCCGAAAGGTTCCGGTGCAAGATTCGGCTGAGCCGGTAGTGCAAAAGGCCTTTGGATACCTGGTCTACAAGAAGTGCTACAAGGCGAGCTGCCACTGCATGAAAGGCGGCGCGCTCCATGGCCCATACCGTTACAAGAGCCGTCGCCGCCACGCCGATACCATGCCGAGGGTTGATGCTGCTGCCCATCGTCGTGCGGTTCGGGCCACCTACATGGGGAAGGGGTAAGCCAAGAAAGCAGCGATCCGGTGACGATCTTCCACAGGTGAACCGCGGGAGATCAGCCCCGGCACCGAGATTGAATGGGCCGCGGCACCCGCTTATGCCGAAGCACGCCGGGCGCCGGCCGGGTACCTCATCGGCACCGAATAGGGCAGCCCGCAGGCGTGGGTAAGCCCGGCGATGGGCCGGCTCGAAGATCTGATATGAGCCGGGCCGAACTCGGTTGTAGAGGGGACAGTCCCGGTGCTACAGGCCTGCCGCTGCCGCCGCCCGCCGCATCTCATTGAGGTACGTAACGCTGGAGGTCTGGAGCAGGGTGCCGACGTTGCTGTGAAAATACTGGACGCCCATATCGAGGAACTTGGGCACCAGAGCGTCGGGGCAGCTTACCCCGGCGATGCGGCCCGCCCCCCGGATGGCCTTGACACCGTTCTCCATCATGGCCTGGACCTCGGGATGGGTCTGCTGGCCGATGTACCCCATCGATTGGGACAGGTCGCCCGAGCCGATGAAGTACACGTCGACACCCTCCACGGCGAGCAACTCCTCCAGGTTGTCCAGGGCCTCCACCTCTTCCAGCATCAGGCACACCAGGGTGTTGCGGTTGGCCTCCTCGGCGTACTGTGCCGTCGAGCCGGTCAGGCCGTAGCCCGCAGGGCGGCCCCGGCTGAAGATTCCCCGGTGCCCCTGGGGGTGGTACTTAACCGCGTCCACGGCGGCCCGGGCTTCCTCGGCATTGTTGACGTGGGGGACTTGGACCCCCCAGGAGCCCCGGTCCAGAAAGGGCGCGATGATCTCCGGTTTGTTGCCGACCGGCCGCACGATGGGGGCGATTCCGGAAAGCTCGGCGGCCCGGATCAAATCCTCAGAGTTATCCACCGTTATGGAGCCGTGCTCGTTGTCGATCAGAACCCAGTCGAACCCTAGGTAGCCCATCATCTCCACAACCGGAGGGGACGGAAAGGTGATCATGACCCCGAAGACAGCATTGCCGGATTCCAGCTTTGTTTTGAGGGTATTGTCCCGCATGGCGCCTCCTTGATTCAGCTCCCAGATCTGCTTTCGAGCGGGTGGGTCGTGCCGTAAACCCGGTGAACCAGACACCCGGCCCGTGAGTATGATACTCCGGTCCGGGAAAATATGCTCCATGCCGTGCCGGCGGTTGAAGGACTGCTGGGCGCGAGCGAGTGAACCAAGCCTCATAACACAGCCGCAACCGGTATTTGAGACGTTGATCGGGCATCGATTTTCAGATGTCTCGGCCATACGGTGGGAGAGCGAACGCAGTTGGCCTGGAGGTCAGAGAAGTGCCCAAAGTCGATTGATTTTCCGGTTTACCGCTGGTAAAATGATGATTATCTGAAAACGTGATACTAGCCACTCAGGGGTCCGCGGCCTAACTCTTCTCAATCGGGGGGTAAGGATGTTTCCAGAGGTGACCCTGTCGCCCACTACCCGTGAGGACGTTCAGCGGTTGGCGGATTGGCTAGACGACCCGGAGGTTAACTCCTCCTGGTACGGCCAAGGTGAAGACGGAGCACCCCTTCACATTGGTTACGCTCCCCGCCAGATTCTCCATACTTCCCAAGCCGAGTGGGACCACGTCTTCGAAAATGAAGATCGCCAGATATACTCCTTCCACACCTCGGATGGAGCCCACATCGGCGAAGGTCAACTGGTTGTGGAGTGGCCGCTGCTGGAGGCCCAGGTTTTCATCCTCATCGGCCGCAAAGAATTGTGGCACCACCACTACGGCACCATGGCCCTGATTCATCTGCTGGACCAGGCCTTTCAGGCCCACGGGCTGCACCGGGTTTGGGCGGACATTCCGGATTACAATGAACACGCCCTACGGATGTTCCGCCACCTGGGCTTCGTTCTGGAGGGCCACCTGCGCAAGACCCATCGCAAGGACGGTGAGTGGTACGATTCCTTTGCCATGGGTTTGCTGACCGACGAATACAACCGGCGCCGGTCCCGGCTGATGGGCAGCGCCTCTGCATAGAATCGAGCCTCCGGGCCCCGGCCCATCCTGGTCCGAGGCCTGGCCCGGTGTGGGGCGTGGCATTGGCTACGGCCCCCTTACCTCCGCTGGGAAAGCTGTACGAGCGTCAGAAATCTGCACCGCCATGCCCCCTAGTGTTTAGAGTGGGCTTATGAGGAGAGAACGATGCCCGTAATCACCATTAACGGCCCGATTGGCAGCGGCCCGGTACCCATCGGACAGATAGTCGCCCAGGAGCTGGAACTCAACTTCGTCGACCGGCTGATCTTCAGGGAGGCCGCCAGGCTCGTCGGCAAGCCCATGGGAGCGCTGATCGACAAAGAGCAGCGTGTGGTCCGGTTCCGCGACCGGCTGGCCAGCTTCTTGCAGACCATGCTGGAGCGATCGGCCATGTCCGGCGTCAGCGGCGAGCCGTACTTCGGACGCGGGATCGAAAGCCTCCCCTCCGAGGCCTACTCGGAACTGACCGGAGAGTCCGCGGTGGCGACCCTGAAGGTGGCGGACAAGGCATTCATCGAGGCTACCAACACCGTGGTGAAGGACCTGCACCAAAAGGGCAACGTGGTGATCCTGGGCAGAGGAGCCAACGTCATCCTGGCAGACACCCCGGGCGTCATCCACGTGGGCCTGCTGGCTCCCCTGGAAGTCAGGGCGCAGACCTTGATGGAGCGGGAGCATCTGGACCTCGAAGAAGCAAAGGAATATGCGGAAGAGCTGGAGCAGGCCAGGGTGGCCTTCTTCCGGAAGTTTTTCAAGGCGCATCCCAACGACCCGAACCTGTACCACATAATGTTGAACATGGGCAAGTTGCAGCACCAGACCGCCGCTGAAATCATCGTCCACGCCGCCGGGGACCTGGCGCATTGAGGTCCCTCAGGTGCGCCGGCCGTCACCTGATTATTATCTGCCCGTCCCGGTGTAGCCCCCGCGGGCCGGTCTTTCGTTGATCCCCTTCGCCGACGCCGACGTTGAGCGCCGTTCCTTTCCCGTGGTCAACGTGGTGCTCATCGGCCTCAACGCTTTGGTATTCCTCTACGAGTTGCAGCTCGGCGGGCTTGCCTTGCTGGGCGGCGGCGGCGACCTGGACGTCACCGGCTTCTTCCTCAAATGGGGGTTTATCTCAAATGAGTTGACGCAGGGGGTGGCTTGTACCCATCAGTGGCTGGCCATAAACCCTCTGCGAGTCCAAGAATTCTGCCCGCAATTGCCGGCGGAGTTCCTCACAAGCCCCGAAAGCAAGCTGCCCGTGTTTGGCCCGGTCGGCGGCTTCTTTTTGCAAAATATCGACTCGCCCCTTCCCACCTGGGGCACTCTTGTCTCCTACATGTTCATTCACGGTGGCTTCTTTCACTTTGCCGGTAACATGGCGTTCTTGTGGGTCCTGGGCGATAACATCGAAAACCGCTTGGGTCACGTAAAATACCTGCTGTTTTTCCTCGTGACCGGCGTCGCCGCCGCCCTGAGCCAGATGGCCATAGACCCCCACTCGCAGTCACCGCTGATCGGGGCCAGTGGGGCTGTTTCAGGCGTGGTCGGGGCGTACTTGCTGCTATATCCCTACAATCGCATCAGAGCCCTGGTAATTTTCTACTTCATCACGGTGGTCGAGGTTCGGGCTCTGATCTTGCTGGGGCTGTGGTCCCTTTGGCAACTGATCCAAGCTCTCTTCTCATTGGGCCTATCGAACGCCGTCAACGTTGCGTTCTTCGCCCACGTGGGAGGTGTCTTGGCCGGCGTGGTGATCATCGCCGTTTACAAGCTGCTCACCCGCCAGCCCATCTGGCCGTCGCGCCAGCGCGACCAGCGCCGTCAGCCGTGGGACTACTGGTACCGGGCCGGGCGAGGACCCGACTGAAGAGTTGCTTCCGGCATTCCCTGATCCGGACCAGAAGGGCCAAACCCTTCGACGCTGTGCGGCCGCCGGCCCAGTGACTTATCAAGATACCTCCTGTTGCGAGCGTAAACGCTTCCCCCCGCTGCGGCCGGCGTGGCGTCGGCGGCTGGAACCGGACCATGGCCGGAGACCCCCGGAGATCCAATGAATCCGGCTGGCTTGACGATAAGCATTGGTTGGGGTGTGGGTACCCTGTTCTCCTGTGGGCAGTTGGCGCAAACTAAACTGTAAACTGTGAACGTGCTGGCGGTGGTATGCCTGAAAGAACCCAAGCCGAATGGGGCCGATTCCTGACCCAACTCCTCGACTCCCTGCCAGATCCAGCTATGGTTACCGACCTGCAGGGCACCATTGAGTTGGCGAATAACAAGATGCTGCAGATGACGGGCTTGCAGCGAGAGCAAGTCATTGGGCAAGAATTCCCCTATCCCTGGCTGATGCGGCCCGGCAAGACGAACGGGAGTGCTCCCGTTGACCGGGCCTGGCAATTCGAGGCTACCACCGGTGTAGAGGGCGCCGTAACTGACGCCGAGGGCAATCGCCGCAATCTCACCTTCAGCATCACCCCTTTGGGGAGCGATGACGGCCAGCCCGAGCACTTGCTTAGCGTCGGCCACGACCCCACCCCGCAAGAGAGAGCCGAGGAGGCGTACCAGGCGGAGAAGAGGAACGCGGTGAGCCGGCTCGCTTCCGGAGTGGCCCACGACATCAACAACAACCTGGCGGTGATCCTTGGCTACGCTGAATTCCTGCTTGGTAAGTCGGGGAGGCTGGATCGCGGCGAGCGGAGCGCCCTGGACGCCATTCAGGAGCAGGCCCAAGAGTGCGCCGAGACGGTCCGGCGGATCGAACTGTTTGCCCGGCCCGTCCCCCGGGGCACCTTCACCCTCCTCTCAGTGAACGACGTGATCCGAGCTGTTGTCGAATTGACCGAACCGCTCCGGATGTTCGACGCCGGCCAAAGTGGGACCGGCATTCGGCTCGAAACTGACCTTCACACGGTACCGCCGGTCCAGGCGCATCTGGGAGACCTGAGAGAAGCATTGACCAATCTGATCGACAATGCGGTGGCTGCGGTGCCCGATGGGGGTCTGGTCACCTTGCGGTCCAGGCTTTTCGCCGGAGAGGTGGCCGTGGAGGTGGCGGATAACGGCACCGGGATCGACCCCCAGCATCTCGGGCGTATCTTCGATCCCTTCTTCACCACCAAGGGCCCGTCTAGCTCCGGTTTGGGTTTGAGCATCGCCTACAATCTGGTGACGCAGCAAGGCGGCACACTGTTGGTGGATAGCGAGTTGGGAAAAGGGACGACGTTCACCCTCCGGCTCCCCGCGGCCCAAACCGACCGGTCGCCTGTTTCCAGGGTCAGGGAACCACGGGTGCAGCGACGCTACCTTGAGGTGTTGGTGGTGGACGATGAGCCGCTGGTGGCCGGAATGCTCCAGACCCTTCTGGAATCCGTCGGCCACCGGGCAGCCATCTGCTTGAGCGGCCTGGAAGCGGTAGATACGTTCCAGGCCCACGAATTCGACCTGGCAATTGTCGACCTGGCGATGCCGGAGATTGATGGCTGGGAAGTGTCCAGGCGCATGAATCAGGCTCGCCCCGGTGTCCCGATCATTGTGGCCACCGGCTGGAATATGCGGGTCGAAGACGGCGAGGAACGCGGCGCCAAAGTCAGCGCGGTGCTCAAGAAGCCCTTTGGCCTGGACGAGTTGATCGGTGCGATCGCGACGGTCATCAATCCGTCTCCGGCAGGTGCCTCGCAGCGTTAGCCCGCCGCGTTAGATAATTCCGGCCGGAAATGGGCCGCCGGGGGGGCGTCAGCGGTAGTCCCGTCGCTTCCCAGCAGGCGGCCCCTGGCCCGCTCCCGGCGCGGGTCGACGGAAACCGCCCCCACCGCCGGGTGCGGATATGGCTGGGCGTGGGGCTGCGCCACGGGCACGGACGAACGCCCATCGGACAGCCCGCCGCGACTGGGCGGCCTCCTCTCCCGGCACTCGTTGCGCCCCCTCCACTAGCTGATCTCGGATTGTGGTAACATGTTCCGAAGACTCCCTGCCATCGTGCCGGGAGTCACTTTGGCCATGGAGGCAGCGAATGCCGGACTATGAACCCAACATGGTCTTATCCACTCAGGAATTCAGGGTGGTGGGCAGCAGTCCCATCCGACCCGATGGCGCCGATAAAGTTACGGGCCGAGCCCGTTTTGGAATAGATGCCAGCCTTCCCGGAATGCTGCAAGCCAAGATACTTCGTAGCCCCCACGCCCACGCCCGGATAAAGTCCATCGACACCAGCCGGGCCAAGGCGCTGCCCGGAGTTCACGCGGTAATTACCGCCGCCGATTTCCCCGAGGTCTCGGGCCGGGTGGCGGACTTGGCCGAAGGGTCGATACACAACATGGGGTTCCTGAGCAGGAACATCATGGCTCGGGAGAAAGCGCTCTACAAAGGTCATGCGATCGCGGCGGTGGCGGCAACCAATCTGCATGTCGCGGCGGAGGCGCTGGCCCTCATCGACGTGGACTACGAGGTCCTCACGCCGGTCATGAACGCCCAGGAGGCCATGAAAGGCGGGGCGCCCCTCCTGCACGAGCGGCTCGCCAGCTTGACCAACCCGGCGGTGCGGCCGGGGGGGGTCATGGACGATGACGACCCCAGCGAGGGCTCCAACATCGCCAACCACTTCGAGTTCCGCCTGGGAGACGTGGCGAAAGGGTTCGCGGAGGCCGACGTTATCGTTCAGCATGAGACCTCCACCTCGGCCGTGCACCAGGGGTACATCGAGCCCCATACCGGCACCGCCATGTGGCAATCCGACGGCAGCCTGATCATCTGGTCCAGCACCCAGGGCCACTTCACCGTACGGGAGATGACCGGCCGGCTCCTGGGTATTCCCGCCTCCAAGATCAAGGTCATCCCCATGGAGGTCGGAGGCGGGTTCGGCGCCAAGGGCATCATCTACGTGGAGCCGGTGGCGACCGTCCTGGCGCGCCTGACCGGGCGCCCGGTGAGGGTGACCATGACCCGGACGGAGGTGTTCGAGTCTTCGGGGCCGACCTCCGCCAGCCACATAAAAGTCAAGCTCGGCGCCACCAAAGAAGGGAAGCTCGTCGCGGCGGAGGCCGAGCTGATATACGAGGCCGGGGCCTTTCCGGGTTCGCCGGCGGTCCCCGGCTGCGTTTGCATGATGTCGGCCTACGATATCCCCAACGCCCGCCTGGAAGGGTACGACGTGGTGGTGAACACGCCCAAGTCGGCGGCCTACCGGGCCCCCGGTTCTCCGGTCTCCGCCTTCGCCATGGAGACCGCCATCGACAAGCTGTGCGAGAAGCTGGGGATGGACCCGCTGGATTTCCGTCTGCTCAACAGCTCCAAGGAAGGAACCCGCCAGGTCACCGGTCCGGTGTTCCCCCGCATCGGCTTTATCGAAACCCTGCAGGCGGCCAAAGCTCACCCCCACTACTCAGCGCCTCTGGAAGGGCCCAACCGGGGTAGGGGCGTGGCCAGCGGCTACTGGCGCAACAACACCGGTCCGTCCAGTGTCCTGGTTATCGTCAATTCCGATGGAACCGTTAGCCTGGTGGAGGGCTCTGTCGACCTTAGCGGCACCAGGACGACCCTGGCGCAACAGCTCGCCGAAGTCCTGGGAATCCAGGTTGAGGATGTAAGGCCCGCGGTGGCGGACACCGATTCCATTGGCTTTACTTCCAACAGCGGGGGAAGCGGCGCCACTTTCAAGACTGGGTGGGCCGTGCACCATGCCGGCGAGGACGTGAAACGGCAGATGATCCAGAGGGCCGCGAAGGTCTGGGAGATCCCGGAGGAAGACGTGGAGTACCGGGATGGCGTCCTCCGGCACAAGTCCGACCCGGAACTGCAACTGACCTTCAAGCAAGTAGCGGGCCGGCAGAACGGCACCGGCGGTCCCATCACGGGACGGGCCGGCGTCAACCCCGGGGGCGTGGGGCCGGCCCTGGCAACCCACATCGTGGACGTGGAGGTGGACCCGGAGACCGGCAAGGTGTCGATCCTCCGCTATACCGCCCTCCAAGATGTTGGCAAGGCGGTCCACCCCGATATCGTCGCCGGACAAATACAGGGGGGAGCCACCCAGGGCATCGGTTGGGCGCTCAATGAAGAGTATTACTTCAACAATCAGGGCGCCATGATGAACAGCACCTTCCTGGACTATCGGATGCCCACCAGCTTGGACCTCCCCATGATCGACACGGTCATCGTCGAGGTTGCCAACCCCGGCCATCCCTACGGTGTGCGGGGTGTGGGTGAAGTGCCCATCGTCCCGCCGATGGCGGCGATATCCAACGCCATCCACCGGGCGGTCGGAGTCCGGATGAACCGATTGCCCATGAGTCCTGGCCGGGTCCTCGAAGCCCTCTGGGAGAAGTAAGGTACCGGCACAACTATATATAGGCGGCCACATGGCGGAAGTATGGATCCCTCCTCGAATGCAAAGCCTGACCGGAGGGCGAAAGACAGTCCAAATAGCTGGCGAAACGGTCCGGCAGATAGTCAACAACCTGGAGAAGGAGTTCCCTGGGACCAAGGCCTGGCTCTGCGATGAAGATCTGGACGATCTCATGCTGGGTATTGCGGTAATTGTCGATGGCGAGAGCAGCCAGTTGGGGTTACTCGAGCCGGTCAAGGAAAGCAGCGAGGTCCATTTCATTCCCGCTCTCGGCGGCGGAGCGGCGTAACTCGGCGGCCGGTGTGCTGTTTCGTAAATTGCTTTCCGCCGCCGATCCTGCGACATTCCCTACCCACCAACGTCTTTCCGGCGAAGGCCGGAATCCACGGAGGCGCTGGCTGGATCCCGGCCTTCGCCGGGATGACGGACTGGGTGTCAAGCCAGGTACGAGAAGCCGGGTCAGAACTTGAGGGGATCGAGCTTGATTCTTTGCCCGGTACGGGCCGACTCGATCATGGCCAAGGTCGCTTGCACCACCTTGGCGCCATCCTCGCCCGTGGCCGCCGGCTGCCGGTCCTTCTCGACAGCCTCCTGAAAGTCTTCCAGCATGGCGACGAAGTTGGGCATCAGATTTCCAGGGTAGGCCTCAGTTTGATTGACCGTGTCGCTGACTATCTCCACCTCACCCTGGCGCGCGGCGAATAGTGTCCCCTTGCCGGCGGCGCGGCCACCGGTGCCATAGATCGAGATATCGTTGCGCGGGTCGGGGAGGAGCCGCCCGGTGCACACGGTGGCTATGGTACCGCCATCGAAGCGGAGCAGCATGGTGACCAGGTGCTCCAAGGGTTGCTGCTCGGTCTGGCCGTCGGTGATGGCGGAGACCTCGATCGGGTCCTGGGCCAAGAGGAACCGCAGCAGGTCCACCACGTGAACCCCCATGCCCATCATCGGGGAGGCGCCGCCGACCATTTCCGGGTCCTCCCACCATAGTTGCGCGCCCGTGCGGGCCGCCGGCTCGTCCTGGCCCCGGACCCCACCGCCCCATAACCCTTGGGCCAAACCGATCCGGCCCAAAGCCCCTTGGGCGATCACGTCGCGCATGAGTTTGTGGGCGGGGTGTTGCCTGAGTTCGAAGCCCAGCCCCAGCTTGACGCCGTTGGTCCGGCACTGGCGCACCATGTCCACCGCGTCTTCCAGTGTGGTGGCCATGGGCTTTTCCGTTATCACCTGCTTGCCCGCTTGGGCCGCCAGGAAAGTGTGGCGGGCGTGTAACGAGTTGGGCGAAACGATGAACACGGCGTCCACCCGGGAGTCCCGGACCATCTCTTCTACAGAATCGTAGGCGGCTTTGGCCCCGTGTTGCTCGGCAAACTGCTCGGCGCGACCCTGGTCGCGGCTGCACACCGCCACCAGCTCCGCCCCCGGGGTTTCGCCGATGGCAGGAGCGATTCGATTCTCGGAATGGGACCCGGTGCTCACTATTGCCCAGCCAATCGCCACGTTACTCCTCCTTCGGTTTGGTTTTCGTAGCTTAACATAGGGATGGCCGGAGCGGCAGCCCTCGATCCGCACCTAAACTGAGTATCATATTCCCGCCCACCCACCCAACATCGTTTGGAGGCGCACGGGGCTTTGCGCCGCGCGCCTCCAAACCCCGACCCAGGGAAGGGCGACCCCCCAACGAAGCACGATCTATTCGTGGGGCCGCTCTTGGGAGTTGCCGAGAGGCGGCGCCAACCCAGGGAGCGAAGCACTTGGCGACTCGGAATTGACGTCCGGCCATAATCGGGGTACAGTGGAATATAACCCCCCCCCAGGGGGTAGGGGTACAGCGAAATGAGGAACAGCACCATGATATCTGATAGCAAAGTGGATGCCCTGAAGCGGCTGAGCTACGTCGAGGGGCACCTATCCGGCATTCGTAAGATGCTGGAAGAAGACAAGTATTGCGTCGACGTCCTCAAGCAGACCTACGCCGTCAGGCGGGCCATCGAGAAGATCGAAGGTATCATGCTGGAGGGTCACCTGCACTCCTGCGTGGTGGAAGGGATCAAGACTGGGCGCGAGGACCAGGTGCTCGACGAATTGAAAGACCTGTACTTTCTTGCCAACAAATAACCGGGCCAACAAATGACCGGGCCGATTCTAGATAGAGGTTCTTACATGGCTACTGGATCTCAGCAAGCTGAACGCGTAACTCTGCCGGTGGAGGGGATGACCTGTGCCTCGTGTGTTGCCCATGTCGAGTCGGCGCTCAAGGAGGTCCCGGGCGTCGCCGGCGTCAGTGTAAACCTGGCTACCGAAAAGGCCGCCGTGGAGTTTAGCGAGCGGGAGGTACCTTTCGAGCAGCTTCGCGAGGCCGTGAGCCAGGCCGGGTACAAGATTTCCACTTCTCGAATGACGCTGAACCTGGGCGGCATGACCTGCGCCTCCTGCGTCGCCCACGTCGAGTCGGCCCTGAAAGGGGTCTCGGGGGTGACTGAGGCCGCCGTCAACCTGGCCACCGAAAAAGCCACGGTGGACTACGTCGCGGGTATAGCCGAGCTGGACGATTTCCGCCAGGCAGTCGAGGAGGCCGGATACCGGGTCGAAGGATTGGATACGGACACCGGGAGCACCAAGGAGGAGATGGATAGGCTGGCCAAGGTCAAGGAGATCCGGGCCTTGGGAAACAAGGTGATGCTGGCCGGAGCCGGAGCTATCCTCCTTTTCCTGGGGACCTTCGGTGCTTTTCCGTGGGTTGATTCTTTCATGGAGCGGGGGTTCTACCCGTTCTTGCTGTGGGCCGTGGCTACGCCAATCCAGTTCTGGGCTGGATGGATGTTCTACTCTTCCGGAATACCCCCCGTGCGGCACCGGCGGGCCAACATGCACACGCTGATCGCGATGGGCACCAGCACCGCATACCTCTACAGCGTGGCCGTGGTGTTGCTGGACGCGGTGTCGCCTCAGGTCTTGGTGGGCAACGGAATCGGTACCGAGGTCTACTTCGATACGGCGGCGCTGATCATCGCCTTGATAATGCTGGGGCGCTGGCTGGAGGCGCGGGCCAAGGGCAAGACATCGGAGGCCATCCGGCGGCTCATGGGCATGCGCCCCAATACCGCCCGCTTGATCCGCGACGGCCGGGAGGTGGACGTTCCGATCGATACGGTGGTCCCCGGCGATATAATCCTGGTGCGTCCCGGAGAGAAGGTGCAGGTGGACGGAGAGGTGACCGAGGGCTACTCGACGGTAGACGAGTCGATGCTGACCGGAGAGAGCATGCCGGTGGACAAGCAGCCCGGCATGGTGGTCTACGGCGCCACTCTCAACAAGCACGGCGCTTTCCAGTTTAGCGCCACCAAGGTTGGAAAGGACACGGTGCTGGCCCAGATCATCCGCCTGGTGGAGGATGCTCAGGGCTCCAAGGCCCCGACCCAGCGGCTGGCCGACCAGGTGGCGGCCTACTTCGTGCCCGCCGTCATCGCCACCGCCCTGGCCGCCTTCCTGTTCTGGCTGCTGCTGGGACCGGCCCCGGCCTTGACCTTCGCCACCCTGGTGTTCGTGGCGGTGCTGATCATCGCCTGCCCCTGCGCCCTCGGCCTGGCCACTCCCACCGCCATTATAGTGGGCACCGGCAAGGGAGCCGAGCTTGGGGTGTTGATCCGGGGCGCTCAGGCCTTGGAGATTTCCCACAAGGTCAACGTGGTGGTGCTGGACAAGACCGGTACCCTGACCACCGGGAGGCCGGTGGTTACCGACCTGGTCGCCGTGGGCACCTCCGAGGATGAACTGCTGCGGCTGGCGGCCTCGGCGGAGCGGGGCTCGGAACATCCCCTCGGCGAGGCCATCGTCCTGGAGGCCCAGGCGCGGGACCTGGAGCTGAAGCCGGCGGAACGTTTCCAGGCAATACCCGGGCTTGGCATCGAGGCCCAAATCGATGGACGCCTGCTGCAATTCGGCAACCAGGCTCTCATGGAAGCCGGCAATGTCCCGCTCAATGGCCTGGCAGAAAGGGCCCATGAGCTGGCCATCCAGGGCAAGACGCCCATGTTCCTGGCGTCCGAAAACGCCGCCCTGGGAGTCATCGCCGTGGCCGACACCCTGAAGCCGACTTCCCGGGACGGTGTGGCCCGGTTGCAGCAGATGGGACTGGAAGTGGTGATGTTGACCGGCGACAATGCTCAGACCGCCAGGGCGATCGGCGAACAGTTGGGCGTGGACCAGGTTGAGGCCGAGGTCTTGCCCCAGGACAAGGCGGCGGTGGTGCGCCGGCTTCAATCTCAGGGGAAAGTGGTGGCCATGGTGGGCGATGGCATCAACGACGCCCCCGCTCTGGCCCAGGCGGACGTGGGACTGGCCATGGGCACGGGCACCGACGTGGCCATGGAGTCGGCGGATATTACCCTGATGCGGAGCGACGTTGGCGGGGTAATCACCGCGTTCAACCTGAGCCGCCAGACCATCCGGACGGTCAAGCAGAACCTGTTTTGGGCCTTCTTTTACAACGTGATGCTGATTCCGGTGGCGGCCGGGGCCCTGTACCCGCTGTTCCAGGCTGTGGGCGGCGTCCCCGGCAGCATGGACTTCTTCTTCGGCGACCAGGGGTTCTTGAACCCGGTGCTGGCGGCCCTGGCCATGGCCTTCAGCTCGGTTACCGTGGTGAGCAACTCCTTGCGCCTGCGGAGAGCCAAGGTTGTTTAGGATGGTTGTCTAAACGGTTGTTCAAATGGGGCTTTGGGGAACCCTTTCGGGCAAGAGAGGGTCTCCCAGGCCCCTTCCATAATACTCAAATCAGTGGAGGAATAGGACGTGGCGACAGCTATCGATCCCATATGCAAGATGGAAGTGGACACGGGGAATCCCTCGGGAGGGCAGAGCGAGTACCAGGGGACCAGCTACTACTTTTGCGCGCCGGGCTGCAAGGTTGCTTTCGACAAAGAGCCGGAGAAGTACCTGTCGGGTGAATCGGCGGCGCCGGCGTCCAAGCCCACCTTCTTCTCTAAGATCTTCGGCCGCAAGCACTGAAGAGAGATCTAACCCGGTCCGTCAGCCCAGCGAAGGCCGGGATCGATGAGCCGCTTCTCTGGATTTCCCTTCCACGGAAGGGCCGGAAAGACGGTCACGGGGAGGGAAGGCCGCGCAGGTGCGCCGATCCAGAGCTGCTTGCGCGACAGTTTCCAGGCGCACGGCCAACGTGGTCGTTGCTGGATGTCATTCCGAGGAGCGGAGGGACGAGGAATCTCAGCGTGACACCGGGATTCCACGCCTGCGGCTCGGAATCGTTCGCGCCCGGATTGGATAGGTACCGCGGCCGACGAAAATGGACGCTGCCCGGATCCGGGACCTTGATGTAGAGGCGGGCTTCAAACCCGCCTCTACATCATCGTTCAAATCTTGGTGCACCGGCGCGGCGGGTCAGGCGCTGCCGCCGTGGCAACGCTTGTACTTCTTGCCGCTGCCGCAGGGGCAGGGAGCGTTGCGTCCGACCTTTCCCGAGCCGGCGGTCACCGCGTCACGGCCCTGGCCCAGGACGGCCTGCATCGGGCTGGCCTTGGGCTTGGCGACGGGGTTGGGCCGGCGGCCTCCGTCGGCCGGTTGCTGGGTCACCGTTACGTGGAACAGCGTGTGCACCACTTCGTACTGCAGGCGGCTCAACAGGTCCTGGAACAGCTTGTGGCCTTCGGTGCGGTACATTACCAACGGGTCCCGCTGCCCGTAGGCGTGGAGGCCGATTCCGGTACGCAGGTTTTCCATGGCGGTCAGGTGGTTGACCCAGTGGGTGTCGATGGACCGGAGCAGCAGCAATCTCTCCAGGATCCGCATCTGGTCGGCGCCGATCTGGGCCTCCCGAGAGGCGTAAGCCGTCTCGGCATGTTCGGATAGCTTCTCCCAGATCTGGTCCTGATTCCACTGGTAGACCTTATCCTCGGTCTCCAGGTCCTGGGGCACGTCGCAGACCTGCCCGAGTTCGTCGAGAAAGCCCGGCACGTCCCAGTCGTCGGCGTGACGGCTGGCCAGGAAGCGGCGGATCATGCCCTGGAACTCCAGGCGCATCATTCGGAGGATACGCTCCTTGAGGTTTTCTCCGGCTACGATTTCGACCCGGTCGCCGTATATCACCTCCCGCTGCTTGTTCAGCACGTCGTCGAACTCCAGCAGGTGCTTGCGCATGTCGAAGTGGTAACCCTCCACCTTGACCTGGGCGCTGCCGATGGACTTGGTGATCATCCGGTTTTCGATCGGGGTATCCTTGTCGAGCCCGGTCCATCCCATGATGGTTTTAATCCGTTCGCCGCCGAAGCGTTTCATCAGGTCGTCTTCCAGCGAGACGTAGAACTGGGAGCTGCCGGGGTCTCCTTGCCGGCCGGAGCGGCCGCGGAGCTGGTTGTCGATGCGCCTGGCATCGTGGTGATCGGTCCCAACAACATGAAGCCCGCCCAGTTGGATCACATTATCGTGCTCGGCTTGCCAGTCGGCGCGGTCGGTATCGCTGCCACCCAGGATGATGTCGGTACCCCGTCCGGCCATGTTGGTGGACACGGTCACCGCGCCCAACCGGCCCGCTTGGGCTACGATGGTGGCCTCGTGTTCGTGATTCTTGGCGTTCAGCACCTGGTGGGGAACGCCCCGGCGGTTCAGCCGGTCGCTAAGCCGTTCTGACGCCTCGATGGAGGTGGTGCCTACCAGCACTGGACGTTTCTCCTCGTGCAGGTCCGCGATGTCGTTGGTCACCACCCGCCACTTGGCCTCCTCGGTCTGAAAAACCAGGTCCGATCTTTCGTCCCGGACCATTGGCAGGTTGGCGGGCGCCACCGTTACGTTGAGGCCGTAGATCTTGAGAAACTCGTCCGCCTCGGTCTCGGCGGTACCAGTCATGCCTGCCAGCTTGTCGTACATGCGGAAGTAGTTTTGCAGGGTGATGGTAGCGTAGGTGATGCTCTCCCGCTGGATCTTCTGACCTTCTTTGGCCTCCACCGCTTGGTGGAGCCCGTCGGACCAGCGGCGGCCGAACTGCAGCCGGCCGGTAAACTCGTCGACTATGACGATTTCGCCATCGCGCACCACGTAGTCTTTGTCCACCTGTTTCATCACCTGGGCGGTGAGGGCGTTTTCAATGTAGTGCACCAGGTGGAAATTCTCCGGGTCGTAGAGGTTCGCCACCTTGGTCCAGCGCTCCATCTTGGAGATGCCTTCTTGGCTTAGGGAGATGCTCCGGGTGCGGTCGTCGATGGTGTAGTCCTCTTCAAATTGCAGCCGGGGGACCAGCTTGGCGAAGGTGTAGTATTGCTGGACCGGCTCCTCCGCCGGGCCGCTGATGATCAAAGGGGTGCGGGCTTCATCGATGAGGATGTTGTCCACCTCGTCCACGATGGCGTAGTGGAGTTCCCGTTGCACCCGGTGGGCCAGGTCCAGCGCCATGTTGTCCCGCAGGTAGTCAAAGCCGAACTCGTTGTTGGTGCCGTAGGTGATGTCGGCCCGGTACGCCTCGGCCCGGCTGACCGGACGGAGGTACTTCAGGCCCGCTGGTGTCTCGCTAAACTCGGGGTCGTAGAGATAGGCGGCATCGTGTTGCAGGCACGCCACCGACAGGCCCAGCCCATGGTAGACCGGGCCCATCCACACCGGGTCCCGCCGGGCCAGGTAATCGTTAACGGTGACGACGTGGACGCCGCCCCCGGACAGTGCGTTGAGGTACACCGGCAGGGTGGCCACCAGGGTCTTGCCTTCGCCGGTCTTCATCTCGGCTATTTCGCCCTGGTGGAGGACGACGCCGCCGATCAACTGGACATCGTAATGGCGCTGGCCCAGGCGGCGCATGGCCATCTCCCGCACCACGGCGAAGGCTTCCGGGAGCAGGTCGTCCAACGTTCCCTTAGACCCCAACCGGCCCTTGAACTCTTCGGTCTTCTCCTGGAGTTGTAGATCGGTCAGCTTCCGGACCTCCGCTTCCCGGGCGTTTATTTTGTCGCGGAGGGGATATAGCTTCTTTAGGGCTTTCTCGTTGCCGTCGCCAATCAATTTGTGCAGCATGGAAACCATGCGAGTCACCACCTATTTCGGGTTCCCGCCCGCCGGGCGCCGTTAGGGGCCGGCGGGCGAGGGAACGGTCATAATGATGAGGCGCCGCCCCACTTGCCGCTTCCGGCGCCGGGCTGGCGGCATCCAGGGACCTCCTCTTGGAAGAACAACAGACATTATCTCTATTGTAGCGAAAGTAGACGGCCGCTGCACACTGGCTCGGAAGGGTAATGTGCGCAGAAAAGCCGGGAGAGGGCCCTTCAAAGAGCTTTTGCCTGACTGGTAAATGGCGGCGAATCCCGCCCCGGTAAGGCGGCGGGCGAGAACTTCAGCATCGCCTTGGCGGGGGGCCTATGTTTCTGAATAACCGGTACTCAGGTTGAGGGAGGGGTCTACAGGCTGCGTAAATGGCCCGGTGGGTTGTCTGGTAAACGGCTTTCCACCGGAGAAGATATGGGACAGCCCCTCCCCGCGAGCGGCCCCGATGCAATCAGGGCCGGGATGACGGACCGGGCGCCAAGCTGCTCAAGAGACACTGGGCTGGATTGCAAGGCCACCTACGAGACGGTACTCTGAACCGCCTGGCCAACTCTCTCGTGGGTCCAGTTCAGCAGCTCCTCGGTCTCTTCCCACCCAATGCAGGCGTCGGTGATGGAAACGCCATATCTTAGCCGCGACGGATCGTCGCCCAAACACTGGCTGCCGGGGATTAAATTGCTCTCAACCATGCAGCCGATGATACC
>JASMCQ010000010.1 GCA_030753265.1 Dehalococcoidia bacterium
GGGACGGATTGGGCAGCGAGTGGCCGCCCGGCTGAAACCCTTCGATGTTCACACCTACTACTTCGATTCTCGACGATTGAGCACCGCCGAGGAGCAAGTTCTTGGCGCCCGCTACTCCCAGTTTGATACCCTCGTCCGTTCGTGCGACGTGGTAAGTATCAATATCCCGCTCACCCCGGCGACTCAAGGGCTGTTCGACCGTGACCGGCTTTATGGCATGAAGAAGGGAGCCCACTTGGTCAACACGGCTCGGGGCCGGATTGTCGACACGGATGCACTCGTAGAAGTGATGGAGAAAGACCATTTGGCCGGATATGCGGGTGACGTATGGTATCCCCAGCCGGCGCCGGCCGACCATCCGTGGCGGAAGATGCGAAATCACGCTATGACGCCCCATGTTTCCGGAACCTCATTGGAGGCGCAAAAGCGCTATGCGGATGGAATCTACGACTGCCTGAAAAACTTCTTCGATGGGCAACCGATCGACCGGGACTGCCTCATCGTGGATGGCGGCAAGGTTACAAGCCCCAGCTACAGCTACGCCTATGCGGCCTAGAACTCAGTTGACTTGATTCCTACAGGAGGTCAAGTCGCGGGGTGGAGCTACGAGGAATCTCATTGTTACGCTCAGGTTCCTCGCTCCGTTCGCAATGCCAACTCCTAGCAATGAGTTCGGCTGGGTAGTCGTACGCCGGGGGTAAAAAAACCGAGGACTTCGGCTCAGCGCTCCGTTGTTTGGGCGGCGTGGGATTCCGCTTCGCCGGGCTGGAAGACGCAGTAAGGCTCGGCCGCCAGGGGATCGCCGGTCGTGGCGTAGGCCCGCGCCCGGCACCCGCCGCAGATCACGTTGAAAGGGCAGCGGCCACACTTGCCTTGCAGCGCGGAAGGGTCTCTCAGGGAACGGAAGAGTGGGGAGTCGCGGTATCGGCTCACCACCGAATCGCGCCGCACGTTGCCGGCCGAGATGGGCAGAAAGCCGCTGGGGCATACCTCGCCCCGGTGAGAGATGAACAGGATACCTTTACCGTCGTTGCTGGGCACGCCCCGGTACAACTCGCGCACCTGGTCCGGAGATAGTCCGTCCAAGCCTCGACCCTCGCTCGCCAGGCGCTTTAGCACCTGTACTCGCCTAAAGTGCTGCCCCAGGGTCGTCTTGAGCGAGAACGGCACCTGTTCCGCGAGACCGCAGAGCCAGCCGAAGACACGTTCGTGTTCTTCCGGTGAGATGGTGTCCTCGGCGGCGGCACGCCCCGTGGGTACGAGAAAGAACAGGTCCCATAGCATCGCTCCCGACGACGCCACCAACTCCGCGATGGCCGGAAGGTCTTCCACGGTCTGACGGGTCACGGTGGTGTTGACCTGGAAGGCCATTCCCGCGGCCCGCGCGTTCGACATCGCCTTCCGGGTCAGATTAAAAGAGCCCTCCACGCCTCGAAAGCTGTCGTGGGCGGCGGCGGCCGAGCCGTCCAGGCTCAACGAGAGGCGGGACACGCCCAGGTCCTTCAGCCGTTGGAACCGCTGGCGAGTGGCCAAAGCGGTCGCGGCGGGGGCGACGGACATGGTGAGTCCCAGGCCGATACCGTGTTCCACCAGGTCAAAAAGGTCCCTTCTCATGAACGGGTCGCCACCCGAAAGGACCACGATCGGCGCATGGTCGAATGAGGTCAGATCCTCCAGTACCCGGATACACTCCGATGCGGACAGTTCCAGTGGGCTGCGCTTGGGTTGCGCCAGGGCCCGGCAATGGCGGCACGCCAAGGCGCAGGCCAGGGTCATTTCCCAAAAAACGACTACCGGGTCCCGGTCGATGTTCACCCGCCGGGGATCCAACATGGTCCGCTCCAAACCGTGGGGCAGCGTCAAGAATTAGCCTCTCGTACAGCTCGTATAGCCAGATCAAGTTCGCGGGGAAGCTTGGCTCCAATAACCGTTTCCCTTGCCGCGCCTGAGAATATTCGAGGGCGCCGGCGCAGGGTGATCGCCTACGGTCAACACAATTATTATATCCAGACACAGCAAACGGAAGTCAACCCCGCTCCCGGCAGCGGAACTGTGGTACGATCTTGCCGTGACCTCGGGATGATCTTCCTTGAGTCGGAGGGCAATGTGACTGCTGCAAGAATAACCGCTCCGGACGAAACTCTGGTGGCCCAACTGCGGGAGAAGGCAATCTCGTTGGGGGCGAGCTACTTCGGCGTCGCCGACCTGACCCCGGCAAAGACGTTCGTAACCGACCAGGGAGGCGACTTCCTCTCCGAATACCCCGTGGCGATCTCCCTGGGAGTAGCGCTGGTTGACGGCGTGGTGGACCAGCTATACCAACACCATAACAATATCGTCGCTCGCACCTACCAGCACCACATTTACTCCGCGGTAGGCGGGCACCTGGACCGGATGGCCGAAGGGTTGGCTTTCACTCTTGAGGGGAGTGGCTACCGGGCTATTCCGGTACCTTCAAGCGGATATTACGATGACGTGCGGAGAAGAGGCCTCATTTCCCACAAATTGGTCGCCAATTTTGCGGGGCACGGATGGATCGGTAAGAACTGCCTGCTCATCACGAAAGCCCATGGGCCGCGGGTCCGGTGGGTCACCATACTCACTGATGCCCCGCTTAAATACGCCGGTGGCGCGCCGGCCATCGTGGACCGCTGCAAGAATTGCAACCTATGCGTCGACCTCTGCCCGGTGCAAGCGTTCACCGGCATCAAGTTCAACCCCGAAGACCCGGTGGAGGTCCGCTTCGACACGCGGAAGTGCCAGCAGTATCTGCGGAGGCGGGAGAAGACCCATGGCGCGAGCGTGTGCGGCATCTGCGTCCACGTCTGCCCCCACGGCTGGAGCATGAAGCGGAAAAAGAACGCCCGGCAGACTACCGCCAAGTTATTGCACGAGAGGCTTGACGGAATGGTAAACGCCACACCGGACGGCACCTAGCGCCTGGTTTCGGAAATAACCTTTAGGGTCATCTAGGGTCATCCGTTTGTCTTGAGCTGAGCTTGTCGAACGGCTTAGGAATGGTGGTTCGACAAGCCCACCACATTCGGTGCGGGCAACGCCAATTACCGAAAAGAAGCCCTGGTGCTCAGTAAGCTTGGTTCTTGCAAGATGTCATTCTTGTATATTGACCCCTGGAGACGAGGCAAGACCGTTGTCATTCTAGACTGAAGCGAAGAATCTCGGCGTTACGCTGAGATTCTTCGTCGCACCGCTCCTCTGAATGACGAGTCTCAGCCAGAATGATAGTTATTATCATTAAGTTGGCTGAGCACTTGTCGCCTGCGGGTCCTGCTTCCGGGGCCATCGCCTCTGCTGCGGGCGGCCGCCGGGTTCATCTTCGGTTTCCCGGGTTCCCAGCGCCGATCCGGGAAGGCGCTCTACCGGCGATAAGAGGCTCCCCCGATAGCGGCCCGTGGTAGAATGCTGGCGCGATTCAGCTTTAGAGGGAGGCCATGAGGGGCTATGCCGAAGATTATTTGCTGGATGATGCAGATCTTTACCCCAGAGACCCTCAACGGATTCTACGGGTACCCCAAGCTCAATCCAGTGGGGTTGAGCTACCAGAAAATATTCAAAGTCGATTTCAAGCCGCGCCCCCTGGAGGACACAGTCCGGGAGCTGCGCGAAGCCAACATGCTGGTCGCGGTCCCGGCCCTGGACAACGACGTTCTTTACGGGACGTCCACCCCCGCCTCCTGGGTCCGCGACCTGGTAGCGGAGTACCCAGACGTGTTCATCGGGTTTTCAGGGGCTGACCCGAACAAAGGGTATGACGCGGTCAAGGACTTGGAACGGGACGTTAAGGAGTACGATTTCCGGGCCCTGTACCTTCAACCCATGGAATCCGGCGTGCCCATCGATGACCGGAGGCACTATCCCCTTTACACCAGGGCCTGCGACCTGGACATTCCCGTCTTCGTTGCCTGTTCCGTCCACTATAACAACCGCGTCCCTTTGGACGTGCAGAGCCCCTACCGGGTGGACCAGGTGGCCGTCGATTTTCCCGACTTAAAGATCGTCCTGCGTCACGCCCTTTTCCCTTGGATCTGGGAGATCGCTGCCGTGATGATGCGTCACCCCAACATGTATATGGAGATCTCCAGCTTCCGGCACAAGTACATTCACCCGGAGTGGATCCGGTACATCGACTCCATGTTCCCAGATCGCACGGTATACGGGCTTGGCCACCCCTTCAGCACTCCGAAGCAAAATATCGAGGAGTTCGGCGAGGTTCCCCTGAAACCTGAGACCAAGAACAAGATTCTCTACGAAACGTCACCCAAGCTCTTGAGGTTTGAGAGCTAGCGCTCAGGGCATCAAGAAGGCCCGGGTGATGGCGGTCTCCTCCCCCTTGCCGGCCCACTCCGCTTGCTCGAAGGCCTGGTGTATCTGCTCCAGCGGGAACATGTGGGACATCACTTTTGTGAGCGGATACTTGTCTTTGGTGCGGTTGAGGAAGTCCAGCGCCACGGGAAGGATGTAGGGATCGTAGTGGGCCGTGGGTATGATTCTGGTGGAGCCCCACAATATCTTGGATATATCCAGGGTAACGTTACTGCCGGTCGAGATGTTGCCGGTCTCCACGAAGGTGCCGCCCGGTCTCAGCATATCCAGGCCTTCCGGAACCAGGTGAGGGAATCCCACCACCTCCAGAACCACGTCGGCGCCTCGCCCATTCGTCAACTCTTTGACCCGCTGGACACGTGATTCCGGAGTAGTGTGTTCGTTGATATCCACCGTGCTATCCGCGCCGCATTGCACGGCCAACTCCAGACGGTTGGAGATGCCGTCTATGGCGATGACGTGGGAGGCGCCCATGTCTATGGCGGCCGCGGCGCCCGCCATAGATACCCAAGCCGCCCGCACCCTGAATAACCACGGTGTCGCCCATGCGAACGCCGGCCTGGTTGAGTCCATATATCACTTGGGGCACCGCACAGTTGGCCGACGTTACCGCTTCATCAGAAAGGTTATCGGGGACCTTGAACACGAAGTGTCCCGGGTGGAGGTAGAAGTACTCGGCAAAGCCTCCACTGCAATACGGGTACTCCTCGATGGAAGCCCGAAAACGGAAACGGTCCGGGCAGTGGTTCAACTCGCCCCTCAGGCACACATAGCAGCGCCGGCAAGGGAAGAAATAGGTGTAGGCAACCCTATCCCCTTCTCGCAAAGGCCGGCCTAGCGAGTCCGTGGTGATGTCCCGTCCCAACGTGTGCACCACGCCGGTCATCTCGTGGCCGATGATCGCCGGCCCGGGACATCCCTTGAATTCGGGCTTCATCTGCCCACGCCAGTAATGGAGGTCGGAGCCACAGATGCCCGCGGCGGTAACCCGGATGAGAATTCCGCCCGGCTCAACGGCCGGCGTCGGCAGTTCGACCATCTCGAAATGGTGTGGTCCAACGAAGGCCGCCGCTCTTCCCATCGGCATGTGGGGCACCTCCTGTTGTTTGATTCGTCCCCAGATACCGTGGCCCTCCGACCGGAACGTATCGGTGAAGGCGCGCCGTGGGCGATCTGAAAGGGAATTCATTCTTGCCAAGTGCGGGCCAAGGTGACCGGCAGGATCTACAGTCACCGATACTTTCGGCCCCACTCGCATCCCCAATTGTACCCGAGAGCGTACTTAAATTCCCGTGCGCTCCAGCAGCGCGAAGGGCAGTACATTGCTTGATTCCCGAATTGGAATACTGACCAAGCATGCTTTGGCGAACATCCCATGGGCAACCCCTGTAACGGGGTGATCCCCGTCAGTTTCCCTTATTAAGGGGGTTTTGGGTCACACGCAAAATATAAGTTGTTTGAAACCTGTTTCCGCTGTTGACCTCTTGGCGAAGATGGAATCCTCCAGGAGGCGCCTCGGAGATGCGTTTCCCGCAAGACCGGTAGCCCAAGTTCATCGGCCCAAACCGGCTCCGGGCCGGCAACGCCAACCCAGCCCCACCGGCCGAACTGGCTTTCGCTTGATTGTGCTTGGGTTGTGCGACGCTGTGCTGGTGAGATAGCATCCGATGACGGGCGGCGAGCGGGTCAAATTCCGGCCGGTCCATCACCGCTATCTAAACGGCGCGGAGGCTTCTCAGCATGGACGACACCATCAGCGTAAACCTGACGGTCAACGGAAAAGCGGTCACCTCTAACGTGCCCACGAGGGCCAGCCTGCTCCGGTTCCTCGGGCAGAAGAAGGTGACCTCCACCGTGACCAACAGGCTTAGCCTAATGCGGTTCCTGCGGGAGGACCTGCGTCTGACGGGCACCAAGAACGGTTGCGGGACGAACCATTGCGGCAGCTGTATGGTCCTAGTCAACGGGAAGCCGGAGAAGTCATGCCTGTTGCAGGTGCGTACCCTGGAGAACGCCGATATCGTGACCATCGAGGGGTTATCCGAAACGGGGGCCCTACACCCAATACAGGCGGCGTTTCTGGCCGCTGGGGGCATACAGTGCGGATTCTGCATTCCGGGGATGATCATGGCCACGAAGGCCCTGCTGGACTCCAACCCCGACCCCGGCGATGCTGAAATCCGGCGGGCCTTGAGTGATGTCGTCTGCCGGTGCGCTGCCTACGGACAGATCATCGACGGAGTGAAACTGAGCGCCCGCTGGCTGAAGAACCCCGAGGAGATGGCGGTGCTGGCCAGTGGCGGTCTCAACCACTCCGTGATGGATATCGACGGCGTAGCGAAAGCCCAGGGGACCCAGGTCTACGGAGACGACGTCTTGTTGGAGGACATGTTTTATCTCAAGGCGGTCTGGAGCGCCCACCCCCACGCCATCATAAAAGGCATAGACACCGGGGCGGCAGAAGAGGTCCCAGGCGTCCTCCGGGTCCTGACGGCGTCCGATGTTCCGGGACACAACGGATTCGGCTCGATCAAGCCGGACCAACCCGTACTGTGTCTGGATAGGGTCCGGTTTATCGGCGACGCGGTAGCCGTGGTGGTGGCCGAGAGTGAGGATATCGCGGAGAAGGCTCGGGACTTGATTCGGGTGGATTATGAGCCATTGCCGGGTCTCTTTTCCCCCGCGGACAGCCTGCGAGAAGATGCTCCCCTGCTTTTTCCTGACGGGAACGTCTGCACCCATCTGGTCCACGCCGTGGGCGACGTCGAGCGGGGACTGGCCGAAGCGGACCTGGTGGTGGAAGGCCATTTCGAAACGCCTTTCATCGAGCACGCCTATACGGAGCCGGAGGCTGGGGTGGCCTATTGGGAGGGCGACGTGCTGACCCTGCGGGTCCCAGCCCAGAGCCCCTTCGAACTGCGGACCCAAATGGCCAGCGCCATGGCGCTCCCGGAGGAGAAGGTGCGCATCATCATCGCACCCATAGGGGGCGCATTCGGCGGCAAGCTCGACTCAACTGTTGAGCCCCTGCTGGCGCTCGCGGCTTACTGCACCGGGAGGGCCGTCAAGATGACCCTGACCCGAGGGGAGTCGCTGATACGGAGCACCAAGCGGCATGCCTACTCGATGGAATACCGGGTTGGGCTGACCAGCGAAGGCAAAATCCTGACCGTGGACGCCAAGCTGCTTTCCGACGCCGGCGCCTACACGGACCTGAGTCCCCGGACAATCGACCAAGCCTGCATCTTTGCTTGCGGCCCCTACGAAGTGCCTCACCTGCGGGTGGAGGGTTGGGCCGTCTACACCAACAATGTCAAGGGCGGGGCCTTCCGGGGATTTGGCATCAACCAGGCCGCCTTTTCCCTCGAGTCCTTGCTGGACGAGGCGGCACGGAAGCTGGGCATTGACCCCTTCGATCTGCGCCACAAGAACGGATTGAAGGCAGGGAGTGAGACGGCCACCGGCCAGATCTTGAGGGAGAGCGTGGCGTTGCAGGAAACCGTGGCCGCCGCCCGGGCCGCGCTGGAAGAGGAGCTGCCCGGGATCAGGAAGATGGTCACTCCCGGCTGCAAGTTGGGCATCGGCGTGGCCAGCGCCTTCAAGAACGTGGGAGCGGGCAAGGGCAAGGTGGATGACGCGGGGGCTACCTTCACCCTTCTCCCCGGAGGAAAGGTGGAGCTGAGGGTCTCGGCCGTGGATTACGGACAAGGGATCCGTACCACGATGGCCCAGATCACCCGGGAGGTCGTACCCCTGGGCGACCACAGCCTGGAAGTGATCTCCGGTGACACGGCGTTGACCCACCGACACGCCGGAGCGGTGGCGGAGCGGCAGACGCTGATCAATGGCCGGGCCGTCCAGGAGGCGGCGAAGCTGTTCAGGGACGCGTTGCTGGCCGCAGCCTCCTCCATCCTGGAGCTACCGGCCGAAGAACTGGCGCTCACCGCCGACGCAGTTTCCGGCCCGGCATCGGGCGACGGGCTCACCCTGGCTGAGGTGGAGCAGGAGATGAGCCGCCGAGAGGAGCGGGTGCAAAGCAGCTACGTATTCGTCGGGCCCAGGACCTTCGCCCTGGCCGACGTGGCGGGACGCAAGAGCGTCCCCCGTGAAGAGTACCGCAACTTTCCCGCCTATGCCTACACCACCCAGGCGTGCGCGCTGGAGGTAGACCCCAAAACCGGGAAGGTCAAGGTGCTCCGGGTTTTTGCGGCCCATGACGTGGGCCGGGCCATCAACCCTCAGAAGATCGAGGGCCAGATCGAGGGGAGCTGCCTCATGGCCCAGGGATACGCCCTGAGCGAAGACTTCCCGGTGGAGCGGGGCTGGCCCAAGGCCCGGACCTACCACGACCTCAAGGTGCCCACGATCCTGGAGGCGCCGGTGGTCCGGACGTTGATCGTGGAAAAGCCCGACCCCATCGGGCCGTTCGGCGCCAAGGGGATATCGGAGGTGGCCACCGTGCCGCTGACGCCCGCGATCACTAATGGAATCTATGACGCGGTGGGAGTCCGTATCTACGACCTGCCGGCCACCCCGGCCAGGGTCCTGACCGGCATACGGAGGCTGTAGGTGAAAATACGCTCCTCCCACGGGCGAAAGCCCGTCCGCCTCAGGCCGAACTCATATCGGATCGGGTTTGGCGAGATCGGTTATGTCAAGCAGCGCCGGGGCCGAATCGGTGGCGGAGTTGAGCGGGGGGCCGGGATTTAGCTGGCCGGGCAGGAATCCCATTCATCAAACCCGGCGTATATTGCAATGAATGGTCACGAGTCAGTCGGAGTCCCCGTGAGATTTAAGCCCGGCGGCAAGCGAGTGGCGCCTCTTCTGGCCATCTGGCTGTTGGTAGCGGCTTGCGGTGGCTCGGCCACAGCCCAGCCGGCCACTCCCACCGCAACGGCACCCACTCCTACTCTCGCCGTGACCGTGGCTCTGCAACCGGCTTCAATCCCAATAACGCCCAGCGCAGCGACGGCGACGCCGGCCGCAACCACGAGCCCCACGGTGGCCATCACGCCCACGGTGGCGCCCACACCACTTCCTACCGTTGCACCCAGCCCGGTGGCGACCTCCAGCCCAACCTCCGCGCCAAGCCCCACGCCTTTGAGCGCACCTACGGTAGCACTTACCATCGCGCCCACGATGGCGCCAACGCCCCTTCCCTCGGCCACACCTGAACCGGCCAGCACGCCTGCCCTCGTGGTGGCCACCCAGGAACCGACACCGGCGCCGCCGACGCCGACCGCACCTCCCACACCTACCCCGGCGCCCGTGGACCTGGCCTCCAACATCGTGAATTTCAAACTGGAGGACTTGACGCTGCCGGTTGGGACCACGGTCACCTGGACCAACCAGGACGCCGTTTTTCACACCACCACGTCCGGTATCGCCCCTGGTCCCAGCGGTGTCTGGGACAGTCCGATGCTGCCGGGGAATTCCTCGTTCAGCTTCAAATTCACCGAAGAGGGCACTTTCGCCTATTACTGCCGGATTCACCCATCCTCCATGCAGGCGACGATTAGTGTTGGGCCCTCCGGAACCCCAATCTCCGCGGCGCCTCAAGGGGCCGTTGTCGAGGAAAGCATGGACGGCGGCGGCGATGACAGCGGCGGCGACGACTACTAGTGCTAGATGTCGGCAAACTGAGTCACATTAGCCAAGCTTGGAAGCTATCCTAACGGATACGAACCGCTGTAACGCGGATTTATGACACCAGTACTAGCGTTTAAGCGCCGGCGATATCAGGCGGAACCGCATTAGGCCCTCGAACCATCTCAAGGTGAAACCGGTGGGCGGGGGGTGTGAGACCGGGCACATAGGTTACACAGGATCCGGGGATATAGACTACACTAATTCGAAACAGAGCCGTGTATCCGCCGGAAAACTAGGAGTTGTATGAAACGGCCCGACCAGATCAAAACCGTCCTGGATCAGGGTGCCGGCAGCCGGGTCCCGCCGGGGCAATACCTGAGCAAAAAGTTCCCGGTTTTGACCTATGGACCCGTTCCTCAGGTCGCCATCACCGATTGGAAGCTCCGGGTGTTCGGCCTGGCCGGCGAGGAAGTCGAACTGGACTGGGATCAGTTCTCCCAACTCCAATGGCGGGTGATCAACGCCGATTTCCATTGTGTCACCCAATGGAGCCACCTGGACAACAGCTGGGAAGGGGTACCTTTTGCCGACGTGGTGTCCCTGGCCCGCCCGCTGCCCGGCGCCCGGTTCGTGGTGGTCCACTGCCACGGCGGCTACAGCACGAATATTCCCCTGGAACTGGCCATGAGAGAGGGGTTTTTCGCCCACAAGCAAGACGGCCAGCCTTTGGGCTAAAGCCATGGCTGGCCGCTACGCTTGATCGTTCCGAGCCGCTACGCCTGGAAAAGCGCCAAATAGGTCAGCGGCGTCGAACTGCTGGCCGAAGATGCTCCCGGATTCTGGGAGCAACGAGGTTACTCAAACAACGCCGACCCCTGGAAAGAGGAGCGTTTCCAGCATTGATTGGACCGGTGAGGCCGAGACCTTAACCCGCGCGGCGCGGGGTTCGGACTAGGCTACCTCTTGCTTCTTCCCAACCTGAGTTGCGGGCTCCTGCATCGCCATCAGTTTCTCAACCGGCAGGTCTCGCAAGTACCCGCATTGAAAACAACTGAGGTATTTGCCATACATATCTTCAGCGCGGTAAAGGTCTCCCCGGCATCGTGGACAAACTTTAAACTCGATCATCTCCTCCTCCCTTTCCCCTCATAGATTCCCCACCCGATTTATCTCCTTCGCAACAAGGACGTTGACACAACTCGTATCAGACCGTATCATATAAACATGGCAAGGTCAACGCGGGCAGCTACGGGTTTGACGCAATATAGAGGGATACCGGATGCACCAGAGGTCCAGGCCAAGGGTGGTCGACAAGATGAAGATTTCACCTCAACCGCTACCGATGCGGCCTGAGCAGGCGTCTCTAGCCAGGCCGGAATCCAGCCAGCCCCCCCGGCCAGCGCCCGGCGCCACCGATGCCGAAGACACGGTGTTGCGGATGGAAGGCGTCTACATCATCAGCGTAGCCGCTCGCATCTTGGACGTGCATCCTCAGACGCTCCGCAAGTACGAGCGGATGGGGTTGATCAACCCGGGCCGGACCATCGGCATGCTGCGGCTGTATTCGCGGGAGGACATCCGCAGGGTGAGACTGATCCGCCACCTGGGGAACATGGGCCTCAATCTCGCCGGGGTAGAGTTCGCTCTGGCGCTGATAGAGAACCTGCTCCATTTGGAGCAACGCCTTCTGGCTTTTTCGGAAGGCAACCCTCTTAGTTCGGTTATAGAGCAAGAAATAACCAGCGTTTTTCGCAGCCTGAACCTGCCGGTGGATGACTGAACCCCTGCTGCGACGTTGAACTCTAACCCAGGGATGACCAATGACGAATGAACCCAATGACTCCCAGGAGAACGGAGCTGAGCCCTCACCTGAAAAAGGCGAGGATGAATGGAGCCACCTTTCAGTGGACGACCAGTTCGCAGCCCTCCGTGAATACCTGGGGGAAGCCCGGCAAGAGGCAAGCCAGAACTTGGACACAGCCCAACGGGCTCAGGCGGAGCTTGCGAACTTTCGCCGGAGGACCGAGGAAGAGCGGGTATCCCAGGCAAGGTACTCCAACGGCCGGCTCCTCACCAGGCTGCTCCCGATCGTTGAAGAGTTGGACCTGGCGGTAACCCACGCCGGCAAGGGGGGGCCTAACGCTTCCTGGCTGGAGGGCGTCATGCTGATCCAGCGAAAGCTACGTAACATGCTGGCGTCCGAAGGGGTCACGGCGGTGGACTCCCTGGGAGCCCTGTTCAATCCACTGGAGCACGAAGCCTTGGGTACGGTGGAGACCACCGAATACCCCGATGGTTACGTCGCCCAGGCCATCCGTCCCGGATACAGGCTGCACGACCGGGTGATTCAACCGGCCCAGGTCATGGTGGCCCGCGAACCTCAAACCAACGATCAAGCAGAACAAACCACAGACCCAAAGGAGACCGAGAATGGCTAAAGTCCTGGGCATCGATCTGGGAACAACGAACTCCGTGGCGGCGGTTATCGAGGCCGGAGAACCAGTGGTGGTGGAAAACGCCGAGGGTTCCCGGCTAACCCCGTCGGTGGTCGCGGTAAACGCCCGATCGGGGGAGAGGTACGTGGGCCAGGTCGCCAAGCGCCAGGCCGTCACCAATCCGGAGAACACCCTATTCTCCGTCAAGCGGTTGATGGGCCGGAGGTTCGATGACGCCGAGGTCCAGGGCGCCACTCAAAAACTGCCCTACAAGATAGTGAAAGGCGCCGATGGAGATGCCCAGGTGGAGATGGCCGGCCAGGCTTATGGCCCGCCCCAGATCTCCTCATTCGTCCTTCAGAAAATCAAGCAGGACGCGGAAGCCAAGCTGGGAGAGAAGATCACCCAGGCGGTCATTACCGTTCCGGCCTACTTCAACGATTCCCAGCGGCAAGCCACCAAGGACGCCGGCACCATTGCCGGGATGGACGTGCTCCGCATCATCAACGAGCCAACGGCCTGCTCCCTGGCTTACGGCCTGGACAAGAGCAAGACCGATGCCACCATAGCGGTCTTCGACCTGGGTGGAGGCACTTTCGACATCACCATCCTCCAGATGGGAGAGGGTGTATTCGAGGTCAAGTCCACCAACGGGGACACGTTCCTGGGCGGCGACGACTTCGACCAGGCGATCCTGGAGTGGCTGATCCAGGAATTCAGGCAGGAGACCGGTATCGACCTGAGCAAGGACCGGATGGCTCTGCAACGGCTGCGGGATGCCGCCGAGCGGGCCAAGGTGGAGCTGTCCAGTGTTCTGGAAACGGAGATCAATCTCCCGTTCATCACCGCCGATGCCAGCGGCCCCCAGCACCTGGTGAAACCTTTGAGCCGGGCCAAGTTGGATCAGATGGTCAGCGGCCTGGTCGACCGGACCCAAGGACCGTGCCTCCAGGCTTTGGCCGATGCCGGGATGGCCGCCGGGGACATCGAAGAAGTAATCCTGGTGGGCGGAATGACCCGCATGCCGGCGGTGCAGCAAAAAGTCAAAGAGATGTTTGGCCGCGAGCCCAACCGGAACGTCAACCCCGACGAGGCGGTGGCCCTGGGGGCCGCCATTCAGGCCGGGGTTCTGGCGGGAGAGGTTGGCGATATCGTGCTCCTGGACGTCACGCCGCTAACCCTGGGCTTGGAGACCCTGGGAGGAGTTCTGACGACCCTGATTCCTCGCAACACCACGATCCCAACCAAGAAGAATGAGGTGTTTACCACCGCCGCCGATGGCCAGACCAGCGTCGACATCCATGTGCTTCAGGGCGAGCGGCCCATGGCCACCGATAACAAGTCCATCGGCCGTTTCATGCTCGACGGCGTTCTACCGTCACCCCGGGGAACGCCCCAAATTGAGGTTACCTTCGATATCGACGCCAACGGCATACTCAGCGTGTCCGCCCACGACAAGGGCACCGGCAAAGAACAGAAGATCGTGATCCAATCCGGCTCGGGCCTGGCCAAGGAGGAGATCGAGCGGATGGTCAACGAGTCCATGGCCCACGCGGAACAGGACCAGGTGAGGCGGGCTGAGGTGGAGACGCGCAACCAGGCCGACTCCCTGGTCTATGGCGCCGAAAAGATGATCGAAGAAAACAAAGAGAAGGTGCCCCAGGAACTGAAGGAAGAGGTCGAGGGCAAGATCGCCATCCTAAAGACCGCCGTGGCCGAAAACAACGTCGCGGAGATGCAGGCGGCGATAAAAGAACTCAACGACTCACTGCAGAAGGTGGGCCAGGCTGTTTACAGCGAGGCCAGCGAACCGGCCGAGACCACCGAAGAGACCCCGCCGGGTGATGATGAGCCGGGTGCTGACACCGTGGAGGGTGAGTTTCGCGAGGTCTGAACACGGGGACTGTTCCAGTTTCGGTCCTCGCGGTTCGTCTGCTATAATGGGCCAACGTAGCCAGCATCTTCGTTGAAAGTGAACTTTCGATACACCGGGGGCTAAGCTGTTGGAGAGGAAATGAGCTTACCGCAAGAACAGGCAGACCAAGGGCTGGTGGGGAAGAAGGACGAATCGATGGTTGAAGGAATCGACCAGTTGCTGACCCCTCTCCAGTATCACTACCTCAGTCTGCTCCAGCGATTGATAGCCGTGAAGAACAGCTATCAGATAGATGCAAACTTTGAGGCTTCTCTGATGGCGGCCATCAACAAAGCGATCTACTCCACGCTGCGTGATTGCATCGAATCCAACATCGGCGATGCAGCCAAAGAGTTGCTGCGCCGGGAGCACCAGGTAAACTAGCGTAGCCCGGCCCCCGCGGCCGTTCCCATACGCCGTGCCCCTCTGGGTCAATACGGCGGCTGGTTTCAAATTTGCGCCCGCTCGTGGCTCCGGCAGCCTCGCATGAGCGGGCGCAGTTGCGTTCCCGATTGGCATCCGCGACGATCTAGCCCGTCAGACCGTGGTGCGGGAAGACTTCTTCCTTGACGGCGGCGACGCTTTCCTCGGCGAACCGGCGGGCATCCAGGCGGACCTGTTTCGGGATGTCCGGGGCCGCCCCGTCGCGGAGTTGACTGATCCCGTGCTCCCGGGCGAAGGCCTCGGGTACCCGGTCGGGCCACTCCACATCCAGCATTACCCCATAGGCCAGGGTCCAGGATCGAGCCACGGCGCCCAGGTCGTAGCCGCCACCCCCAAGCGCCAGCCACGGCACTCCCAAGCGGGAAAGCTCTTTCACTGCGTCCAGGTACCCCCGGGTCGTCACCTGAAGGTGAGTCAGAGGGTCGAGGTGGTAGCTGTCGATGCCCAATTGGGTGACTAGCACGTCCGGCGCGAAGGCTCGCAACAGCGGAGGGACCACTTCCAGGAAGCTTTCGACGTAGATCTCGTCATCGGTGTAAGGATACAGAGGTAGGTTGACCGAATAGCCCTTACCGGAGCCCGCACCCGATTCCAGGACAAACCCGGTGCCCGGAAAGAGGAATTGCCCGGACTCATGAATTGAGATCGTCAGCACCTGGGCGTCGTCGAAAAAAGCATGCTGCACCCCGTCCCCGTGATGGGCGTCGATGTCAACGTAGGCCACCCGCAACCCGCGTTCCCGTAGGTACTTGATGGCCAGGGCCGGGTCGTTGAAGACGCAGAATCCTGAGGCATGGCCCAATGCGGCGTGATGCAGGCCTCCGGAGATGTTGAAGGCCACGTCCACTTCCCGGCTGGCCACCATTTCCGCCGCCAAGAGGGAGGCCCCAGTGCTCAAGGCCGCAGCATCATACATCCCCGGATAGATCGGGTTGTCCCCGCCGTGGTGGAAATTGAACCGGCTCGGGTCGCAGTCGGCGAGGCCCAGGCTCAGACCCCGCACTGCCGAGACGTACTCGGAGCTGTGCAGCCGCCGCAACTCCTCCTCCGTGGCCGGACGGGGCGGGACCAGCCGGGAGCTGCCTCCATCGAAGGCGCCATAAGCTCGAAGCAGCTCGTAGGTGTACCGAAGGCGCTCCGGCTTCATGGGGTGGTCCTGGCGCAACTCGTGACGCGACAAGGCATCCTCGTAGACGAAAGCGGCGCGACGCATCAGCGGGCCTCCCGGTACAACTGGTCCAGCTCCGATATCATGTTTGACCAATGAGTACCCCGCCAGAAGAGGCGGCGGCAGCCGGGGCACTCCATGAACTTACAGTGGTTTCGGAAGACATAGGAGGGTACCCGGCCGGCCGCATCCTGCTTGTTCAGCGGGTGCAGCGGTTCGTTGCAGAGGACGCAGCGAGAGAATCGCGCGCCCGGGTTCAGTTTCAAGTCCCGGACCAACTGGCATAGCTGGCTCCGCAGGTCGTCCGCCTCCACCTGTACCACCAGCATCTGACCGTTCCGGACGGCGCGCCGCAGGCCGAAGCCGGCATCCCGGGTTACCAGGATCCGGTCTTCCCGAAGGGCGATGCGCACCAGGTCATTGTCGTCGCCCGTCCGGGGGAACAGGGTGTCGTAGCCCATCACCCGGAGCCACTTGGCCAGCTTTCCGACGTTCATGTCAACCACGAAACGAGGACCTGCCGTCATGAAACAAGCACCTCACCGGGTTGCACCGTTGCGGTCGAGCCGTGGTAGCCACAAGCGAGGCCACACTTGTGTAACGGTTGGAATCCTTGAAGTCTATTGAAATTCACTCCCACGGTCAAGGTTCGCCGGCGTTCGCCCGGTGGGATCAATTCGTTGCCCCATCCCCGGCGCTGGTGGCAGGGTGAAGTGCCCGCCCGCCGGACGTGGCGGCTTCGGATAGGGCAAGAATCCTCGAAACTCGCCTGTTCAACACGTAGGCGCTCGCTGGGGCGTTCGAGTATATTTCGAAGTAAGCACAAAATCGTGATCGGACCCGGGTATGGAAACTGTATGGAATTGGTGACCATGGGTGAAGCCGCCCACTGCTTGGGTATCTCGGTAGACACCGTGAGAGGCTGCCTCCGCAGAGGCGAGCTACTGGGCCACTATCAGCCAACGCCCGAAGGGATCATCTGGTGGGTCGAGATACCCGAGCAGTTCGGCCCCTGCATGACCTCGGGGGCGGGCGCCGGCGGCCCCCGATCCACCTTGGCCGACGCCGCCGCGGGTCCGGCTTTTACACTGACGAGCACCCCCTCCGGTGTCAGCCTACCCGCCGGTGGGGTCCGTGCCCTTCGGGAGTTGATGGACGCGCTCAGGCATGAAACCGACGCCAAAGACCGGTCGCTAGCGTCCGAGGACCGCAAGATCGACCGTTTGCGCCTACTCTTGCAGCAGGCCATAGACGCTCCTTCACCGCCCGGCCGGAACAGGGCCTCGAACTCGCAGACACCAACGGTAGACTCGATACTGGACGAGTAGCCGGCAACGGACAACCTCGAGATGAGCCCAACCAGGCCACCGGCGATACAGAAGCTGCATGACCGGTAGGGGCGGCGCCGGGCATCACGGGGATTACCGGAGCCAGACAGCACCTGACTAGACACCAAGGCGGGCCACGGACTCGCCAGGAAACAGGAGATCGACGATGTTAAACGGATTCGACCCATCCCTCGAAGAGAGACTGAAAATGGCCGAGCAGGCGGAGCAGGAGGTGACGAGGCTCCAGCCACTGGCCGCTGAAGCCCCTTCGCTTCGGGCCGAACGAGCACGTTCCCAGCGGCAGGCCCAGCGGGCCCGCACCAGAGGAACCGCCATGGAGCAGGCCGGTCAGGCGACGGCGGCGGCATCCAGGGACCAGACCAAGGTACCCCTTCTTCTAGGGACCGCGGCCCGGGCCGTAAGCGAACTCTTCAGCGCCCTGCGAGACATCGACTCTCACCGCCAGGCGGCAATGAAGGCGCTGGCGGTCGCGGATCGGGTGGACTACGAGATCGAGGTTGAAGAGGGAGAGGAGCACGAACTCTCGTTGGACCGCGACCCCAGGGGTTTGGCCTATGCTCTGGCAGGCCGCCATGGCGACAGTCGCGTCAAGCTCTTGCTCGAAGAACTGGCCCCCGGCTTCAGCCCTCTGTCGGGATGCAACTTGGACGACCCCCTGTACCGCGAAGTGGCCGACTTCGCTATGACCCGGGCCGTGAATACACCGGCACTCGCGACAGCACCTGCACCTGCACCTGCACCTGCACCTGCGCCGGCACCGTCACAAGCACAGGCCCCGGCGCCTACCCCCGTCCCGGAGGCGGAAACCGCCAACCAAGAGTAGCGCCAACTTTCACGCTATCGTCCAGCAGTGAATCACTCCCTGGCGTCGCCTTCCGTTGGGCGGCGCCAGGTTTCCTTTTCCGCCCCATTGTTACTTCCCGCGGCCAAGATGCGGCCCACTCCCGCAACCCGGTTAGAAACCCCTGCCGCCAACGGCACACCTCATCCCCAAACGCCGGTTGACTGTCATCTAACCCGAGTATAGACTCAACTCGCCCAGTGTAAACGGCGTACACCGGCACTTTCCGCCACCAAGAAGC
>JASMCQ010000011.1 GCA_030753265.1 Dehalococcoidia bacterium
GCGCAGGGACGAAGAATCTCAGCGTAACAACGAGATTCTTCGCTTCGCTCTGAATGACAACTATCAGCAATAGGTTGACTGAGTACTAGCCCATCAACCAAGCTCTCGATCAAGGTCCCCTGTCGGTTCAAGGGCCGGCACTAGACTCAGGGCGATGGGAGAAATGAAAATGCTGCAAACACCGCCTGAGCTGATCGAGCACTATCGCCGGCAAGGCTGGTGGGGCGACACGGTGATCACCGACTACCTGGACCGGTGGGTCGAGGCGAAGCCCGACCGAGTGGCCCTGGTCTCCCACTTCTATACCACGGACCGGGCGGTGACCCTGAGCTATCGCCAATTCTCCCGCCTGGTGGACCGGACCGCCTGGACTCTGTTGGACTTGGGGGTGGAGCCGGGGGATCGGGTGGCGGTCCAACTCCCCAACTGGTGGCACTACACCCTCTTCTACCTGGCCTGTGTTCGCATCGGGGCGACCATCGTCCCCATCACTCCCATAATGCGTCACCGGCAGATCCGGCTCATGCTAAGCCGGACCGAAGCGCGGGCGATGGTGGTCCCCTCAACCTACCGGAGCTTCGACTACGCCGGAATGATGCAAGAGCTTGCCGGGGAGTTGCCCCATCTCAAGACGGTAATCGTCGTCGGGGAACCCGTGCCCCAAGGGATGTACTCCTTCGACGCTGAAATCCTGGACCGCCGGCGAGAGGCGGGCCGTTCCGAGGCGGAGTTGCGCAAGCTCCGCCCCGACCCCGTGCAGGGCCTGGGCGCCATCTGCTTCACCTCGGGCACCACGGGAGAGCCGAAGGGAGTGATGCATACCCACGCGACCTTGATGTACCATTGTGTGGGCCACAACTCGGTCCTGGGCCTCACCCAGGAAGACAAGATCCTCATGGGCTCTCCGCTGGGCCATCTCACCGGTTTTGGCTACGGCGTCAACATGCCCCTGGTGCTGGGGGCCAAGACCGTGTACATGGACGTTTGGGACCCCGAGACGGCGGTGCGCCTCATCGCCGAGGAGGGAGTGACCTGGACCATGGGCGCCACCCCCTTCCTGATGGACCTCATCCGGGCCAGCGCTCCGAACCTGTATGATATCTCCGCCCTCCGTTACTTCATCTGCGCCGGGGCCCCCATCCCCGCCGCCTTGGTCGAAGAGGCGCATGAAACCCTGCCCTGCCGGGTTATTTCCGCCTGGGGCATGACCGAGGACGGCGCCGTGACCTTCATCCGGCCCGAGGACCCACCGTCTCGGGCGGCGGAGAGCGACGGCCTTCCTATTCCGGGCATGGAGGTGCGCGTCGTCGACCCCGCCACGCGGGAACCGCTGCCTTCCGGGAGAGAGGGGTTGCTGGTGGCGCGGGGGCCCGGCCAGTTCGTCGGCTACTACAAGCGGGCCGACCTCTGGGAGGAAGCCCACGACGCCGAGGGGTGGTTCGAGACCGGAGACCAGGCCCGCCTGGGCGAGGCAGGCTACATCCGCATCACCGGGCGGTTGAAGGACATCATCATTCGAGGCGGAGAAAACATCCCCGTGGTGGAGGTCGAGGAGATCCTGTTTCGCCACCCTAAAGTGCGGGAGGTGGCGGTAGTGGCCACGGAGGTCTCCCGGATGGGCGAGCGGGCCTGCGCCTGCGTGGTGCTGGAACCCGGGGAAACCATGGCCTTCGCGGACCTCCTGGACTGGTTCGCCCGAAGCCAGACCGCCAAGCAGTACTGGCCCGAGGACCTGCAGGTCTTTGACGAGCTTCCCAAAACGCCATCGGGTAAGATTCAGAAGTTTATGCTGCGGGAGTGGGTCACCGCCCGCGGCGAGTAGGACCGGAGAGTACCTCCTGCAATCCGCCGCCCTGGTATGCCGGTTGTAAGGACCGGTTGTAAAGACCGTGGTTGGGACGGGCCGGTCTCCCGCGCGCCCGGGGAACGGCCCGGTTTCTTTGAGACTCTCAGTTCGATAGAATGGGCTCACCGCCGACCGGCGAGAGCCGCACATCAATTTGGAAGGCCCGGGGGAAATCTCCAGAAGAACTAGGCGCCGGGTCCGAGTACGTCTCAGAACGCGGACCCCACTCATATGGAGGTGCTGGATAACCATTGAAAGGAGATCGATGCTGAATCATTTAAGCCTGGAGGGAAAGACGGTCATCATCACCGGCGGGGGCACCGGCCTGGGCCGCGAGATGGCGGTCCAGCTTGCCGCCGCCGGAGCCGACCTGGCCCTGGCGGGCCGCCGTCCCGACCCACTGGAACAGGTGGCTACGGAGGTGCGGGCCCTGGGACGCCGCGCCATGGCCATCTCCACCGACATCACGGACTCCGCTCAGGTGAACCGGATGGTCGAGTCGGTGCTGGAAACCCTGGGGCCGGTGGACGTGCTGGTGAACAACGCCGGCCAGCCCGCCGAACCGCTACGTCATATATGGGATATCACCGATGCCCAATGGCACGCCGGCATGGACGCCAATCTTACCGGCGCTTTCTACTGCTGCCGGGCGGTGATCAAGTCCATGACCGAGCGTGGACGGGGCCGGATCATCAACGTCTCCTCCCATTTCGGCATGCGGGGGGTGCGGGGCCAGTACGTTTACACCACGGCCAAGGGCGGACTGATCAACCTCACCCGCACCCTCGCGGTTAGCCTGTCTCGCGAGGGCATCACCTGCGTCGCCCTGGTGCCCGGCGCCTTCTACACTGAAGCCACCGCCCCTTCCCGGGAGGCCATGCCCAATACCGGGCACGTGCCCGTGGGCTACTTCGGCGATGCGGCGCAAATCGGCCCCGCGGTGGTATTCCTGGCCTCGGACGCCTCCGAGTATTTTAACGGGGAGGTTTTTCCCATCGACGGAGGCGTGCTGGCCGGCGGGATTTCCCCCACGGGATACGCCCCCCTGATACCCGGTGCAGCCGGCACAACGGGAGGTCGGTGATGCCGGTTCCTTCCGATTGGGACCTGAACGGGAAGGCAGCCCTGGTCACCACCGGCGGCCACTTCGCCACTCCTTCCCTGGCGGCGGCCCTGGCTGAGGCGGGGGCCAAGGTGGCCGTGGCTGGAGGTCCGGCCGAAGCCCTGGAGGCGGCCCGCCGGGCCACCGAACGCTACTCCTCGGATACCGTTGTCATACCGGCGGACGTGAATGACCCGGCCGGGGTGCGGCGCGCCGTCGCCAGAGCGTTGGACGCCCACGGCCGCCTGGACGCCCTAGTGAACAACTGCCAGGTCATGGCTGCCAAACCGTTTTTGGAGACCACGCCCCAGGAGTTTGACCAGTTGCTGGCCCAGAACCTGCGGAGCGTCTTTCTCTTCTGCCAGGCAGCGGGAGAGCACATGCTGGACCAGGGCTGGGGACGGATCGTCAACGTCAGCTCGATGATGGCGGATCGGGGCGTCGCTAACATGGCGCCATACTGCGCCAGCATGGGGGGAGTGGTCCAACTTACCAAGGCGCTGGGGTTGGAATGGAGCCGGCGCGGAGTACGGGTTAACGGCATCGGCCCCGGCTGGTTCATCGGCGAGGAGCAGGCATTGGAGGAGCAGCAGAAGGAACTCCTGGTGCGGTTTCTGCCGTCGCGCCGCTACGGCCACCCGAGGGACCTGGCGGGGCTTCTGGTCTATCTTTGCTCCGAGGCTTGCGACCTGGTCACGGGTCACACCCTCTTCGTGGATGGCGGGGCCATGGCGCGATTGTAGAAGTTGCGGCATTTTGGAGGACCTCTTTCTTGCAAGAAAGAGGTCCTCCAAACCTCTCCAGAAAGAACCGAGGCCGGTGAGACTTCTTTCGGAACAGAAGTCTCACCGGAAAGCTCAAGCGGAAGCCAAACATTTGGAGGTCTGATATGCCCTACGAAACGATTATTTACGAGAAGAAAGGCGGCCTGGTTGACATAACCCTGAACCGGCCGGACCGCCTCAACGCCGCGAACCTGCAGCTGGCCCGGGAAATGACCCAGGCCATCGGAGAGATCGAGGCCGATGATGAGGTCCGGGTTATGATCCTCCACGGAGCCGGCCGCGCTTTCTGCGCTGGCGCCGACATCAAGGCCATGGCCGAAGGGGAACTGTCGGGGGAACTGGTCCACCGCATGACCGCGCTCTGCACTCGTTTGGAGGGTCTGGGCAAGATCAGCATCGCGGCGGTGAACGGGTACGCCACCGGCGGCGGCTGCGAGATGGCGCTGGCCTGCGACCTTCGGCTGGCGGCGGACGTCGCCCGCTTCGGGCTGCCCGAGGTGAAGCTGGGTCTCCTGCCGGGGTCCGGCGGCACCCAGCGGCTTCCCCGGATCATCGGCGCGGGACGGGCCAAGTGGGTGATGTACACCGGCGAATTCGTCGACGCGGAAACCGCCCTTCAATGGGGGCTGGTCAACCAGGTGGTGCCCGGAGACCAGCTTCTGGAAGAGGCCGGAAAGCTGGCCCAGACGCTGCTGGAACGACCCCCTCTGGCGCTACGGCTCATCAAGAGCTGCATCGACGTCGGCTCCCAGATGGACCTGCGCTCCGGGCTCGAATACGAGGGGCGTTGCATCCAGATCCTCGAGGCCTCCGAGGACGCCCAGGAGGGACTGCGGGCCTTCGTCGAAAAGAGAGCGGGAAACTTTACTGGCCGGTAAAGACGCGGCCGGCCCGCCCGGTGCGGTGGTGTGCGCTGGGCTTGGCCTCATAACGCGGACGCCGGGCTCCAGGCACGGCGTGTGGTACAATTCGTCTCGGCGCCCAATCTGGTTATGTATTCAGGAGTCATTTCGATGCTTGATCGGTTCAAAGTCCCCCATGGGGATGAAATCCGGGTACCCCACGAGTCGCTACGGGAGACGGTCACCGCCATCTTCGAGAAGATGGGCGTGACGCCGGAGGACGCGGCCCAAGGCGCCGATGTCCTGGTTTCGACCGACCTGCGGGGGGTGGAGACCCACGGCGTCTCCAACATGCTCCGAAACTACGTCAAGGCGTACAACGAGGGCGGTCTCAAATCCCGGCCCAACTGGAAGATAGTTCGAGAGACCCCGGCAACGGCGACTATGGACGCCGACGGGGCGCTGGGGATCATGATATGCCCCATTGCAATGCGACTCGCCATCAAGAAGGCCAAGGAAGTGGGAATCGGCGCGGTGTCCATGTACAACGCGGGCCACTCGGGCGCCATCGGTCACCACGCCATGATGGCGGCAAAAGAGGGCATGGTCGGCATGGCCATGACGGCCAGCGGCCTTCAGGTGGTGCCCACCTTCGCCGCCGAAGGACGCCTGGGAACGAACCCGATCGCCATTGCGGCGCCGGCCGGCAAAGAGGCTCCCTTCCTTTTCGATGCCGCCACCTCGGCCATCGCCGGGAACAAGCTGGGGTTGGCCGCCAGGGTTGGGGCGAAGCTCCTGCCGGGTTGGGTCGCCGAACTGGATGGCTCTCCCATCACCGAGGAGATTCCCGTTAGAGGGCGCGGCGAGTACTATCAGCTTCCTCTGGGCAGCACCAGGGAGGGGAGTTCTCACAAGGGCTACGGCTTCGCGATGATGTCCGAGATCATGGCGACCATGCTGTCGGGGGTGCTTCCCCCCATGGTCGCGGGCCGGGGCATGGGCGGAGTCGGTTCCCGCCACTACTTTTCCGCCTACAGCATCGAGGCGTTCACCGACCTCGACACCTTCAAAGACAACATGGACCAGATGCTGCAAACCCTCAAGGAGACCAAGCCGGCCCCCGGCCACGACCGGGTCCTGTACGCCGGGCTCTCGGAGTACGAGGAGGAGCAGGACCGGAGGGCCAATGGGATTCCCCTGCACAAAGAGGTCATCCAGTGGTTCGAGGACATCACCGGCGAGTTGTCCATCCCCCGCCTCAAGACCATGTGACGCCGCGTCCTTAACCTCCGGCCTTGCCAGTACCGGTAGCGCCCGTGTCCCACCGTTGTGGGCCGGGCGCTTTGACTTAGACGCCGGCTCGCTGACAAGGCAGCTTCATGGACAGCATCTCAGCTCTGCGGGGTGGGAGTTGGTTGGAAGGGCTTTGCCTCTAACCCGTCGCTCCGCAGAGCGAGGTTAGGGCGTCATTCTGCCAGAGAAGGTACAGCGTTATTCCGCAGAGCGAAGCTACGCTGTCATTCCGAGGAGCGGAGCGACGAGGAATCTGGTGCGGGGTCCTTCCATCGCAGCCTGCACCCCCCACCCCAGATCCTTCGCGTCACACGGGGTGACATATTTCTGGCTACTCTTGAAGCGAGGCCGCTCGGAGAGGAATCTCGGGCGCTGCCGCCAGGACTATTGTTTCGGGTAGCGGTGCGCTCCCGGTCTGCCACGTCCCCTTACTGGGAAACGGCCACCGCCGACCCTGAATGGGCTAATGGTCTGGGCCTCCAGGCGTCAACGTAGGTCCCGCGATGCCCGTGCCAATCGACCAGCACCCGGTTATCGGCATGGGTGATTGTGAAACGCTCCGAGCGCAATCACGGCGCCATTCCACATGGACAACACCATGCGAGAATGCGATACTTCGCCCGCGGCAACTGCATCTCTGATGGCCGGGTAAACAAACAGACGGATGGAATAAGGCAATGGGCATTGAAGATGTGGAGATCGATTTCCTGATCCTCGCCGACCAGGCGGAGGTGCTCAACGGCAAGCTTTATATGATGGGTGGCGCCTGGGACCGGCGCATGATTCGAGATATCAAGGTGCCCGTTGGGATCTCGATGGTCATCGGTGTCCTGGTACCCTGGACCCTGACCAATCAGCAGCATAGCCTGCAGATCAAATTGGTTGATGGGGATGGCAACACCATTGGCCAGCAGGCGGCCGCCAGCATCGCGGTGGGCCGTCCGATTGGGGCAACTGCAGGCCAGAGCTTTAGGGCAATGGCAGTCATAAATGGGAGCTGGACCCTTCCGGGATATGGAGCGTATTCCGCGATCGTGACGGTATCCGATCGGACCGAAAAGCGGGTTGTATTCTACGCCGTCGAACCCAGTGGTGAACCTGGCGGCTAGCACTAATTCAACTCGATTGCTGACGATTGCCATTCCGAGCCCTTCGGCCCGGCCGCTCCTTAAATCCCGGTTCGCTACTTCGAGGTGAACTCCGGCCCAAGGTCGAGAGTCTCGACGAAGCCGGCCCCTTTGGCACCGTAGGGGCGATTCGCGAATCGTCCTTACGGGACGGACCCGTCATACCGGGCGGGCAACACCCATTTTCACCCGCCGTTGGCGCCCCGCTTTGTCTGGCCGAACCCCCTCCGAATGCCCGCTTCGGATTGGACCGCCGGACGGGCATGCCAACCGTATCCTACCCATACTTACTGTGGTGTTACCCATGTCCCCGGTTTTGGAATCTTCCTCGATCAGTCGTGCCGGAGAGCGAAAAACTGCGGTGAAGAGAGGGAGAGAGTTTGCTTGACAGCCCATGGCCTCACTGCTAGACTCGCCCCGGCCAGAAGGAGCGGATTCCGGCGAAGTCGCCGGAAAAGGGGGACCCATGCCATACAAGAATGCCCTGAGAGAGAAGCTGCGTCAGGGCAAGCCTGTTCTCGGAGCTTTTTTCAAAGAGATGTCCCCCAACATGGCTGAGATGATGGGTGTGATCGGGCTGGACTTCATCATCGTGGACTGCGAGCATAGCCCGATGACCACGGAGACCGCCGGCGAGATCTATCGCGCGGCTCAGCTTTACTCCGTTACCACTTTGACCCGAATCGGTGAAAATACCCAGCAGAGCATCCAGAAATACCTGGACGCTGGTAGTGAGGGCGTCCAGATTCCTCTCATCAACACGGCAGAGGCCGCCCAGGCGGTGGTGGACGCGGTCAAGTATCCGCCCGTCGGCAAGCGCGGCATGGCGGGGCCTCGCCTGGCGGGCTACGGCCGGATCGGGACCGCCGATTTCATCCAGCAGTGGAACGAGGAGAGCCTGGTCTGCATTCAGATCGAGACTCCGGAGGGAATAGCCAACTGCCCCGAGATTCTCAAGGTGCCCGGCATCGACATCGTCTTCTTCGGGCCCATGGACCTTTCGGTGGCACTGGGTTACCCCGGCCAGGTTTCTCATCCCGAGGTTGTCGAGGTGATCGAGGACCTAGGCCGCCAGGTCATCGAGGCCGGCAAAGTGGCGGGCACCATCGTGAGTAACTTGGACCAGTACAAGCAGTACCGGGGCAAGGGATTTCTCTACTGCGCCTCCGTGGTTACGGTCTTCCTGATGCAGGGCGCCAAGGATTACGTGACGACACTTGGCGAGTACGAAAAGAGCTTGGGAGGTCCCTAGCGCCGGTCCCCGCGGGGTCACGGGGTTGGGGGAAACTACTTGATCCCGGAAATCCCGAATTAGACGCTTTGCCGTAGGGCTTGTGCCGTTACGGCAGGAGGCAATGATGCCGGATGAGGGCAAAATCCAGTGGTTGCACACCGCGCGGAACCTTAAAGAGATGGAGGACCGGTACAACCAGTGGGCCTCGGAATACGATACTGATCTCAGGGATGATTTCGCCTACAACGGTCCTCAGACGGCCACGTCGCTGCTGCGCCGCCACGTGCCAATAGGCGCCCGGATTCTGGACGCCGGCGCCGGGACCGGCCTGGTGGGCCAATGCCTTGCCAATCTGGGGTACACCGATCTGACGGCCATGGATCTGTCGCCGGCGATGCTCGAGGAGTCCCGCAAGAAGAACCTGTACCGGGAGATTCACCAGATGGTCATGGGAGAGCCTCTGGGCTTTCCCAGCCACGCCTTCGACGCCGTTATCAGCGTCGGAGTGTTCACCATGGGCCATGCCCCGGCCAGCTCCTTCGACGAGTTGGTTCGTGTGACCAAGCCGGGAGGATACCTGGTTTTCAGCATCCGGCTCGACGCCTTCGAAGCCGGTGGCTTCGACCAGAAGCTGGCCTCGCTGGAGGCAGAACGTCAATGGGAACTGGTGGAAGTCACCGATCGCTTCGCACCATTGCCCAAAGGCGAGCCCGACATCTTCTACCGGGTTTGGGTGTACCGGGTCAACTAGACCGGAAATCGTTATCAGGGACCGGGCGGGGGCTCGCTGGCAGAGGCTGGATCCCGCTTCACTGGCGGATCTCCACGAGGGGTTCCCCTGGGCTTTCCTGATGAACTCTTTCCACCCGAGCAGGAAACCGACCGGGCACACCGGCGCCTGATGCCCTCACCAGGTTTCAGCCGGGGTGGAACATCACTCCTCGGCTTGGTGCTGCTCGACATAATCAGTGCCACACCTCTCTCGGCCCGCACCGCAGCTTATCCGAAGCCGAATTCGCCGAGACTCCGGATCCGCTGAACCTTGCCGCGCGGCCCCGGCTGGGTTGCCGCCGGCCGGCCCCTCCCGTCGCCATCGAGCACGGCCGTTCGCTAAACCCCGAAGCACCTGGCATCGCCGTGAAGACCACGGATGTATCTGAGGCACCAGAATGAAAGCGTGGGTAGCCCTACGTCTTTCCCCTTCTCTGCACCGAGATCCTGTAGCCGTTCTTGGGTGTGCTAGCACTGGCCAAAGTGGGATTACCCTCCAATTCGAAAAGGTGGAAGCCCTATGTTGGGTACCGCTCTCACCGTACACACTTACAGTACATGAATGTGGCTAGGGGAGAAACAGGCCACTTCCTCGAGGAGGGGAATCGATGTCAAAGATGATAAGCGGGAAATTTGGTGGGGTGATCCAGCGCTTGCGGGACCAGCGGGGAATTACCGGACTGGAGACGGCTATCGTGCTGATCGCCTTCGTGGTGGTCTCATCGGTGTTCGCCTTCGCGGCGCTGTCAACCGGCCTGTTCTCCAGCGACAAAGCCAAGGAGACCATTCAGGCTGGCCTGGCGGAGACCCGGGGCAGCATGGAACTCAAAGGCTCGGTAATTCTGACCTCTTCCACCACGGGAACATCGGGAGTGGTGTCAGACATCGCCTTCCAGGTGGCCAGCGCGGCCGGCGGTGAGTCCATCGACTTGACCCCGGGCAAGACCATCATTAAGTACACCGACAGCACGCAGTCGAAGATCTTCCAGTCTACGTCCGGGTTCACCGTAACTTCGCTGGGAACCGCCGACGCGGACAAGCTGCTGGAGCGCAACGAGGTGTACGAGATTCAGATGATCGACCTGGAAACGACCGGGGCCGGCAACGACACGCTGACCAGCCAACTGATGACCAACAAGACGTTCAGCCTGGAAGTGATCCCGCCCTCCGGCGCGGTGCTGTTCATCGAGCGGACCACGCCGGTGTTCCTGGACACCACAACCTCGCTTAACTAGACCCTTTAACGAGGCGTTCTCTGCGCCGACCGAGCCCCGTGCGCCCTCTCGGGGCTCGGTCATTCATTCTCCAGCCGGCAGCCAATGTTGGGGAGATAGCGTTGCGTTCCGGATGAGCTTTCTTGCTGGTCCGGGTATGCTCCATAACCCCAGAAACGAAAGGCCCCCGGACCAGCCGGAGGCCTCATTTCGGATACGATTGTTGGTACGCCTGGCGGGATTCGAACCCACAACCCCTGGGTCCGAAGCCCAGTACTCTATCCGTTGAGCTACAGGCGCAGGTTGGTATCGCTTGGTAGCCTTGGGGCGAGCGACGGGATTCGAACC
>JASMCQ010000012.1:0-42500 GCA_030753265.1 Dehalococcoidia bacterium
GTGCCCCTGCGGTTTCTACACCCACCCCCGAACCGAGTGCACCTGCTCTTCGTCCGCCGTGGCCCGCTACCAGAAACGGATCAGCGGCCCGCTTCTGGACCGGGTCGACGTTTTCGTCGAGGTGCCGCCCGTGGAGTATGAGAAGCTGGTGGATGAGGAACCGGCGGAAGACTCGACCCTTCCCCGGCAGAGGGTGGAACAGGCGCGGGACATCCAGCGGAAGCGCTTCCGCGAAAGCGGATTCCTGTGCAACTCGGAGATGGGCCCGGCGGAGGTGTGGAAGTTCTGCCCGCTGGACGAAACCGCCAAGGGGCTGCTCCAAGCCGCAACCCAACGCTTGAACCTGTCTGCCAGAGCCTTCCACCGAATCCTCAAGGTATCCCGGACCATCGCCGATCTGGACGACGCCGGAGAGATTACCGTGGCCCACCTGGCCGAGGCGTTGCAGTACCGTTCCCGGGGTTCCATCGGCTGACGAGAGATGAAGCCAATACTGTTCTCCCAACACGCCAGGGACCAGATGGACGATCGGGGTACCATGGAATCAGAGGTTGAGGAAGCAATCCGGTCGGGTGAGCGGTTGGACGCCTGGCACGGACGGCTGTCCTTTCGCAAGAACTTTCCGCATCGGAGAGAATGGAAAGGTAAGTCCTACACCACCAAACAGGTCAGGCCTATCGTTGTAGAAGAAGCAGAAGGTATCATTGTGGTAACAGTGTACGTTTATTATTTTGGGGTTGGCTAATGAAGATCACCTACGATCCTCAGGTGGATGCCGCGTACATTTCTTTCAAGAAAGGGCCTACGCAGGTGACCACTATCCATTTGACAGAAGATATTGCGATTGACCTCGGGCTGGGAGAAGAGGTGGTGGGCATCGAGGTACTTGCCGCTTCAAAGCACTTGGGTATCAACCGAGAGCATCCAGAGATTCTATTAGAAAACTTACGAGTAGCCTGAAGGTATCCCGGACCATCGCCGATCTGGACGGCGCCGGAGAGATCACCGTGGCCCACCTGGCCGAGGCGTTGCAGTACCGGTCCCGGGGTACCATCGGCTGACGAGATGCCTGGCCTGCCGTTCGTTAGTGCCGGTTCGGCTCCCCGCCAGCTTCGGTGACGACAGGAGGGGACCGGATGTATCTTGCCAGCGGTGTCACCTCGGGATAACATTAACTCCATGGAATCCCGACCGGTCAAATACCCCATGGGGTCTCTCTCGCTCATCGATGCCAAGTCCTTCGGAGAGCCGGGTCAGCGCACCTTTCTTTTGGCCATGGAGGCCGGCCCGGCCGCCTGCTCGCTGTGGGTGGAAAAAGAGCAGCTCTTTCAGTTGGGGATCTACTTGAGGGACGTGGTCCAATCCCTGCCGGCGGAGGACCGGGAGCGCCCAAGCCAGCCCAGCGAGGCCGAGGGAGCCGGCGTGGGAGCCTCCATCGACTTCAAGGCGGAGCAGCTGCTGTTGAGCTACGACCCTCCGGCCAACTCGTTTTACCTGGTGGCCTACGAGCGGGAGGAGCCTGATCCGGACGAGGAGGCAACCTCGGTTAGCTTCTGGATGACACCGGATCAGGCCGAAAGTCTGGCCAAGGAGGCCTTGCGGATCTGTGCCGCGGGGCGGCCGCGGTGCTTCCTGTGTGGTCTCCCGGTGGACGAGGATGGACACGTTTGCCCCCGATCCAACGGTCACACCGTATTTGAGGCCGGCTGATCCGCCGGCTATCGATAATAGGGCGCCCTGGTGAAAGTTGATCCATCGATCTGCGACATCATCCGGCAGGGCGATATCGTTGCTTGCCAGCTCACCCCCATGGGTTCGAACTACACCTTCCTGGCCCAAGTCCAGTTGGGTGACCGGGCCAGTCTGGCGATCTACAAGCCCCGGGACGGCGAGGCTCCCCTGTGGGATTTCCCCTCGGGAACCCTGTACAAGCGGGAGTACGCCGCGTACCTGTTGAGCCGGGTGCTGGGCTGGGATTTCATCCCCTTCACTGTCATTCGTGACGGACCCCACGGCATCGGCACTCTTCAGCAGTTCGTGGAGCACGACCCTCACCAGAACTACTATACCCTTACCGAGGAACACGCCGTCGAGTTAAAAACCATCGCCTGCTTCGACCTGGTGGCCAACAGCACCGACCGGAAGCCAAGCCACCTGGTCATCGACGCCGATAGAAAGCTTTGGAGCATCGACCACGGCCTGACCTTCCATGCCGACACGAAAATCCGAACGGTCATCTGGGATTTCTGCGGTGAGCCGGTCCCTGAATCGTTGCTGGCCGGGCTGGACGACTTGGCAAGGCAACTCCAAGCCCCCCAAGGCCGCCTCGCGGAGCTGCTGAAGCTGCTCCTCCCCGAGGAAGTGGCGGCATTTCAGGCGCGTATCGCGTGGGTCCTGACGGAACGCGTTTATCCCGGCATGCCCGGCCGGTACCGGCGCAGCCGCTTCTGAGGCCTCGTCCCGCCCTTCCGGAGTACTCCAGCGCGGGGCCGGATCTCCAATGCATCGTTACGGCGAGGGCGAGCGGGCAGGCCGGTGGGGCGGAACAAGCCAGGATCAAGCTCTCGGTGGGTCTGCGGTCCTGAGCCGGGGAAGAAGCTAATCGAGAAACTGCCGGCGAGCCTCGGCGGCGGCCCGCTGGTAGATTTCTTGGAAGGGCGTGGCGGTTTCCAGGGCGATACGCCGGCAGTCTTCAAACTCGGGTGAGGCCCCCACCGCCACCCCACCCAGGTACTTCACCTTGACGCTGATCACCCCCAGGCCGGTCTCCATGGGCAGGCTCCGCCGATCGGCCACATGGCGCTCCACCGGACGGGTGCGCACCCCCAGCGTGGGCGTTTCCCGAAGGATAATATCCGTGGCGGCGGCTTCCAGGTCCGAAGGGACCAACGCCGAAAGGATGATTCCGGGGCGGTTCTTCTTCATCTGCACGGGGACGCACCAAACGTCCAGCGCCCCGAGGGTGAAGAGCCGCTCTTGAACGTGACCGAGCACCTGGCCGGGCGCATCGTCCAGGTTCGTCTCCAGCAGGACGATCCCGGCCTGCTTCTCGACGGCAGGCGTCTCGGCCATTTCGCCCAGCCAGACGCGTACTACGTTGGGGAAATTGTCCGGGTTTTTGGAGCCCAGGCCAATGCCGGCCCCGGTGAGGGACATGGCCGGCCGCTCGAAGCGGGCCAGCGTCGTGATGAGGGCGGCGCCCGTGGGTGTGGTAAGCTCTCCGGCGCCCCGATGCACCGGCAGGTCGGCCGCCACCGGGGCCCCGGCCATGGCAACCAACTCCAGCGTGGCCGGTGCCGGATTGGGGTAACCACCGGACCAACGGGGGGGCTCTGCCGCGCCCAGCACCAGCGGCGAAGCGTACACCCGCTCAACCCCGAGGCAGGCCAAACCGGAAACGACTCCAACCACATCGACCAGGGTGTCTATGCTCCCCAGTTCGTCCAGTTCGAGGGTATCCTGGGGCTCTCCATGTACCCGGCTTTCGGCCTGCCACAGGGCTTTCAACACACTTTCCGCTTGGGTCTTGATCTCCTCGGGCAACTCGCTCGCCCTGACGACGTCCAGCAAGCCCAACGGAGAGCGCCGGGCTTCATCCTGGAGTTGCACCGTAAGCTTGGTCCCCCTCATCTCCTGGCGAGTCTCCTGGCCGGCCACCAACTCGTAGCCGGAGAGGCCGAGCTTGGCCAATTCACCTCTCAGGGTTTCCAGGGGCAGCCCGAGGTCCAGCAACGCACCCAACAGCATGTCACCGCTGGCCCCCCCGATGGACTGTATGTAGGCTACCCGCATGGAATATCCTCCCTGCCGCCGGGTTCAGGGGATTCTCGGCCAACGCCTGATCTCCACAACCACCGCACTAGCAGCAGAGGGAGAGGGCAGCCGAAGCGATTTCCCCTACAAAGCACCCACTTGGATTTATCGTACCATTGTACTAGCTCAGGGAAGACTGGCCCAGGGCATTAAAGCGGAGGACAGTAAGATGGTCCAGCAGATCAGCGCGATCACACTGGCGGTGCGGGAAATGGCCCGCGCGGTGGACTTCTACCGCGACAAGGTGGGCATGGAGTTGCTCTACGGAGGCGAAACGGCGTCCTTTTCCAGTTTCCAGATCGGCGGCGGCTACCTGAATCTGATCTTGGTCCCCGAGGGCGGCTGGTCCTGGTGGGGCCGGTTGATCTTCCACGTCAATGACGTGGACGCGATCTACCGGCGGCTGGTGGAGGCGGGGTTGACGCCTTCCACCGAACCCCGGGACGCGATGTGGGGGGAACGCTACTTCCACATCAGCGACCCCGACTCCCACGAACTGAGTTTCGCCAAGCCGCTGGAACGCCAGCCTACTGTCTGATGAATGGTTTGATACCCTGCCCGTCATCCCGGCGAAGGCCGGGACCCAGCAAGAGTTTCTCTGGATTCCGGCCTTCGCCGGAAAGACGCCGGTGGTGGGTGAGCCGCATGATTTCGCTGGTGTTGAGCTATTTACGAGACTGTACACTGGGAGGAGCGATCGCGGAACTAGTGGCTCTTTGAGGGGTACCAGAGACCCCGTTCTTGCCCAACGGGTTCCCGGCCGTTTCTCCGGACCGGCGGCCTAGACGTTGATCAGGAAGTTTATAACGTCGCCGTCCTTGACCCCGTAGGTCTTGCCCTCAGACCGCAGCACCCCTTCTTTCCGCCCCTGGGCGATGCTGCCGCACCGCACCAGATCGTCGTAGGGTATGACCTCGGCCCGAATGAAACCCCGCTGGAAGTCGGTGTGGATGGTCCCGGCCGCCAGTTGGGCCGACAGTCCCGCCGGAACGCTCCAGGCACGGACCTCGTCTTCACCGACGGTCAGGAAGGATATCAGCCCCAGGGTTTGGAAGCTAACCCGGACCATCTGGTCCACCGCCGGTTCACCCACTCCCAGCTCCTTGCGGAACTCCTCGGCTTCGTCGTCAGGCATCGACGCCAGGTCTTCCTCCAGCCTGGCGCAGATGTTGACCACACCCAGGCCGGCGGTCTCGTTCTCCGTGAGGCCAAGTCCATCCAGAGAGATATCCGGGCTCGACTCGTCGGTATTGAAGGCAACGATGACCGGATTGGCTGTAAGGAGTTGGTAGTTGGCGACGATCGCCAACTCTGAGCCGGCCAGTTGCTGCCGGCGCAGCGGAACTCCGTTTTCGAGACTCGCCTTCACCTTCTTGACGATCTCCAGTTGGGTGGTCAGGACCGGTCTTTCGGAGACCTTGGACTTCTTGAAGCCCTCCTCCAGTTTGGCAACGGCCCGCTCGAGAACTTCCAGGTCTGCGAAGGCCAGTTCGCCCAGCATATTCGCCAGGTCTCGACCCGGGTCCACGCTTTCCAAGGGATGGACCACGGCGGCGTTGGTGAAGGCGCGCACCACCAGCAGATAGGCGTCGGCCCCCTGGAGTACGTTCCGGTACTTCCCGCCGATACCCTGGGACCGGGACAGGGATTCAGGGCCCGGCAGGTCCCAGTACTTCACCTCGGCGGGGATAGTCTTTCTTGGCTTGTACATCTCCGTCAGCACGTCCAGCCGGGGGTCGGCTACCTTTACCATCCCCACGTGCATCTCTCCGCTGGCCCCACTGGTGTCGGCGTGGCCCCGGGTCAGGGCATTGAAAACGGTGGTCTTGCCGCTCTGCGGCAGGCCAATGATCGCTACATCCATGGCAATATCATGTCCCCAGGCTCAATAAGATTGAAACAACCGCCCCCACTCGGTTTCCAGGGCGGCCTTAATGCGGCTGCGGCCTTTGGTCTTCAGCCAGTAGCCGTTGTGGTAAAGGTTGGAGGCCAGAAAAGCCCAACCGGCCAGGGGGCTGCGCAGCAGCAGCTTCTCCAGGGGTTTCAGCGGCCCCCAGTAGATCAGTTTCTGGCCGCGGCTGGCGAAGGTGTTCTCGACTCCGGAGAAGCCCCAATTCACCTGGTCGATATCTTCGCCCACAACCTCGATCTTGGAGGTGTCGCCGCAGCCGAGTCCCCGCTCGTGGGCCAGCCGGATGAACTTTATGCCGAGGGGATCGAACCCCATCATCTTGGCGGCCACGGCGTCGATGGCCACCTGGTCGGCGCTGGCCAGGATGCGGTCCTTGATGTGCCACCGCATGGCCCGAGGGCCCGGGCCGTCGCCGGCGAAGGTGCCGTCCATGACCGCGAAGATGCCCGGATGTATCTCTTTCTGAATGGCCAACAGGTCCACCAGCGTTTCGTGGATCACCGAGTGGGTCCAGTGGCGCTTCCGGTGCAACAGGCCGCCGAAGGCATTTTTCATCGAGCCGGTCATGGTGGTGAAGACGTGGGTCTTCATCGTGGGCAGGTGGACGATATTGGCCCCGGCGAACGACTCCGGGATCTGAATACCCTCAGGGAATATGTCGTGGAGCACCAGCATCTCGGCCTTGGGCTGGTAATCTACCCAGCGGTTGGGAGGGCTATCCAGGTGCAGCACCGGCAAGCCGCACCGGTCCTGCACCACCTTATGCTTGTTCTTGGCCTCTCCCTCGAAGGAGTCCACCACCACGGTCCCGTTGTGGGCACCGATCAACTCACGATGGCCCAGATTTCGCAGCCCCCGGATCACCCCTTCCAGCTGCCAGGGGGAAGTGGAGCAGGCCGGGTACCAATGCTGCCAGGAGATGTTGATCTTCAGCAGGGTGGTGACATCCGGGTCCAGGTGCTGGCTGACCCCGGCCAGCACCATGGCTCTCTGGATGTCATCCAAAACGGTCTCCGGCCGGGTGGCCACCACCGCAACCACCGGGCGCGAAGGCGTTTGAGGGCTTTGGGTAGCCGGTGATTCCGCCGGTTGGGCCGCACCCGCCAAAGCCGCGGCATCGCCGGGAATGTTGGACACTTGCATTGAAGCTACTCCGCCGCTAACGGCTGACAGCTGATAGTCATACTAACTAGTTTAACAGCAGCACCAGGGCCGACACCCCCATCCAGCAGAGGATGGACAAGACCAGGGGGATGTCTTTGACGATAAGCTGCTCAGGGGTCTCCGCCTCCCGGCTGGTGTTCAGCAGGTACAGGTAGCGGAAGAGGCCGAAGGTCACCAGCGGAAGGGTGAGCAGCATGGTGTTGTTTTCGGGCAGATTCTCGGCTTCTACCGTGTACAGAGCATAGCTCAGCCAGGCCGCCGTCGCCGAGATGGCGATGCACTGTCCGATGAAAGCCCCGGCGTACTTGCTCAGTACCGGCCGCTGCCCGGCCGCCGAATCCCCGGCCAGCCGTACCTCGGCGTAGCGGCGGCCCAGCACGATGAACAGGGCCCCGGCGGCGGTGGTGACGTATAGCCAAGGCGATGGGGTGACTCCGATGGCGACGGCTCCGGCCACAACGCGAATGACGTAGCCGCTGGCCACCGCCAATACATCCAGTAAAACGACCTGCTTGACGCCCACGGAGTAGGCCATGTTGATGGCCAGGTAGATCAGGCCGATGACCCCAAGCACCCACTCCACGAGGAACATCGCGGCCAGTCCGGCCGCAGCCAGGGTTACCAGCGCGGCCAATGCCAGCGGGACCCCTACCTTCCCCGACGCGATCGGCCGGAACCGCTTGACCGGGTGTTGCCGGTCGGCCTCCCGGTCCGCCAGGTCGTTGAAGAGGTAAACGGCACTCGACAGGGCGCAGAAGGCCGCGAGCAGCACCAGTAACCGGACGATGAGCCCCGGTACCGGCTCGAGGTTGTCCAGGGACCAGGCCACCTGGACCGAGAACACGAGGGGAAAGAATACCAGGCCGTTCCGGATCCACTGTTTGGGCCGCAAGGCCTTCAACAAGGCTGTTGGCTGCGATGCCACACCACTCTGCTCGGCCGGCTCGATGAATTTGTCGCGGGCTTCCATAAACCTCTCAGCCTAAGGACCCGCCGGCAGGACTGGGCGGTCCTGCTCTCCGGCCGGGGATGCGGCCAGCCGAGGCGGCCCGAACCGGTTCACACAGGCCAGGGCGACGAGGCCCACCGCCACGGCGAACCAGAGGGTTGCCAGCCGGACCAGCAGGGTTGCCGCCGAGGCGGGGCCCCTGGCGACCCCACTCTGCTGCAACAGGGCGACCATGCTGCCCTCGGTGCCCACCAGCCCTCCGGGCAACGCGCTGAGGGCCCCCACCAGGGTGGCGGCGGCATAGATCGGCAGCGCCCGCGACAGTGCGACGTCAGCATCCAGACCTCGCAGAACCACCCATAGCGCCATACCCTCGCTGAACCAGGCGGCCAACCCTAAAATGACGGCCACCAGCATCACCTTGGGAGACGCCAGTTGTTGCAGCCCTTGAAAGGACGCACGAAGGGCCTTGCTCCAACGGCGAAGCAGCGGCAATCCGAACAGGCGGTCACCCTTCCTGGTGGCGATCAAAGCCAGGGCCGCCCCGGACAGAAACAGGACCGCCGCCAGCACCGCAACCAATGGCGCCGGCAGCAGGGCAAGGCCAAGCAGCGCCAGCAGTGTCACTGAGATCACGTCGCTGATCCGTTCCATGACAACCACGGGGGCCGAGGCGGACACAGGAACTCCGGCCCTGTCGCGAAGAAGGTAGCTCTTGATCAGCTCTCCAGCCTTGCCCGGTGTGATCGACATGGCCAACCCGGACAGAAACACCAGACCGTTCACTCCCAGCGGGGGCCGGATCCCAAGCACCCGCAGATAGTAGGCCCAGCGCAAGAACCGCAACCCGTAGTTCACGAGTGCCAGGCCCAAAGCGGCAATCATGTAGGTAAGAGGAAAGTGGGCCAACTGCCGACCGATCTCCTTGAAATCGCCGTAGCCGGCCAGTCCCACAAACACCAGGACGGTCAGGAAAATCAACAGCAACAGCTTCTTGCTAGACAATGCCGTGCTGCTCCGCTTGGCTGGTCTGGGCCTGCATCACGATCTCCGAAATGACTCCTCGAGGGGGCGGCAAGGGCTCACCCGCTCCACTGCTTGCGTATACCACTTGGGTTACCCGGCCGCAACACCGGTTACCCGGACTTCTTGATCTGGGAGTACATTGCCCCCAATGCGCCCATGCTGGCCGTGTACAGGGCGAACGCGACCACCGACAGCCACAACAGCCACAGGAACCGCTGGCTTATATCCAAGGTCACCGTCAGACTCGCCGCTACCGCCACCAGGATCAGGAACACCAGCAACCCGAGCAAGCTGCCGAACAACACAGACTTGAACCGGTAAGAGCGGCGCAGATTCCCGGCCGAGGATATGCCGTAGTACGCCCCGATGAACGCCCCGAAGGGGATGCCGACCACGCCCACGATGGGAATCAGCGCCAGCAACAACATGATTCCCAATGCTACCAGGACTCCTTTAATCATTCCCTCGTCCGCAGGCACCGCTGTTTTCCGGGCCGGCCCGGATGTTTTCCCATTATAGACAAAACAGTCCACGCAGCGCCATTGCTCGACTGCGGGGCCGTGCGCCCGGTTCCGCGGTCTCCGTGGCAGGACGTCCCCACCGAGGGTATACTGGGTGGACGAAACGCCGGCCGCGAAACCCACGATCGATGCGTGGCGGCGAATCCATCAAACTACAGGCGAAATACAGGCAACTTACAGGAGTCGCTGCTATTGGGTACCGAAAGACCTGAATCCGAGTCAGAGTACGAAGCACCCTTTGCCAAGATGCTGGACATGCGCCCCGGCCTCCGCGCCGACGGAGTGGGCAGCGCCACCATGACAATCCACGACACCTTCATGCAAGATGCCGGGGTGGTCCAGGGCGGATTGATCGTAGCCCTGGCCGACTACGCCTTTTACCGGGCGGCGGATTCGGTGCTGCGCCCCGGACAGAGCACCGTGACCGTAGAGTTGAAGGTCAACTTCATCTCGGCGGCTAAGGACGGGGTGTTGACCGCGACTTCCCGGGTGCTCAGCGCCGGCCGCCGCGTTATCGTGGCCGACATGAAGGTGACCGACCAGCAGGACAAGGTGATCGCTCAAGGCCTCGGCACCTGCTTGGTGGTGCAGGAACAGCCGTAGCTTTCTGCCGAAACACCGCCCGAACACCGCGCCGTCTCGGGTAGTCTTGCCTGATCAGCACCCCAGATGCCTCGCCGCTGCGCCCGGCTCAGCATGACACTTTCGTACCGGTGACGGTTTGAGGCAAATCCACCTCGCGGAAACAGGTAGACACATGTTGGATTTCACCCAGGGACACAGGTTCCAGGAGGCCTGTCCGGTGTCACCAGGATGACCGGACCTGGGCCGAGTTTGTTGACTAAGTATATAGACAATGTTGGAAATACCCCCCCGCCGATGCTATAATTAGCGTCTTGGAGCGGTTCGAAGGTGGGTGCGATGAGAATTCCGATGAAAGTGGATTACGGGGTGCGGGCGATGGTGGAACTAGCCTTGCACTACGGCAAGGGCCAGATCCAAACAGCGGACATCGCCGGCAAGCAGGGTATCCCAGAGGCCTACCTGGACCAACTGATGACCTCTCTTCACAAATTTGGGTTGGTGATCAGCCGGCGGGGACCCCAGGGCGGGCACCGTCTGGCCATGGACCCATCCGAGATCGATCTGCACATGGTGATGAGCACCCTGGACGGCAGTATTTCTCCATTGGACTGCTTGATCCACCCGAACGACTGCATTTTTTCCGAGACTTGCGCCCAGCAAGAGGTCTGGAAGTCGGTGGAAGATGCCGTCCGCGACGTGCTTCGCAACATCAGCCTAGCCGATTTGGCGCAACGCCACCAGCGGCTGGCCAAGCAGCCAGCGTAACGCTGGCCTGCGGAATCCAAACCGGCCCAAGGGCATCTAACGTTCTTGTGGGAGCCGAGGAACTTCGGAACTTCTGGGGGTAGCGGGCCTGGAACCGGCTATCTTGACAAGCCAAATCACCGGGGATAGACTCAGGAAAATCGATGAAACACACCGGACTCACCCTCAACTACGACTGCACTTGTACCTGTCCCCCTTCTTAGGGGGAGGGCATCGCGCCGTTGCTTTTGAAGCCTGCGCCCGCCCGGAATGGGTTGCCCACCAGGGGAAGCGCAGGTTTTTTGTGTGACGGGGCCGCGCTCGCCTTCCCGAAGGCAGCGCCATCAACGACAACGAACCTAGAAAACAAACCAAGCGGAACGGAATTGCAAGGAGGAAAGCCTACCATGGCCGAAAAGCCGGTGGTTTTGACACCAGATGAAGTAAAACGCTACAGCCGCCACATTATCATGGGCGATGTCGGCAGCGGGGGCCAGCGGAAGCTGCTCGGGGCCAAGGCCCTAATCGTCGGCGCCGGCGGCCTGGGCTCGCCCTCGGCCATCTACTTGGCCCTGGCGGGGGTAGGGACCATCGGCATCGTGGACTTCGACGTGGTTGACCTCTCCAACTTGCAACGGCAGATCCTGCACCACACCGCGGACGTGGGACGGTCCAAGCTGGAATCGGCCCGGGACAACATCAATTCCTACAACCCCGGCGTCAACGTGGTGATGCACGAAACCAGACTCGAATCGGAAAACGCCATGGAGATCATAAGCCAGTACGACTTGGTGGTCAACGGGGCGGACAATTTCGCCACCCGCTACCTGGTCAACGACGCCTGCTACCTGGCGGGGAAACCCCTGGTGGACGGCAGTATCTTGATCTTCGATGGCCAGACCACCGTCTTCATGCCCGGGGAAGGGTGCTATCGCTGTCTCTTTCCTTCCCCTCCACCACCGGGCATGGTCCCCAACTGCGCCGAGGCCGGCGTCCTGGGGGCCCTCACCGGTCTGGTGGGCAGCATCCAGGCGACTGAAGCCCTCAAGCTGCTGCTGGGCATCGGCGAGTCTCTCAGCTCCCGCCTGATCCTCATCGACGCCCTGAGCATGAGCTTCCGCGAAGTGAGGCTGAAGAGGAACAAGGCTTGCCCGCTGTGCGGCGACAATCCCACCGTCACGGAGTTGATCGACTACGAGATTTTCTGCGGGCTGGGAGCCCCGGAGACAGCCTCAGTAGCCTCCGACTGAGCATTGCCGCACTGCGGCAGCTTGATTCCGGAAAGACAAGGAAATTAGCGCACGGGTCGCCGGACTTTAGCTGGGTATCCAGTTGGCCCGGTTGGTTAGGTTATGGGGCTTCGGCCGGCATAACCCAATGACGGCCAACTTCGGTCACCAGCGGCCAGGCGTTGCCCGGGCGTTGCAAGGAATAGATATAACCATGGTTACCAAGCTGACCTATAAGGGGATCCTCGCGACCATCGGCAACACCCCCGTGGTGGAACTCCAGAGCATGAGCCCCAGGCAAGAGGTGCGGATCTTCGTCAAGCTGGAGGGACAAAACCCCACCGGCAGCGTCAAGGACCGCATCGCCTTGAAGATGATAGAGCAAGCGGAGTTGGACGGGGAAATATCCCCCAACCGCACCATCCTGGAACCCACCAGCGGCAATACGGGCATCTCCTTGGCGATGATCGCCCGCCTCAAAGGCTACAAGGTAGCCGTGGTCATGCCGGAAAACGTGAGTGCCGAGCGAACCCAGCTGCTGCATGCCTATGGGGCGGAAATCATCTTCTCCAACGGCTCGCGGGGCACCAACGGCGCGATCGAGGTGGCCAAGGACCTGGTCGAGAAAAACCCGAGCCAATACCTGATGCTGTACCAGTACGGCAACCAGGGTAACCCGGGGGCCCATTATGAAACCACGGGCCAAGAGATAGTGGACGCCGTCCCGGAAGTCGACATGTTCGTGGCCGGGTTGGGGACCGGAGGCACCCTCATGGGGGTTGCCCGCCGGCTGAAGGAACACGATCCACGGATCAAGATTGTGGCGGTGGCGCCCGAGCCCGACGACTTCATTTCCGGGCTGAGGAATTTGGATGAGGGCTTCATCCCGCCGATCTTGGACCTCAGTCTGCTCGACTCGAGGATGCTGGTGAGCAGCCTTGACGCCTTCAGGACCACGAAAGAGTTGCTGTCGCAGGAAGGAATCTTCGCCGGCATCTCCTCGGGGTCGGTGGTGTACGGAGCGCTGCGGCAAGCCGAGCGCATGGACCGGGGCACCATCGTGTGCTTGCTGGCTGACGGCGGCTGGAAATACCTAAGCACCGCACTGTGGACCAAAGATTACGAGCAGTTGGCGAAGGAGTCCAAGGGCACGATCTGGTGGTAGTGAGCGCGCGGCACGGCGCGATTTGCCATCATTAGAACCAGCGAGAACCAGCGCCGCCGCCGGGCTGCCAGGTTCGGCGCAGGGGGCTCGGTCAATCACCTCACACGGCTCCTCCGGGTCCGCGATTGGACTCGGAGGGGAGCGTGGAGCTAGTCGCTCGGCCCTTGTCACCGCCACCGGGCGGTGCTATACTCAGACCACATAGTGCTTCCTTCGGAAAGCGGGGTGATCCCGCTTTCTTGCTGATGGAGCCAAGGCGGGTTCCGGGCAACTTCGCAAAGGGGGCTTTGCGGTGAAAAGCGACTTTCTAATCGCGCTGACGCAACTGGCCGCGGAGCGCCACCTGCCCAGAGAGCAGGTGCTTCTGGCTATTGAGTTGGCCTACGCTTCAGCGTTCAAAAAAGACAATCCGGAGCTGGAGCAAAATATAACGGTCAAGCTGAACCCCAACACTGGGGAGGTCGCCGTTTATGCATTGAAAACCGTGGTCGAGACCGTTGAGGACTCGTCACGGGAGATCAGTCTTGCCGATGCCCAAGGCACCAAGCAGACCGCCGAGTTGGGCGACGAGGTGGCTGAGGCAGAGCCGATGCCCCACAATGCCAGCCGGATTGCCGCCCAAACCGCCAAGCAAGTCGTCTTACAGCGGCTTCGTGAGGCGGAACGGGAACTCCTCTACCAGGAGTTCTTCCAGCACGAGAGTGATATCATCTCCGGTGTTATCGAGCAGACCGATTCCGGCCGCGCGATCACCCTGGACCTGGGTCGTGCCCAGGCCATTTTGCCCTATGAAGAACAGGTGCCCACCGAACGGTACCGGAAGGGCCAGCGCACGAAGGTCTACGTGGTGAGCGTGCGCAACGGACCCAAAGGGCCAGAGATCATCGTATCCCGAAGCCATCGGAATATGCTGAAGCGGCTGTTCGAGATCGAAGTGCCCGAAGTGTACAACGGGGTCGTGGAGATCAAGGCCATTGCCCGGGAGGCCGGCTTCCGCAGCAAGGTGGCTGTTACCGCCACCCAGCCAGGGATCGACCCGGTAGGCTCGTGCATCGGCATACGGGGCAACCGGATACAGAGCATCGTCAACGAACTCCAGGGGGAGAAGATCGACGTTGTATCCTGGGACAAAGACCCCACGGTGTTTATCACCAAGGCCCTCAGTCCTTCGGCGCCGACCCACGTGGAACTCTCTCTGGACGATCTAACGGCCACCGTGGTGGTCCCCGACCGGCAGCTATCCCTTGCCATCGGCAGAGAAGGCCAGAACACCAGACTGGCCGCCCGGCTCACCGGCTGGCGGCTGGATATCAAGGGCCTCACCGAGTGGGAGACGCTGCGAGAAGAGCGTCTGCGACGGGCCCAGGAAGAGGCCGCGGGCAAGGTGGTCCCGGAAGCCGAGGCCGCCTCCGAAGACGCCACTGCCGGCGCGGTCGCCGAAGCTGACCTGGAAGTAGTGGCCGGAGACGCCGCCGCGGACGTTGTCGAGGTGACCGAGGCCACGAAGGTGGCGGCAGAGGAAGCCCTCGAGGCTATGTCGGTGTCGGATGAGGCGCCTAGCGCCGCCGACGCAGAGCTTGACGAGGAGAAGATCCTCGAGGCTTTGATCCAAGAGGAAGAGGAAGAGGAAGTGACGCGCGAAACCGAGGCCGAAGCTCCTGAAGAGCCGGGCGCCGGCTTCAGCGTCGAAGAACTGGAGTCCTTCACCCTTGAAGACGTGGGCCTGCTGGATGAGGATTACGATGGACCGGCCGAGGATCTGGAGGCGCTGCCTTCGCTGCCGGTGCTCACTCCCGACGCCGGAAAGATCAGGTTCGCCGAGGACCTGGTAGACGAGCGCGGCGGCGGCCGCCGGGACCGCAAGGGCCGGCAACGGTCAGGAGCGGGGGGCCGAGGCCAGCGCGGCGGGCGCTGACGGCCGGGAGCCCAATCTGGAGAGAGGGGCGTTGGCCAAGGAGCGGCACATACCGGAGCGCAGTTGCGTTGCCTGCGGACAGAAGCTCCCCAAAAGAAATTTGGTGCGGATATTGCGGACCCCCGATGGGGCCGTGGTGGCGGACCGGACCGGCAAGGGCGCCGGAAGAGGTGCATACCTGTGCTGGTCTCCCGGCTGCTGGCAGAAAGGGGTTCACAAAGGCGGACTTGAGCGAAGTCTCAAGATTACCCTGTCCGCCCAAGACCGGTCCCAACTGTTGGCCTTCCACCAAGAGGCGATAGTTGCGACAGAATCTAAGGAATCATAAATGACACCTGAGGGACGACCTACATCAATCGACGAGCGAGGCGGGGCCCGCCGGAGACCAGCCGAAGGGCGGCGGGCCAGGGCTAGGGTCTTGGTATTGCCCCAGACCCTGACCGTCCAACGATTGGCGGAACTCTCCTCCCAAAACCCCATCGACATCATCAAGCAATTGATGCGCAACGGCATAATGGCATCGATGAACCAGGTCATCGACTATCAGGTGGCCACATTGGTGACCGCCGCCTTGGGCATCCACACCACCCTTGCCGAAACCAGTGAGCCGGAGGCCGCGGCAGGCCCCGGACCCGAAGAACCTGAGGACCAGGCCAGCCTGAGCCCCCGGCCACCGGTGGTTACCATTCTGGGACACGTGGACCACGGGAAAACGAGCCTGCTGGATACCATTCGACGGACTCGGGTGGCCGAGCGAGAGGTGGGCGGCATCACCCAACACATCGGCGCCTACCAAGTAGAGTGCCAGGGCCAGTTGATCACTTTCCTGGACACTCCGGGCCACGAGGCCTTCACCGCGATCCGGGCCCGCGGCGCCAAGATTACCGATATCGCCGTCCTGGTGGTGGCGGCCGATGACGGGCTGATGCCCCAGTCGGTGGAAGCCATCAACCACGCCAAGGCGGCCGGCGTCTCCATCGTCGTCGCCATCAACAAAATGGACCTGCCGGGAGCCGATCCGGAGCGGGTCAAGCGCCAGCTCAGCGAGCAGGAGCTGTTGGTCGAGGACTGGGGGGGTGACGTGATCTCCGTGCAGGTTTCCGCCCGTACTGGGGACGGTATCGACGACCTGTTGGAGAACCTCCTGGTGGTAGCCGAACTCGCGGAACTAAAGGCCAACCAGGACCGGCCCGCCACCGGAGTGGTCATTGAGGCCAGGCTAGACCGAAAGCGTGGCCCAACCGCCACCGTGTTGGTGCAGGATGGCACCCTCAAAGTCGGCGACCAGATCGTCGCCGGAAACGTTTGGGGGCGGATCAAGGCTATTAACAACTACCAGGGCAAGCCCGTGAAAAGCGTCATGCCGGCGGAACCGGGCGAAATTCTGGGTTTTGGCGCCGTCCCGGAGGCTGGAGACCTATTCTCGGTTGTAGCCAACGAGCGGGCGGCCAGGGCCACTGTTGGGGAACGGGAAAAGATTCAATCCATCCGGCAGGGCCAAACCCGGGCCTTGACCCTGGACGAGATAGTCAAACAGATCGACTCTGGTGATGTCAAAGAGCTGAAACTGGTCCTCAAGGCCGATGTACAAGGCAGTGTGGAGGCCGTGCGTCAGGCACTGGAAGGCATGGGCGCCGAGGAGGCCATGGTCCGCATTTTGCACACCGGCTGCGGCTCGGTTACCGAGTCCGACGTCATGCTGGCCAGCGCGTCTAAGGCCGTGATCTTCGGTTTCACGGTGGGAACCGAGTCCAGCGCGGAACGGTTGGCCGAGCGGATGGGCGTGGAAATTCGCCGCTACGACATCATCTACCAGTTGATCGATGACGTGGACCGTGGGTTGCACGGTATGCTCGATCCTGTCCAAACCGATGTTGTCGTGGGGCGCGCCGAGATCCGGGAGCTATTCTCATCCCGCCGGGGCGCGCAGATCGCCGGGTGCCGGGTCACCGAGGGCCGTGTAAACCGGGGCGCCAACGTGCGGATCATGCGGGACGGCCAAGTCGTTCACGAAACCACCATCGCTAGCCTGCGCCATTTCCGCGACGAAGTCACCGAGATGACTGCCGGCAGCGATTGCGGGATCACCCTTCAAGGCTTCAACGACTTCCAGGAGGGTGATATCGTGGAAGCCCACCGCCTGGAAGCGGGCCGCCGTTAGTTTAACGATCGGGCGCCGGTCCCCGCCCAACCTCTTCACCACCCGAATCGGGGGACACCATATATGCCCAGGCGTATCGAACGTGTCAATGAACTGTTGCGCCAGGAAATCAGCCTATTGTTGGCCCGTCAGATAAAAGACCCGCGCCTACGGGTGGTGATCAGCATCACCCGGGTCAGGACATCCAACGACCTTCGGTCCGCCGAGGTATTCCTGAGTGTCATGGGGGATCCGGAAACCAAACTAACCGCCCTCAAAGGGATCCGGTCCGCCGCTTCCTTCTTGCGGCGAGAGTTGCGGCCGCGTCTCACGCTGCGCCACACTCCCTTCTTGACATTCTCTCTCGATGAATCTCTCGAAGAGACCGGCCACCTGCTGGAGATCATGAACACTATTCGGGAGAACGAGCCCGATCTGGAGTCGATAATAGAAGTGGATGACAGGAGCGGCGGCCCCCTAGCCTCCTCCTCCCGCAGCAACTGACGTATGGCCAAACCCAAGCACAACGACCAGCCGTCCATTGACGGGTTTGTCAACCTCTACAAACCGCCGGGAATCACCTCCATGGACGCCCTGCGCCGGGTAAAACGCATCGCCGGCCAACGCCACAAGGTTGGGCACGGCGGCACCATGGACCCTCTGGCCCGAGGGATCCTGCCGGTCTGCTTCGGCCAGGCAACTCGCTTGATGGACCACGTGGTGGCGGGCCGAAAGCGGTATTTGGTGGAGATCACCCTTGGAGTAGCCACCACCACCTACGACGCCGAGGGCCAGACCACCTCGACCGGGGACGTGACAGGGCTGACCTCGGAGATGGTCGAGATGGCGTTGCAGTCCTTCATAGGCCTCATTCAGCAGACCCCGCCCATGTACAGCGCCATCAAGATCCAGGGGCAGCGGTTGTACAAGCTGGCCCGCGCCGGCATCGAGGTGGAGCGGGAGACCCGGCCCGTGGAGATATTCAGCATCCGGGTCGTGGATTTTTCTCCCCCAAGTCTGGTTTTGGACGTTGAAAGCGGCCGGGGGGCCTACATACGCTCCCTGGCCCACGATTTGGGCGCAACCCTCGGCTGCGGGGGACACGTGGCGGACCTGGTCCGTCTTTCCAGCGGCGGGTTCCATGCCGACGAGTCGGTGACCCTGGAAGACCTGGAGGAAGCCGCCGCCCAGCCAGGCGGCTGGCTGCACTACTTACACCCCATAGATTGGGTCTTGCGGGACCTGAAGAGTGTTACCGTCGGCCGCCAAGCCGAGCAGTATCTACGCCACGGCCAATCGGTCAGTTTGGGGGGCACGGGGGTGGATGCCGGGTACCTGGAACCGTTCCGAGCCTATAACTCCGACGGCCAATTTTTGGCCCTGGTCCGCTTTGACCGGGCGGCGAACGCCTGGCGGCCGGTGAAGGTGTTCCAGGTGGACTCTCCCTCCCCTTACGCACCCGTGGCGCCCCAGGCGTGAGGGCTACCCAGCCGGCCGATCAGCCTTTCGCCGGTGCGTTGCCGGCAGGCCAATGCCAGCCTACCCGGCTCCGGGTTCGAACCCCGGACTGGCTCAAGCGGTCATTCGGACCCGCCCGGGCAGAGGGTATTGGGGCTTTTTCTGGCCAATTTTCGGGCAAAACAGCAATTGCCCACCTATTCGCCTTGACAAAATCCGTCCAATCGGTATATTGGTATCGATTATGTTAACGTGTGTACCGACTGCTTTACACCAACGAGGGATCCGGTTGTAAGGAGGCGCGGGAAAGCAAGGGCACAGCCAGGGAAGCTACCACCGACGTCCGCACCTCGCTTAAATGGGAACGCGGAGCCCAGCTTCCAGCAAAACACGGAACACCATTGATTACGCCGGACAAACCCAATCAAAGATGGGGGGTCAAGAGCATGGAGGCATACTGCTTCAAGTGTCGAAGCAAACGGGAAATTTCCAATCCAAAGCAGGTAACTCTGAAGAATGGACGGCCCGCAACCCAGGGCGTCTGCCCCACGTGTGGCACCAAGGTCTTTCGAATAGGCAAGGCATAACCGGCCTGCCATCAGGCATGTAATATATCTTTTAGGGCGAGATTGCCCCCGTCTCAGACGCCGGGGCAGGTCCGAACCCGAGTTTCGCCAACAGGTTTCGCGGATTCAGTTGCAATAGGGCGTGGGCTTCTTCGTCGGTGAGGCCCGCGCCCATCGCTATGCTGCGTGTGAGTTCCGGGGTCAACAGATCGTCCGGCTCATGGGCGTCTGAGTCAAGCACCATGGCGGCCCCGGCCTGCTTAGCCACCTTGGCCACATGGCCGTTGGTGAGGCTATGGCCTTTGCGAGCCGACATCTCCAGGTACACGCCTCTTTCCGCCGCTAGACGAGCATCGTCGTAGCTGATCAGGCCCGGATGGGCCAAGATATCTACCGATGCCGACCGCACCGCGGCGTCATTGGTTCCCGGCTCTACCGGCTCCACGATCGTCTCCCCGTGCACGGTCACCAACCGGGCCCCCAAGTCTTTGGCGGCCCGGGCCACCAGGTCGATATCCTCTTTGGGGACGTGGGTGATCTCCACGCCGGGTAAAGCCAGGATATCCCACCGCTTGGTCGCCTCGGCACAGTCCTTGACCAGCGTCTTGACCACCAACTCCAGATTCCCCACCCCCACGTGGTCGGTGACGGCTATCGCCCGATACCCCCGCACCAGAGCACGGCGGATCAGCTCTGTGGGAGACAGCACGCCGTCGCTGAGAAAGGTGTGAGTATGAAAATCGTACATCCGCCCTCTCCATGACTCTCTCAGCGGCGAGCCGAGCCTCCAATGAAGCGGGCCTGCCGTGAGAGATCGTTGCATCCACCTCCGCCCCCGGTTCACGACAACTCAGTATAGGTTCTCCTGAAGCCCCGCACAAGCTGGATGAATCGCCGTGTTGGTCGCAGCATCCAAGTATTACGAGGTGAAGGAAGAAGCAATGGCGGGTGAGATGCAGCGTGAATCAACCGGTGGGTGCACAACTGTTGAGGTGGCCTTCGCCTCGAAAGGAGGAGCAAGGTGGTGAGTAACGAAGCGTTAATGGCTCAGGCCCGGGGAGCAACGCCCCGTCTCAAGATAGCCGCGGGGCTCTGGGTTCTGGGCGCGATGGCCATCATGGCGGCAACAATTGCGTGGGTCGTCGTGTCCGTTTGGGCCAACGATTACTATACCTTCTCAAAGGCAACCCGGGATGCCGCCCTGGCCGGGTCCGCAGCCCTTTCCGACCTGCAGAACCTGCAGGCGACCAGGGCGTGGCTGATGCCTTTGGAAGTGTTAGGACTGGCGACTTTTCTTCTGGGATTTGGGTTCGCCTTCGCCAACATATTGAAATACGTACGGCTGCGTGGCAACACCATGGCCGCGGTTTTGCCCGTGCTCAAAGAGCGCCGCGTTCGCGGTTAGGGGCGCCAGATCGATCCCCCGAGATCGTCACGGGAAACAAAGGAGTAGAAAATGGCAAGTATAGCTCAAGGCCCGAGTCAAGAAATTCAGTTCACCTCTAACCAGCTACCGGTCGGAGTTACCGGGATGCAGGCCATGGCGAACAAGATGTGGATCCCCTTCATCGCCATGGGATTCATGATCGTAGTGGCCGCATTTGCCTACGGGTTGGTCAACACGTCCATCACCTCTGATTACTTTGACGCCTCAAAAGAGGTCCGGGAGGCGGCGGTAACCGGCTCAGACCTGGCGAAGGACCGGGCGTTCTCCTAGGCCACAAGAATCTGGCTGCCCGCCTTCAAGTTCTTGGGCATGGGCATGATCCTGGGCGGCGTTACCTTCCTCCTGGCCACCATTCTCGGCGCCCTGCGGACCGGGGGAGGACGGGTCCAACAGGCTTTGGGAGTTCCGGTTAGGATCATAAAGCCTCCTATGACCGCGAGGGTGTTCCCGATAGTCATGATGATGGGCATGATGGTCCTGATGGTTTCGCTGATCATCAGCGTGGTCACGGCGTTCACCGCCTACGACTACTGGAACCACTCCATCGCCACCCAACTCAACCTGGCAGTCGCCGGAAGCGCTCTGCTGAGCGATCTGCAGACGATCAACACGGTAGGGGCCTGGCTGGCGCCGCTCAAGTTCGTCGGCGTGGCCATGCTGCTGTCCAGCATCGGCCTGGCGCTGGCCACCATCGTAGAGGTGCTCCGCTGGCAATCCAGGCGGCTGTGGGACCTCCTGTCCTAGAGCTAGAAGCATTCCGATGGCGCAGAGGGCCGGCTCTTTCAGATGCCGGCCCTTTTACTGTCCGGGAATCAGCCGATGCTACTGCTCCGGTGTCTTGGCCAGTAAAGAACCCTCTCTTATCAGTCGCTCCAACGTTCAGCCCGCTTCCAGAGATCTGTTGCCCTGAATCCGGTCCTGATCCAAGCGGGCCAGCCGTATTCCCTTCAAACGCAACCCTCGATCCCCTGAAGATCCCCTATTGAGGTCCGCTCCACGCCAGCCAAGGGCCCAGTGAACCTGCAGGGAAGATGCCCCAGCAATGGGCAGCCAAACGGAGAGCCAGGCAACCGGCTCACCCTAGCTGAGGCGATCAGTCATCCGCTTCAGGGGAGGGTTGAATTGACACTGAGCTAGCTACGAACTACAATACCGAGAATCTTCAGGCACGGCCGGAAGGGCGCCCTGTCACCCCTGGCGAAGAAAGCCGGCTCACCGCCGCCGCCTTTCGGACCTCAAGTTGCGGCAACCGTTCCAAGATCCGCTCTGAGAGGACACGTACCAACCAATGGACCGCGCTATCGACAGAGAACCCGGCCTCGACGCCGTCGACCTATCGGCCTGCTACCGGTGCGGGCGGCACTTGGCCCGTGGCTGGGCTTTCATGCTCAAGGCCGGTCCCACCGTAGCCCGGCAGGAGATTGGGTACCGGGCTGGCGAGGCCGCCAGATGCATTTTGTGCGCCCTCCGGCACCGGCCCATGCTCCGGCGTTCCCTCAAGGTGGCAGCGGTGGTGGGGACCATTCTGACCCTGCTCAATCAGGGAGATGTCATCTTCGCCGGGGGGTGGGGGAGCGCCCTGTATTGGAAGGTCCCGCTGACCTACTGCGTGCCTTTCTGTGTTGCTACCTTTGGCAGTCTGGCCAACGGCCGGCGCCGAGCCCTGAGGTCCGGGCAATCGCCACAGCTTCGGGACCTGAGAAGCCCAATTCGCCGGTGGCCAGCCGTTTCGGATACGCGGGGTGCTTCGTGTGTGGAAGGCCCGCTGTAGACAACTAGGAGCGGGTTTCCCTAAACCGGCGGAAGCCGGGATCAAGCTAACGTTCTCGTGGATTCCGGCCTTCGCCGGAAAGGCGGTTGTGGGGAGAGGTGGGGTAAGCCGGCTGATTTCGCCGGTGTGAGGCTATTAACAAGACGGTGAACTAGCCAAACTTCCGGATTACCGCTACCACCTTGCCATGGACTTCCACATTGCTCGCGGGGCTGTAAATAGGCTCCATCTGGCTGTTGGCCGGCTGGAGGCGCACCTGGTCCCCTTCCAGATAGATCTTTTTCAGCGTGGCCTCTTCCCGATCCTTGAGCCAAGCCACCACCATCTCACCGTTGGCCGCCTGAGGCACGGGTTTGACGATAACTACGTCGCCGTCGTCGATCAGGGCGTCAATCATGGAGGTGCCGTGGACCATCAGGCCGTAAAGCCTGCCGTGGCGGCGCTGGAGGTCCGGGGAAATCTCGATGGCGTCGAACTCCGCGCTGGAGGCCACCTCCTCGGTTGAAAACACCGGCAGCGGCATACCGGCGGCGATTGCGCCGATAATCTGGACTCTGGGGGCCGTCGACACCGGCTGCCCGGCCTCGTCCAGCAACTCGATTCCCCGGGCCACGTCCGGCCGCCGGTTCAGGTAGCCGCCCTCCCGCAACCGGTGGAGGTTGTAGTCCACCACCGAGGTGGAACTGATGTCGCAGGCCCTCTGAATGTCCCGGATGGTAGGAGGGATTCCGTTTTCACTAATGAATCCCTGGATAAACTCCAGAATTTGGCGCCGCCTCGGAGAAAGTTTGCCTTTGCCCGCCATGCCCTGCCTCCCTAAAACCTTTGTTCTGTTCCCAGGCTAGCAAAGGGGTTCCTACCTGTCAATGACACTCTGTCACCTCGACGGCGCGCCTGGAGCAAGGTCCCCGACGCCAAACGAGGCCGCCCTGAAAGCAGCCTCGACACGGTGTCGCTAAACGGCGGCTTACCCCACTGAATCGGTAGCCGCACCGCTACCGGCCATCCAAGCCCGGTCGACTTCGAGGCCGGTTAAACTACCGTTGGTTAGGCGGACTCGGTTCCCCGAATGCGGTTCAGTTTAGCCGCGATCCGGGACTTGCGGCGAGCGACGTTGTTCTTGTGCAGCACCCTCTTGCGCACTGTCCGGTCCAGGGTGCTGATCGCGTCCTTGACGACGGGCTCCGCTACCGCCACATCGCCCGACTCCACTGCGCGCAAAGCCTTGCTGATAGCGGTCCTGGTAGCGGTCCTAACGCTGCCATTACGGCGATAGCGTTTCAATGATCGGCGGCCGGCTTTCTTCGCGGGCAAATCGTTCCTCCTGAAGATTATTCCTTATACGTCCAGGTTCTTGACACTGCGAGCATGGGCGTTGATGAAGCTCTTCCGCGGGGCGACATCCTCTCCCATCAGCGCGGAGAACACATCATTCACCTCGACCTCGTTTTCGATGCGGACCAGAAGCATCTGGCGCGTCTCGGGGTTCATGGTGGTCTCCCACAGTTGATCGGGGTTCATCTCGCCCAGGCCCTTGTAGCGTTGGATTTGTATATTCCGCTGCCCCGTCAGCTTGTCCAGCACAACGTCCTTCTCGTTTTCGACGTAGGCGTACTGGATGTTCTTGCCGCTCTGTATGCGGTACAGAGGAGGCTGGGCGATGTACAGGTAGCCCGCGTCGATCAGGGCCTGCATTCGCCGGTAGAAGAAGGTCAACACCAGAGTGCGGATGTGCGAGCCGTCCACGTCGGCATCGGTCATGATGATGATCTTGTGGTACCGCACCTTGGTGGGGTCGAACTCTTCCCCCTCACCCGCGCCCACCGCGGCCACCATGGCGCGGATTTCCTCGTGGCCCAGGATCTTGTCGGGCTGCTGAAGCACCCGTTCCACGTTGAGGATTTTGCCTTTCAGCGGCAATATTGCCTGGAAGCGCCGGTCCCGGCCCATCTTGGCTGAACCGCCCGCGGATTCGCCCTCCACTATGTACAACTCGGACTTCGAGGGGTCGCGTTCCGCGCAGTCGGCCAGCTTACCGGGAAGAGAGGTCCCATCCAGGGCGTTCTTGCGGATCACCAGGTCCCGGGCCCGTTTCGCCGCTTCCCTGGCCCGCTGCGAGGTTAGGCATTTCTCGATGATCCGCTTCCCCTCAGGAAGGTTCTCTTCCAGGTAGCGGGTCAAACCTTCGCCGACCACGGAGTCCACGATGCCCCTGACCTCGGCGTTACCCAGTTTGGTCTTGGTCTGGCCTTCGAATTGGGGATCGGTGAGTTTGACGCTGACCACCCCGGCTAGACCTTCCCGGACATCGTCCCCGAGCAGGTTGGGCTGGTCTTCTTTGATGAATCCCTGCTTGCGAGCGTAGTCGTTGATGACCCGAGTCAGCGCGGTACGGAAGCCCGTCAGATGGACGCCGCCCTCCTGGGTGTTGATACAGTTGGCGAACGAGAACACCGTCTCGCTGAAGCTGTCGTTGTATTGGACCGCCACCTCCACCAGGGTGTCATCCATCGTCTTCTCGTAGTAGAAGGGGATGGCTTGAAGCACCTTGCGGTTCCGGTTGACGTTGCGCACCAGGTTGGCGATGCCGCCGTCGAAGTAGTAGGTGCGCTCCACGTCGCCCCGCCGCGCTTCAAGGTGCCAATTACTCTTGAAGCGAATTTCCAAGCCCTTGTTCAGGTAGGCAATTTCCTTGAAGTGGCTGATCAGGATATCGAAATCGTAATCAATCACCGGGAAGATTTCCGGATCGGGCTGGAAAGCGATGGTGGTGCCTTGAAGGTCGGTCTTCTCCTCCTTCACCATCTTGCCGGTGGGCAGACCCTTGGCGTACTCCTGAAAGTACATCCAGCCGCCGCGCCGAACTTCGGCCCTCAGGTGCTCGGAAAGACCGTTGACCACGGAGCCGCCGACGCCGTGCAGCCCTCCGGTCACTTTGTAGGCCCCCCCACCGAACTTACCGCCGGCATGGAGGGTGGTCATCACAGTTTCAAGCGCCGTCTTACCGGTTGCCGGGTGGATGTCCACCGGGATACCCCGCCCGTCGTCTGTGACCGTGATCAGTCCGCCCTCGTCGATTGAGATATCTACACCGGTGCAGAAGCCGGCCATTGCCTCGTCAACCGCATTGTCCAGCACCTCGTATATCAGATGGTGCAGCCCTCGCTGGTCGGTGCTCCCGATATACATTCCCGGGCGGATTCTGACAGCTTCCAGCCCCTCCAGGACCTGTATATCCTTGGCGGTGTATCCCAATGTTGAGTGTTGCTGCATATAATCCTATCCCGGGCGGATTTGCGCTAAGGGCAGGAATTGGATCAGCCGAAGGTTGCAAGGCGAAGCTTGAGCTTCGCCTCCAACAGCGCCGGTTTATTATACCAGATTCGTAGCTGAGTTACCCGTAATTCCCCCACCAATATACGTCAATTTTATGTCTACTAAGCCCGGTCAGACGAAAATCGTTAGTCTCGCCCCGCATCGGTACGCCTGGCCGGCCGTCAGGCGTGGGGCCCGGTCTGCGTTCAGGCAAGCTGAAAACGCTACCGGCCTGAGTCGTAAGCCGGGTTTCGGTTGTTGGAGCCAGCTTTGTCCGGCGGCTCCCGACGAGATCCTCATCCACACCCGCGGAGGTCCGAAGGAGGTTTGAATCTCTTTAGGGTCCGAGGCTGGCCGCGGAGCGAGGAGGCCCCGGGTTAGGCCGGGAATATTCGGGTGTAAACCCCCGGCGAGCCCGGAGCGTGGGTCATCTGGGGGCGGACGGTTTCCGACCATTGGGGCGGCGCCGCGTTCCGCCACACGTGCCAAGCCTGGCTCTCGCGCACTTCGGCGCTTCCCACCTCATGCAACGTGATGTACTTGGGCTCGCCCATCACCGCCTCAAAGCGCCGGCCCCGAATGTAGCCCGGCACCCGGGAGCAGAGGGGTATGCGTTCGGTGTTGTACTCCTGGTTGAACAGGGCCTCCACCTCGTCCGTCACGGACATCCGGCCCACCACCAGCGCCGGGGCCATGCCGGCCTGGGCCGTCTCTTCGGATACGTCGTCCGGGTAGATCAGCCGGTACACGTTGCGCACTGCATTGATTCCGACCACGGAAGGTGACATGCGTTTCGTCCACTCGGTTGGGTTGTTCAGCCGGTACTGCCAGGCGTCTGAGAAATACGCCTCGGCTTCGTCAAGCTCATAGTAGGCCAGGTATTTCGGCCCGCCCTGGACGGCAACGTAGCGAGCGGCGTCGAGCACTCCGGGGATGGCAAGCCGCTCCGGGATGTGCTCCTCGTTGTACCAACGGTTGAACTCATCTTCGTCCTCAGCTCGCACGTCGGCGTAGACCATCAGCAGGCCTCGCCCTTTCTTGGCCGCCATATCGAACCTCCTCAATGGTCCCTAGGGAAGCATGCCTCAGGGTTTGCAGAGGAAAAGGGGGCTGGGCCGGCTCCCCAAATGAGCCAGGCCGCCCAGCGGTCACGCGAATGGACCCGCGCCGCCTGGATAGTAGTTGTGGCCCGTGCGCAGACTATCCAGCGCGTACTCCACCGCGTGGAATAAGGGCCGGGGCAGGCTGTCCAGCGGGAACCAGCCGCCGTCGGTAAACCTATCCGGCTCGGCCAATCCGGGCTCCTGGCCGTCGATATCTCCCAGAAACTCAATGTCCACGTAATGCTTGCCGTAGGCGATTATATTGCTCACGCAGAGGAACCGCAGATCTCCCACGGTCACACCCAACTCTTCCATGGATTCCCGGCGAGCGCACTGTTCCAGCGACTCGCCCATCTCCAGGTGGCCCCCCGCCGATGCCCAGGTATCTTCGCCGTGGGCGCCCAGCCTTCTGGCCAGGAAGACCCGCCCGTCCCTCACGAATATGACGCCCACACCTATCTGGGGCCTGGCCGCCTCGCCTGTCATGGTGCCGAGTATACCATGGGGCACCGAATAGCACACTCGCCGGGTCACCGCGGGCTGCAGCACCGCTGGAACAAGGACATCTCGCTCCCCATGGCCGTAGCCGCGGTCGGCCCGTGGCTGCAAGCTGGCCCCCGTCGCGAAATCCACTCTATAATAAGCCCGGCTATGCCCCCTCACCCACCCGGACTCTTCCCGGAGGCTCAGACAATGACACCAGATCAGCGAACGACCTTCAACCCCTCCGGGGCGCCTCAGCCCATCGGCGCCTACTCCATGGCCGCGCGGGCCAAAGCGGGCTCTTTGTTGTTCATCGCCGGCCAGGTGCCGGTGGATGACGCCGGAAAGCTGGCTGGTGCGGGAGACGTAGCCGCCCAGACCCGTCAGGTCTTCCAGAACATTGGACAGGTGTTGGAGGGCGCGGGCGCCTCCTTCAGCGACGTGGTGGAGTTCACCACCTACCTGGTCGGGAGAGATTCGGTACAATCCTTTATTCAGGCTCGCACCGAACTCTTCCCCCAAATATTTCCCAACGCCGACTACCCCACCAACACCTTGCTGGTCGTCGCCGGACTGGTCCGGGAAGAGTTCCTGGTGGAGATCAAGGCGGTTGCGTCGCTGCTCTAATGGCCGCGCCGAGCGCCGCTGCGACTCCGAGGCGAGAATTGGTTAGTCGCGCGGGGCTTCGGCCTTCACGCCTTTTTCGGGGCGGCGGGCGAGAACAGCAGGTACCCTGGCCAGGCCGGTTGACGGGCCAGCGCGGCCGCCAGCATAATTGCAAGAGACACTGGATCCAGATCGCGCTCCAACCATCCGGGGAGGGAAAGGGGTATGGCAACGGTCATCAAGAAACGCCGCCTGGGCAGGCCTGTTTCGATCGTCGGCGCGGGCATATCCCCCTTCGGAGCCTTCAAGGACAAGACCAGCCGCGACCTGTTCGTGGACGCCTTCCATGACCTGATCGACCACATGGACCGGGGCTTCGACATCGAAGACATCGAGACCGCCTACGTGGGCAATTTCTCCTCGGACCTTTTCGAGCGCCAGGGCCACACCGCTCCCATCATCGCCGATTGGCTGGGGTTGACGCCCATCCCGGTAACCCGCGTCGAGAACGCCTGCGCCAGCAGCGGGAGCGCCCTGCGCGAGGGCATCATGGCCATCGCCTCGGGGATGTACGACATCGTGCTGGTGGGCGGCATGGAGAAAATGACCAATCTGCCCACTGACGGGGTGACCGATGTGCTCTTCGCCGCCGCCGACGCCCTCTACGAAGTCCCCGCCGGGCTGACCTTCCCCGGTATCTTCGGCGCCCTGGCCAAGGCCCACATGGACCGGTACGAGACCAGCCTGGACCACCTGCTCAAGGTGGGCATCAAGAACCACCAAAACGGCGCTTTGAACCCGAAGGCCCAGTTCAACGTGACCATTCGCGACCTGATGGAACGGCGGAAGGCCCGGGCCCAAGAGCGGGGCCAGCCCGTGCCCGCCTGGCAGAACGAGATGGACTTCTTGCACGACCCTCAGGCCAACCCCTGGATCGCCTGGCCGCTGCGGCTCTACGACTGTGCGCCCATAACCGACGGCGCCGCCTGCGTGCTGCTGGTGGCCTCGGAGTTGGCCGGCAACTTCACCGACAAGCCGGTGCAGATAGCCGGCATGGGCCAGGCCACCGGCCGGCCCCTGCACGACGCCGAGGAGTTGACCTCCCTGGCCTCGGCCAAGGCGGCGGCGGCTCAGGCCTACGAAATGGCCGGAGTGACCCCCAAGGACATCCAGGTCGCCGAAGTCCACGACTGCTTCACCATCGCCGAGATCATCGCATCCGAAGACCTGGGCTTCTTCGCCCCCGGCGAAGGGCCCCGGGCGCTGGACGAGGGCCGGACCGCGCTGGACGGCGACCGGCCCATCAACACCTCCGGCGGCCTCAAGGCCAAGGGGCACCCGGTAGGGGCTTCCGGGGTCGCCCAAGTAATCGAGATTTTCCACCAGCTGCGCGGCGAGGCCGGCCTTCGGCAGCTGCCCGGCCCCGGCCCAGAGGTAGGCCTGACCCACAACGTCGGCGGGACCGGCGGCACCTGCGTGGTCAACATCCTGCGGCGCGGCTAGGAAGCGACATGGCGGACAACACCACCGGATTTACTGCAGCCTCGTATTTCGCCAACTTGAGCCGGGAAAAGCGGCTGAAGGGCGTGCGCTGCCGTTCCTGCGGCGCCCTGTCGGCGTTTCCCCGGCCGATGTGCGCCGCCTGCCGCAGCAAGGACATGGAGTGGCACGAGTTTAGCGGCAAGGGCCGGCTCAGCACCTTTACCTGCATCTCCATCGTCCCGGTATACATGGGCCAGAAAGGCTATGGCCGCGACAACCCCTATTGCACCGGCGTGGTGACCCTGGAGGAAGGCCCTCGGGTGAGCGCCCGCATCCTGGGCGTGGACGGCCGGAACCCTCAAGACATAGAGACCGGCCTGGACCTGGTCCTGGACTTGGAAGAGCTGGACCCGGAAAACCCCTCTCTGGCTTTTCGTCCCGCCTGAACCGGCGCACTGCGCAGCCCGTCCGCGAGCGCCCCGCCGGCCGCCGGGGCAGACCTGTGATTCACCGCGAGAACGGACGCCGGGAGTTGTGTTGCCCCAATCCCAATCGTTGCACCGAAAGCTCAGCTCAATCCTCCTGCCCAATCAACTCGGTTCCCACAAGATGTCGTTCGACGCGAGGGCGTATGGCTTGGAATGACGTCCGCGAAAACCAGGTTGATTGGGTAACCGGCACCGCCGAGAACCTCCGTTTGTTTCCCACTTTGGTAAAGGGGGACAAAGGGGGATTTCCCCGCCGCAAAGTCTACCAATTCAAGTTCCAATTAGCTGCGCTCCGGCCATAATTGGGGGAGTTTTCGGGGAATTTACCCGTCCAAATCGCGCGGCGCGTCTGGTATCATAGCTCAAGCGGCGACAGACTCCGTTCCAGCCAAGCCGCCGGCCCCCGGAACTCGCTTCAACTGGCGGCGGGGATCGCAAGATTCCCTAGGCCCTCTGGGTTGAAGCCGCACGAGCTTTCATGAGAAAAACAAAGATCATCGCGACCATCGGCCCGGCCTCCCGTGACCCGGAGACCCTGGCCCAAATGATTTCAGCAGGCCTGGATTGTGCCCGCCTGAATTTCTCCCACGGGACCTTCGAGGAACACGGGGAGGTTATACGCACGCTGCGGAGGTTGGCGCTGGAGCAAGGGCGTCCGGTGGCCATCCTCCAAGACCTCGGCGGCATAAAAATGCGCCTGGGCCGGTTGGAGGCACCAGTTCACCTCAATAACGGGGATGAAGTGACGCTGGCCGCGGAGGCCGGTTTGGGCCGGACCGGCATTCTGCCCTTCCCCCGTCCCGGCGTGCTGCGCGACCTGCGCCCCGGCCACCAGGTCTTCATCGCCGACGGGACCGTCCGGTTAGAGGTAATTGAGACCGACGGCCTAGAAGTAAAGACCCGGGTGTCCGACGGCGGCACGGTGTCATCGTTCAAAGGGGTCAATCTGCCAGGCGTGACCATCCACGAGCCGGTGCTGACCGATGAAGACAAGGCCGCCCTCCGGTTCGGGGTGGAGCAGGAAGTCGACTGGGTGGCGATCTCCTTCGTCCGGACCCTTGAGGACATCCGGTACGCCAAGACCTACCTGGCCAGCATCGGCAGCACGGCCTCGGTCATGGCCAAGATGGAGCGAGGAGAAGGCATCGACAACCTGGATGCCATCTTGGAAGCGGTTGACGGAGTGATGGTGGCACGGGGCGACTTGGGCGTGGAAATCCCCATGGAACGGGTGCCGGTGGTTCAAAAACAGGTGGTCTCGAAGGCCAACGATGCCGGCAAGGTTTCGGTTATCGCAACCCAGATACTCAGCTCCATGGTGGCTTCACCCAACCCAACCCGGGCTGAAATATCCGATATCGCCAACGCCGTTCTGGACGGCTGCGATGCGATTCTACTTTCCGACGAGACCGCCGTCGGAAAGCACCCGGTGGAGACCATCAAAGTTGCCGACGCCACCATCAGGGAAGCCGAGAGAGTCTACCCTTATCACAAGGACCTCCAATCCAGCGGCCGCACCCAGGCTATCGCCGCCGCCGCCGCGCACTTGGTTCAGGACCTCCAAGCCAAGCCCATTGTGGTCACCAGTACCGGTCGGGCTGCCTTTCAGGTTTCCCGATTCCGGCCCGAAGGCGACATACTCGTTTTTTCCCATGACGCGACGACCCTGAGAAGGGCATCCCTGGGTTGGGGACTGTTTCCCGTGGGTCTGATTCCCCCGGTGCGGGATGTGGCCAACCTGGTCGCCTCGCTGGTCGAAGCCTCCCTGAAAAGCGGACTGGTCAACGAGACGGACGTGGTAACCATAGTTCATGGGTTCCTGCCGGGTGTTTCAGGCACGACCAACACCATCCAGATCCTGGACATTCGGGAGTACCTCGAGCACACATCGAGCATCCGATCCCTGGAGGAGAGATCATGAGCCGGTTCCCCCGCCGTGCAACCGGACTGCTGTTTGCCCTGCTGCTCACGGTGGCCCTGGTTGGTTGCGCCGAAGCCACGCCGGTCCCAACGGCCACGCCTACACCGACCGCGACCCCGGTGCCGACGCCGACGCCGGTCCCAGCCACCGTGGTGGTACTTGGCGACATCTCTCTGCCCGCGCCCGACCCCGACCGGCTGGCCAAACTGTCTCACCTGCTTTCCGTGGTGCCCAGCGGGTACAACTCAGCGATTTTCATGGATGCCCAGGCCCTGGAGAGTAGCCAGGCGCTCAAGGATGCCCTCAGCTTGGAATCCCTGGGGCTGGCCGGGACGCTGCCGGGTGCGGCCACCGGGCTAGTCAGCCGGCTGGTGCTGGCCACGGGCGAAGGTGGACAAGGAGCTTTCACCGTGCTGGATGGGTCCTTCGACGTTTCAGCCCTCCTGGACGTGGCCAGCGGCTTTGGAATATCCGTCGGCAGCCCGGAACCCGAGGCATACCGGGAGCATCGGGTCTGGAGTATGGACGTGTTCGGGTTGACGCTGGCCGTCGGCGAGGCCGATGATTCCACGGTGGTATTTGCCTCGGGGTCACCCCTGGGTGGGGCCCCGGCGGTGGAACTGGTCAAAGGCGCGCTGGACGTATTCGACGGACTCCAACCCAGCCTGCTGGACGACCCGGAGATCCGGGGCCTCGTCGATCAGCTACCCTCGGGCTTCGCCGCCACCGTGATCCGCAATTGCGGCGACCTGGGAGAACTGGGTGCGATAATCGACCTGCCCGGTTGCGCCGGCGCGGCGGTAAGCGCCGGCCTGCAAGCGGACCAGACCGTGGTTTTCTACGGCCTGGCCAGCTTCGAAGACGAGTCCATGGCGACGGCGGCGCTGGAAACGGCTCTGGAACGGATCGAGGAGGGAGTGGATCTATCCTTCGGGGAGTTGGCGTTGGACCGGGAAGGCTCGCTGGTCTTAGCCAGGGTCCTGGTCGACCCGGACCAGGTGGCCGAGGCAGCCCGGTCCCTGACAATGCCGCAGCAGTAACGGCGGCCCGAGGCACGGTAAACGGGCTCAATAGCAACTCATTGCAACCCAGGGGGTAGCTCAGAAGATGAAAGTAACCGAACGAACGCGCATCCGGACTCATCCGGAACGGGCCGTACCCGGCGAGGCCGCCGATATCCTGTCGGAGGGTCTGGTGGCGCATCTGGGGCTCGTGCAGGACGGCCAGCCGGTAGTGATACCCCTCTCTTACCACTACGATCTCGCGAAGCCGGACCGCATGTATCTCCACGGCGCGGTCAAGAGTCGAGCCCTCGAACATCTCGCCAACGGGGTACCCGTATGCGTAACGGTGACCCTTGTGGACAGCCTGGTCTACTCACGAAAGGCTATGAACCACTCGATGAACTACCGGAGTGTCGTTCTGTTCGGCAAGGCCACAGCCATCACGGATCAGTCTGAAAAGTTTGAGCTGTTGGACCGGATGGTGCGCCGTTACTTTCCCGGCCGCGCCATCGGCCGCGACTATGAACCGCCGCCGCCGGCCGACCTCGGCATTACCGCGATGGTGGAGGTACGGATCGAAGAGTGGAACGCCAAGGCCCGGCGGGGCGGTCCCACCGGCCCGGACGACGACAAGCCCGGCGCGCCCGGCACGGCTGGTATTGTTGAACTCGGCCGAGGCTAGCCCGCCGCCTAAGACCGGGGAAGGTTGCTCTTGCCCATCAGGTAGGAGTCCACGCCCCGGGCTGCTTCCCGGCCCTCGGCAATAGCCCAGACCACCAGCGATTGTCCCCGCGCCGCATCGCCACCGGCAAATACGCCGGGGACGCTGGTCATCTTGTTCCCGTCGGTCTTCACGTTACCCCGGCCGTCCAGTTTCACCCCAATTTGGGCCAGCATCCCGTCATGCTGCGGGTGGAGGAATCCCATCGCCAGCAGCACCAGGTCGGTTTCCACGATGAAGTCGCTGTCCGCAACTTCCCTCATGCCGGGCCGGCCATTATTGCTCGGTTGGTCCCACTGGACCCGGACGGCGTGCAGCCGCTCCACCGTGCCGTTGCTGCCCATAAATGCCTTGGTTAGAACGTTATAGTCTCGGACGCCGCCCTCTTCGTGAGCCGGGGACAAGCGTAAGACGGCGGGCCACTGCGGCCAGGGGTTATGGGGCTGCCTCTCCACGGGCGGTTCAGGCAAGAGTTCATACTGGAAAACGACATTGGCGCCCTGCCGGAGTGCCGTGCCCAGGCAGTCGGCTCCGGTATCGCCGCCACCCAAGATCACCACTCGTTTGCCCTCGGCGGTGATACGCTCCGACGGATCGAGTTCTTCGCCATCCAATATCCGGTTCTGCTGCGTCAGGTACTCCATGGCCAGGTGAATGCCGCCCAGCTCCCGGCCAGGAACGGGCAAGTCCCGCGCCTGGGTCGAGCCACAAGTAAGACAGACGGCGTCGAAGTCCGCCAGCAACATTTCCACCGGGTAGCTCACTCCCACGTCGACTCCGGTCTTAAAGGTGACCCCTTCCGCGGCCAACAGGTCGATCCGGCGGCGCACCACCTGCTTGTCGAGCTTGAAGTCAGGTATTCCCAGGGCCAATATGCCGCCGATCCGATCGGCCCGTTCGAAGACGGTGACTGAGTGGCCGGCGCGGTTGAGCTGTTGGGCCGCCGCCAGTCCCGCCGGACCCGAGCCCACCACCGCGACTCTCTTGCCGGTGCGCGCCTCGGGAGGCTCAGGCTTGATCCAGCCCTCGGCGAAACCCCGTTCGGCGATCTGCTTCTCGATATACTCGATGGTCACCGGGTCGCCATTGATGCTCAAGACGCATGAAGCCTCACACGGAGCGGGGCACACGCGGCCCGTGAATTCGGGGAAGTTGTTGGTGGCCAGGAGTACTTCCAGGGCTTGTTCCCAATTGCCCAGGTACACCTGGTGGTTGAACTCCGGGATTACGTTCCCGAGGGGGCATCCCATATGGCAGAAGGGAACGGCACAGTCCATGCACCGGGAGCCCTGCTCCTGCGCCTGGACATCGAGCCAGGGCACGTAAAGCTCCTGGTAGTCTTCGGTTCTTTCGAGCACGGGCCGCCTCTCCGGTGTCTGGCGCCCGGCGTCCATGAATCCAGTGGGCTTACCCATGGTGAGTCGCCTGCAGTTCCGTCTTGCCCTTCGCCCGCGCCTCATCCAGTACCCGCCGGTAATCCCTAGGCATGACCTTCTTGAACCGGGGCAGAGCCTCGTCCCAGTTAGCCAGGATTCGGCGGGCCGGCCCGCTGCCGGTGAGCTTCAAATGCTCTTCAATCATGCGCTTGAGCGTCGCCACGTCCTCGGGGTCGGTGACCGGTTCGAGGTCCGCCAGGCCCGGGTTGAAGCGAATCTCAAAGTCGCCGTCCTCATCGTTGACGAAGGCGATGCCCCCGCTCATCCCGGCGGCAAAGTTGCGGCCCGTTCGCCCCAACACCACCACCACTCCGCCGGTCATATATTCGCAAGCGTGGTCCCCAACTCCCTCGACGATAGCGTGCACGCCGCTGTTGCGGACACAGAATCGCTCGCCGGCGAGGCCTCGAATATATACCTGGCCGCCGGTGGCGCCGTACAGCACCACGTTGCCTATCAAAATGTTCTCTTCAGGGACAAAGCTGGCATCGCTGGGTGCGCAGACCACGATGCGGCCTCCGGTCATCCCTTTGCCCAAGTAGTCGTTGGTGTCCCCTTCCAGGTGAACGTCGATCCCCTTGGCCAGGAAGGCACAGAAGCTCTGACCCGCCGAGCCGGTGAAATTGATTCTGATCGTCTCGGGCGGAAGGCCCTCCTCGCCGTACCGTTTGGCAACCTTGCCACTGAGCATGGCGCCGACGGTCCGGTTGGCATTGCAGATGGGCAGCTCTATCTTCACCCGTTCCTTATTATTCAAAGCCGGCTCGGCCAACTCGATCAACTGGTGGTCCAGCGCCCGGTCCAAGCCATGGTCCTGCTCCTCACAGCAGTGTGCCGCCTCGTCGGGGCTTCTGGGCTGCTGCCGGTAGAGTAGCCGGGCCAGGTCTACTCCCTTGGCCTTCCAGTGGTAGACGGCCTCTCGGGCGTCCAACAGGTCCGCCCGGCCCACCATCTCGTTGACCGTGCGGAAGCCCAGCTCGGCCATGATTTCTCGCATCTCTTCGGCCACGAAGTTGAAGTAGCTGACCAGGTACTCCGGCTGGCCGGTAAACCGCTTGCGCAGCTCCGGGTCCTGAGTCGCGATACCCACCATGCAGGTCCCCAGGTGGCACTTGCGCAGCATGATACAGCCGTTGACGATCAGGGGTGCAGTAGCGTATCCGAACTCCTCAGCCCCCAGCAGCGCGGCGATAACCGTGTCCCGGCCTGTCTTGAGTTGGCCGTCGGCCTGCACCACGATCCGGCCCCGCAACCCGTTGGCAACCAGGACCTGTTGGGTCTCGGCAATGCCCAGCTCCCACGGGAGCCCGGCGTGTTTGATGGACGACTCAGGCGAATTGCCGGTGCCGCCGTCGTGGCCGCTGATGAGGACCACGTCGGCGTGACCCTTGGCTACCCCGGCGGCCACGGTGCCCACGCCCACCTCGGCGACCAACTTCACGTGTATCCTGGCCTCAGGATTGATGTTCTTCAAATCGTGGATCAGCTGAGCCAGATCCTCGATGGAGTATATGTCGTGGTGAGGCGGCGGGGAGATCAGCTCCACGCCCGGGGTTGTCCGGCGGACCCAGCCGATGTACTCGTCTATTTTGTTCCCGGACAACTGGCCGCCTTCGCCGGGTTTGGAGCCCTGGGCCATTTTTATCTGCAGATCCGTGGCGTTGACCAGGTAGTTTGCGGTGACGCCGAACCGCCCCGAAGCCACCTGTTTCATCGCGCTGCTGCGAGAGTCGCCGTTGGCGTCGGGGGTGTAGCGGTGGAAATCCTCTCCACCCTCGCCGGTGTTGCTCCGCGCTCCCATCCGGTTCATGGCTATGGCTATAGTCTCGTGGGATTCCCGGCTGATGGAGCCAAGGGACACCGCCCCGGTTGCGAACCGTTTGACGATCTCCGACGCCGGCTCGACTTCCTCCAAGGGAACCGCAGCCTGGGTCTTCTTCAACTCCAACAGCCCGCGCAGGGTGGCCATCTTCTGGCTCTGGTCATTGACCAAACTGGCAAATTCTTTGTAGGTCTCCCAATTGTTGGACCGTGTCGCGTCCTGCAGTTTGGCGATGACCTCCGGGTTCCATTGGTGAAACTCCCCGTGCCGGCGCCACTGGTAGAAACCACCCGTCATCAACTCCCGCTGGCTGGACGGGTGCTGAGATTCGAAGGCGGATCGGTGCCGCTGGAGGACCTCTTCCTCGACGGCGTCCAAGCCGATGCCCTGGATTCGAGATGGGGTCCAGCTAAAATACTCGTCGACCAACTCCTGGTTCAGCCCGATGGCCTCGAAGATCTGGGCCCCCCGGTAGCTCCGGACCGTGGATATGCCCATCTTGGACATGACCTTCAGGACGCCCTTCTGGTTGGCTTTGATGTAGTTCTTCTCGGCGTAATCCGGCTTGGTGCCGTTCAACTCCTCAGCCGCGGCCATCTCGCGGACTGTCGCCAGGGCCAGGTACGGGTTTACGGCCCCGGCCCCGTACCCGATGAGCAGGGAAAAGTGGTGCACCTCCCGAGGCTCGCCGGACTCCACCACCAGCCCCACCTTGGTGCGGGTGCCCTCGCGGATCAGGTGATGGTGCACCGCCGCCGTGGCCAGCAGGCTGGGAATGGGAGCATGTTGCCGGTCCACACCCCGGTCGGAAAGGATGATGATGCTGTAGCCATCCCGGATGGCCCGGGATGCTTCGGCGCGCAGCCGGTCCAAGGCCGACTTCAGAGAGTTCGGCCCGTGCAGGGCGTCAAACAGGCTGGACAAGGTTATGGACCGGACTTCCCCAACATTGACCTCCCGGATCTTCTGTAGGTCCCGGTCGGAGATAATCGGTGACATCAACTGCAACTGGTGACAGTGCTTTGCCGTCTCTTCGAAGAGGTTCTGGTCACAGCCGATGAAAGACTGAAGGGAGGTCACCAACTCCTCCCGAATAGCGTCCAACGGCGGATTGGTCACCTGGGCGAAGAACTGCTTGAAGTAGTTGAACAGCAGTTGGTTCTGGTCGGACAACACCGCCAGGGGGGTGTCGTTCCCCATGGAGCCGACCGCTTCGGCGCCGTGGCGGGCCATGGGCGCGGTCAGCATGCGAAGCTCTTCCATGGTATAACCGAAGGCCTGCTTCTGCTGCCGCAAATCGGAACGGCCGTCACTGTTAGCTCCGGCCCCTGGGGAAGACGCGGCGGCGAGGCCGGCCGGTTCAGGCAGGTCATCCAGGGCCACCTTGTAGTCGTTCAACCACTGGCCGTAGGGCTGCCGACTGGCCAGTTTGTGCTTCAACTCCTCGTCACCGATAATCCGCCCTTCTTCAAGGTTGACCAGGAACATCCGGCCGGGTTGAAGCCTGCCTTTCTCTTTAATCTGCGACGGAGGGATGTTCAGCACGCCCGTTTCCGAGGACATCACCAGCTTGTCGTCTTTGGTAATGGTGTAGCGGAAGGGGCGGAAGCCGTTCCGGTCGAGCAGGGCGCAGATGCTGCGCCCGTTGCTGGAAACGATCATCGCCGGGCCGTCCCACGGCTCCATCAGGCAGGAATGGTACTCGAAGAAGTCCTTCTTCTCCTGGATCATGGTTGTGTGCTGCTCCCACGCCTCAGGGATCAGCATGAGCATGGCGTGGTCCAGGTCCCGTCCGGTCATGAGCAACAGTTCCAGGGCGTTGTCGATGCTGGCAGTATCGCTGGCCCCCGCTGTCATGATGGGCGGGATCTTGCGCATATCCTCGCCAAACAGCGTCGACTGAAACTGGGCCTCGCGGGCATGCATCCAGTTGAGGTTACCTCGCAGGGTGTTGATCTCACCGTTGTGGGCCAAATACCGGTAGGGGTGAGCCAGCTTCCAGTGTCCCAGGGTATTGGTGCTGAACCGGGAGTGGACCAGCCCGAAGGCGCTCACCAACGTCTCGTCGGCCAGGTCCCGGTAGAACCCCAAGATCTGGTGGGCCAACAGCAGGCCTTTGTAGACGATGGTGTTGCAAGACAGGCTGCAAATATAGAAATAGTCGGCCTCTTCGTCGGTGAGGCCCCAATCTTCCGCGCCGTGTTCTATCACCTTGCGGACCACGTAGAGCTTTCGCTCCAGTTGGTCTCGGCCGTCGATCCGGGAGCCAGGGCCGATGAACACCTGCCAGATACTGGGGCAAACGCGGCGGGAATCCCGGCCCAGTTTGCTGGGGTCCACGGGCACTTCTCGCCAACCCAAGAACTCCAACCCTTCTTGCTCGATGACCCGCTCCACCAGTCCCCGGCATTTCTCTTGACTCTCGGGTTGGGGGGGTAAAAACACCATGCCGACCCCGTAGTCCCCATCAGCGGGTAGGTCGATGCCCAACCGGGAACCTTCCGCCCGGAAAAACCGGTGGGGCATTTGGATGAGGATGCCGGCCCCGTCGCCGGTCTCCGGGTCGCAGCCGGCGGCTCCCCGGTGGCCGAGGTTGACCAGCACTTGCAGTGACTCACCGATTATCTGGTGTGACTTCTCGCCCCTGATGTTAGCGACTACACCTACGCCGCAACTATCATGCTCTTGCTCGGGCGAATACAGCCCTTGCCGGGCCAGCTCTTTAAATGGGTTCATCTGGTGTTTCCTGGCTTAAGGTTTTCGAACAACGAGTCTCGCATCTGGGCCCGCCAACGAATAACCGTGGCCGCCTGCTCGCAAGCCCGTGGAGCGCCCCGCAATCGAGGGCTCGAATAATTATTTGATAAATATATCACAATCGATTACGGTCTCAAAAGGCCCGAGGTCTCGGCTCTCCGGATTCCAATAGCAAAAGGCCGGCCCCGCCAGCTTGGAAAAGTTTCTCCCGCCAAGCGTATCTGCCAAGTTAGTAGAGTATTATAACCTGCTATTTAGAATATGAGTAGCCCCAAAAGCCAAACTTTCACACCAAAATGTTAAATCTTTGTTACGAAATGCGATTCGAAGTGGAAAAACTCTCCCACTTTCTCCACCAGTAGCCAGCCGGGCGTTCCAAGACCACTCCGGAATCCGGCCATTCCGAAGGGCCGCAGCCGGCCCGGCGGCCTCGGATGGACTTCGGTCCTCACCCCTTAACAGGGAATACGCTCCGGCCCCAGGGCATCGGCGTAAGCATCAAAGAAGCGCTCGATCTTGCCCCGGTCGACTCCTTGGGCCGTGTCCAGCCTGCCCCAAGCGGCGAGGGCCACGGTGCCCGCGGGAATCTTGTCGTAGGACCGGGTCACGCCCCAATCCGCCGCCAAGCCGAGACCGTCCATGATGCCGCGGAGCCGCGCCACGTCATCGCCGGCGGGCAGGTTGTAGCTGACCACGATGTTGCTGTGCTCCAGATTATGTACTATCAGCTCGTCGGGCAGTCCCCCGGGATAGAAACCGCAGTCTGCCCAACCCACCAGGTGGTCGCCCGAGGTGGGTGGCGTGGTGTTGTAGTCCACGCTATCCCCATCAGGGACATGGTTCGCGGTTGGCATGGTCACTATTCGATAGGCGGGATCCAAGTTAGGCGCCGCCGGGGGAACCACCACTGACATTTCGGCACTTGAAACGCTAACCAAATCGCTAAACAACTGGCTCAGCTCAGGAACGGCAATCTCCAGACTGATCGCCACTCCGTCTCCATCAACGTCGATCTGCAGCCGCTCCACCAATTCCCTGGTCTGGGCGTCGGGACTCGCCCCCGAAACGAGTTTCAAGATGCCGTCCAGGAAATTGCCGAACACGGTTGCCGAATCGGCGCTTCCAAAGTTCAGGGTCACCCTCAACTTCAAGTCCTGCCCGTCCTGGTCCAGGGACAACCCAACGAGCGCCAAGTCCCGAACGGCGCCCAGCACCGCCGGCAGATTCTCGACGCTGTCGCCCAGGAAGGGGATGTCACCGAGGGGCAACTGGTCCTGGAGCGCCCCGGAGGGGACTTCCAGTACCAATCGAATCAGCCCATCATCAAGGTCGCTGAGAGCGGCCTGCACCTCACCTGATGCCCGATCACGATCCCCGTCCTGGACGTCGATCACCGCCCGGACTGCCTCCAGGGTGCCCACGACCAGATTATCTCCCTCCAACACCACCAGAGCCCCTTGGTCCTGATCATCTTCGGCCGAGTGGACCCGCCGTCCTTTGTAATCCGTTGCCGTCAGCGGCGCCTCTCCGGCTGCTTGGAGAGCGGCAACAACGGCGTCTTCATCGAAGCTGCCGCGGACGATGATTCCAAGAAAATCACCGGGCCGCGAGACATCGGCGAAAAACGTGGCGTGAGAAATCTTCCGGAAGTCCACCCCCGTCTGCGCCATGGCCTCGTTCAGGAGTTGGTCGATCGTCTGAAGATCACCCCCGTCAACGGGCAAGGCTTGGTAGATCGACTCCAGGTCCACATCGTTCAGAATCTTTTCAAACTGGATACTGCCGATCAAGCTGGAACCCTCCGGCACCAGCTTCTCAGTATCGATCTCTTTACCGCCGCCACAGGCGAATGAGGCCAGCCCAGCTAGCAGAACAAGTCCCAGCAATACCACGACCCGGTGCCTGAGCAAAGTGCGCATTGTGTCCTCCCACTGAATCTCCCGTTAGTTGACCATATCCAGACCGACGCCTATACTCGAATCAAAGGGCGGCATTCCAAGAGCGAGGTTAAGGCGACGAATCCGGCAGATTTGGCGCAGTTGGTGGTGGAGGTATCCTCAGACAAATTGGCTGAGGACATTGTGATGCTGGACCTGCGCCGGGTAGCTTCCTTCGCGGATTATTTCGTCATCATGTCGGCCGAGTCCTCGCGCCAGATCGAGGCCTTGGAAGAAGACATCACCCAGGCCCTCAAAGACGCCCAGGTGCGCCGCTTCCACCGGGAGGGCACGCCTTCCGCCGGGTGGGTGCTTCTGGACTTCAGCGACGTGATCATCCACATCTTCGGCCCCGAAGAGCGCGAGTATTACGACTTGGAGCGCCTCTGGTCCGGGGCCTCCCAGGTGGTTAGAGTTCTTTGATCCACGGATCGGTGCACCGGTCGTAGTCAAGGATTTCCTCTGGGCTGAAGAACAGGCTTATCTCCCGCACAGCTGACTCCTGGCTGTCGGAGCCGTGGACCAAGTTCCTACCGATGTCCAGCGCCAGATCGCCCCGAATGGTTCCCAGGGGCGAGCCCGCCGGACTGGTTTCGCCCATGGTCCTACGGACCACCTTTACCGCGTCATCCGCCCGCCAGACCATGGCCACCACGGGCGACGAAGTAATGAACTCCACCAGCGTGGGGAAAAAGTCCCGTTTCTCGTGTTCCGCGTAGTGCTGCCGGGCCAAGGGCTCGCTGACCCGCATCAGCTTCAGCGCCGCCAGTTTCAGACCCCGCCTTTCCAGCCGGGAGATAATCTCGCCGATGAGGCCTCGTTGAACTCCATCGGGCTTGACCAAAACCAATGTCCGCTCCATATTCTGCACCTGTTCGCTTAGTCTATATCGAATTCTACAGTCATTCATTTCACTGCGGAGACGCAGGGAGCGCCGAGTTCTGTCCCTCGGTGTGCTCCGCGTCTCAGCGTTGAATTACCAGTCATCTCTGCTGGGGCGTCCAATCCCGCCGCTTGGGT